>NZ_LRRB01000161.1 GCF_001646865.1 Aldersonia kunmingensis | reverse complement strand
GATCTTCCTCGACGACGTTGTCATTCCGGCGGACGCACTCGTTGGGCCGGAGAACGACGGCTGGCGGGTTGCGCAGCAGACGCTGGGGGCCGAGCGCGGCATGACCATGCTCGAACTCGCGGAGCGGCTGCGACACGGCGGGTTCCGCTGGCTCGTCGAGATGTGCGCCCGGCGCGGGCCGGCGGGGGAGCGGCCGCTGGACGATGCGGTGGTGTCCGATCGGCTTGCCGGCCTGGAAACAGAGCTGATCGGCCTGCGTGCATTGTGCTCGGACCTAGTTTCGGCCAAGCTGCCGGGTCCCGCTGACGCGTCGATCGTGAAGCTCTTCTACAGCGAACTACTGCAACGAATGACCGATTTCGCCGCCGAAGTCGCCGGGCTCACCGCGCAGACCCTGGTGCGGAAGCCCTTGTCGAGCGGATGGGAATCGGGGGCCTGGGTGCTGGACTTCGTGGGCTCGTGGGAATGGACCATTCCGGGCGGGACGAGCGAGATCCAACGCACCATCATCGGCGAGCGTGGCCTCGGCCTGCCGCGGGAACCGGAGGGGAGTCGATGAGCGAGGACGCCGCAGAGTTGGCGGCGCTACACGACGAGTTGCGCTCGGTTGCAAGGGAACTGCTTGCCAAGGCCGGTGAGGAATCCGCCGTGGACTGGCAGCTCATCGCGCGATCGGGCTGGCTCGGGCTGGAGGTACCGGCCGAGTTCGACGGGGCCGAAGCGACTTTCGCGGAGACTGCCGTCATCCTTGGCGAGTTGGGCAGGGCCGCGGCTCGCGGTCCGTACCCGTCGGTGGCGCTCGCTGTCCATGCGCTCGACATGGTGACACCCGGTGCCTATCGCGACGAACTCTTGCACGCCACGGTCGCGGGCACCACCGTCCCCGCCGTCGTTATCGCGGGAGAGGGATTGGAGCCGGGCATGTTTCGGGTTGAGGACACCGCCGATGGCGCCGTCCTCACCGGTCACGCGGACTTCGTACTCGACGCGACCGCCGCGGATCGGCTGCTCGTGCCCGCGGTGCAATCGGACGGTTCCGCGGTGCTGGTCGCGATCGAACCGACTACACCTGGCGTTGCCGTGACTCCCCAGCCGGTCGTCGACGAGACCCGAAGCCTTGCGAGTGTCGAGGCAGCGGGCGCCGTGGTCGAACCAGAGGCCTTGTGGCAGTTCGAGAACGACGCACCCGGTGCCGTGCAGCGGTTGCGGCATCGCGCCTCGGTGGCGGTCGCCTGTGACAGCCTCGGCATTGCGGAGGCCATGGTAGACGCCACCGTCGCGTATGCAGGTGTCCGCGAGCAGTTCGGTCGCAAGATCGGTTCGTTCCAGGCGGTAAAACACGCGTGCGCGGACATGCTTGTACGGACATCGGTGGCGCGTCGACTGATAGCGGGCGCGGTCCGTGCCCAAGTCGAGGCAGATCCCGATGCCGCACTCGCCGCGCATATGGCGAAGTCGTATACGTGTGCGGCCGCAGTGGATATCGCCGGCAAGGCGATGCAACTGCACGGAGGGATGGGATACACCTGGGAAAGCGGCATCCACGTCTACCTCAAGCGCGCGACCCTGAATCGTTCCCTGTACGGTTCGCCGGGTGCCCATCGCCGCCGGATCGCGGAGCGGTATTCGGCACAGACGTAGCTGTGCGGGCGGCGACCAGGGGGCGCCGACTGCACGCTACTTCGTTGAGTTTTCTTGTGATCGCGCACTTTTCGTGTGCTCGCGCATGTCTGGGCATGCGCGCTGGCTTGAAGAGGTGCGCGCCAACGGCCTGTTGCGGATGACGTGAACCTCACCGCCCACTTTTCTCACGATCACGTGGGTTCCCGCGCACCAGAGCGAAAAGTGGGCGATGGCGTTCAGCGTTGCACCGCCTACTCCGACAAGCGCTTGGCCGCCAACTCCCGCAGCTCACTCGACTTGATCTTCGCGCTGCCGGTCTGGGCCATTTCCGAGGAGTCGAAGAACAGCACCTCGCGCGGGACCTTGTAGCTGGCCAGGCGCTCCTTGAGGAACGCGCGAATGTCGTCCGCGTCAACCACGATTCCGTCCAGCGGCACGACGCACGCCACGACCAGCTCACCGAGGGTCTCGTGCGGAATGCCGACGGTACGGCCCAATTTCACGGCCGGATGCGTTTCGAGTGCATCGTCGACCTCGACCGGGGAGACGTTCGCCCCGCCGGTCTTGATGATGTCGGTCAGCCGGCCTTCCCAGAACAGCCGTCCGGTGTCGTCGAGGTACCCGCCGTCTCCGGTGTGCAGGAAGCCCTCGCCGTCGAGCGTCTCGTCGAGTGGGGTGCCCAGGTAGCCGAGCATGAGGGTCGGGCCTTTGACGCAGATCTCGCCACGTTCGCCGATCGGGACGACCTCACCGCTCAACGGATCGACCACTCGGATCGTATTGCCGGGCAACGGTTTGCCGCTGCTGTTGCCGTGGACATCAACCGGTGTGTTGGCCGGGTAGCACGAAGTGATCGTGAAGGTTTCGGTGTTGCCGTATGCCTGCAGCGGCTCGGTGTAGGTGGTGGACACCGTGGGGTGCTGTGCGACCGGCGAGTTGGTATCCACGTACTTCATCGCGCTCAGATCGACATCTGGCCAGTTCGGTGCGGTCTGCAGCTGAGCCCACTGGTGCGGCCAGGCGACGAGGAAATTGACCCGCTCCGCCTGCATGAGTTCGAGTGCTGCGGTGGCCTCGAAACCGGACTGCAGCACGAGGGACCCGCCGGCGGAGAGCGTGGTGCCCACAGCCATGCCGAAGTTGCCCGACCAGAAGAACCCATTCGCCGTCCAGCAGCGCACGTCGTCCTTGGGGCTGAGGTCGAATATCCGTGCGAAGCGCCACATTTGGATGGACACACCCCGGTGCGCGCTGAGAATTCCCTTCGGTTTGCTCGTCGAACCCGAGGAGAAGAACAGCACGGCGGCATCGCTCGGCCGGGTACGCGCAGCGGTTTCCTCAACCAGGTCACGGGACTCGCTGTCGCCCCGTGCGAGGAAGCTGTCCCAGCCTTCGATTGCACCGCCGGGGGTGTCGTCGACCGCGACGACGTGGCGCAGGAACGGGTATTTCGCCGAGGCGATTTCGCCGGGTGCCGCCACCTCGAGCTGCGGTTCGAGGCCGGTCAGGACGTCGGCGAAGTCGCGCTTGAGGATCCGGCGTTCGAAAAGCAGCACCGAGATGGCGGACACGTCGAGCAGGTATTCGAGCTCGTCAGGCGTGGAGAAGGTGCTGAGCGTGACGGCCACGCCGCCGGCAAGCGCGGTGCCGAACAGCCCGGTCAGCCACTCCGGACGGTTGGTCATCAGGATGCCGACGCGGCCGTCCTTGCCGATGCCCGCGGCGCGCAGCGCGCGCGCCACCTCGATGGAACGTTCCCACAAGTCGTTGTAGGTCCACCGAACATCTCCGGCGACGAGCGCCTCGCGATCACCGAACTGCGTGGTGACCTCGCGCAACAACCCGGGCAGCGTGAGCGTGCCCAGGCCCGGCTCGTCCGCCAGCGGCGGACCGCTGGCGATCGAAAAATGCTGCTGCTGAACGAGATTCGACGCAGAATTCACTGTCTCGGTACCCGTCGCCGTCATTGCACCCGCCCTTGTCGACGTGCTTATCGCGGAAGTTCGACCTCGGCGGTGCACTTCACGAGTGTGCCGCCGTCCTGATTGGTGAGGCGCAGTTCGATCTGCACCAGCGGCACGCCCCACTCCGACTGCTCCTGCTTGCCGATGATTTCGGCGTCGAAGTACGTCACGTCGCCCTCGAACGCGGGCAGGCGGAAGTCGGCCTTGCTATGACGCACCATGCCATCGTGACCGGCCCAGTACGCCAGGTAATCGGTGCACCAACCGCCCATCGTGGCGCCGTAGCCGTAGGCGCGCGACATGCCCACCTCGCCGGCTTTGTCACCGTCGATGTGACCACGGGACGGGCCGACATAGAGGCCGTCGCGCAGCCGCGGATCAATCTTGGCGCCCTCTTCGTCGAAGGCGAATCCCTCGGTCCAGCCCGGATCCTGGTACACCCACGGATCCTCGATGCCCTCGGGTGCGGTCCAGTGGAAGGTTCCCCAGATGTTGAACAGGAAGGCGCGGTACTCGGTGGTGAAAGTGGCGACGCTGTGCGGGCCGACGACGCGACGCGGCAACGTGTCACCGACCTTGACTTCATCGAAATGCGGCGAGATACCCAGCCGGTTCGACATCAGCCAGTCGTAGCGCAGCTTTTCGATCGCGATGAGCTCTTCCTGGGTCCACCGCTTGATCTCACCGAGCGCGTTGTCGTACATGCCGCGCTTGTTCGCCTCTTCGGCGATGTAGCGGATGGACGTGGCGTGTTCGCGGGCCACCAGCGCACCGTGCTGGTTCTTGTGAATGGTCTCGCCACGCTGGAACAGGGTCGGCCCGGCAAACTTCGTGTCGGCCACCTTGTAGTCCAGGAAGCGCCGGTCTTGAAACAGCTTGTCGCCCGGGCGAACCGGTACGCCATAGAACCACCACTCCTCGCCACCGAAGATCAGGTGGCTACCCTCGATCCGCCCCACGCAGGCGGGTGCCGCTCCGTGTCCGTAGTCCAGTGCCACGCAGATCGACTGCGGCGCAATGAGGCCACCGAACTTGGAGTTGCGGGCGAACTCCGTGTCCCAGTGCAGCGGGTTCGGGTAGTCGAGCGCCATCACCCAGCGACGGATATCGGAGGGGCTGCACGGCTCCCACTGCTGGCCGCCGCCGATGGGCTGACCGACGCGGTGGTCGACATCCGAGAGGTCGAGCTCGACCTTCTTGGGGGTCGCGGCGGATTTCCTCGTTGCCATGTGTGCTCCTCAGCGATTCACGTCGATGACGATGCGGCCGCGGACCTTGCCGTCCATCAGGTCGCTCGCGGCAGCGATGACACCGTCGAGTGCGACCTCGCTGGCGATGTCGTCGAGCACGGCGGGGTCCAGATCACGCGCCAGCCGATCCCATGCGGCGAGACGGCGCGGCTTGGGCGCCATGACGCTGTCGACGCCGAGCAGTGAGACACCACGAAGGATGAGCGGCGCAACAGTGGCAGGGAAGTCCATGCCCTGCGCGAGACCGCACGCGGCAACGGCTCCGCCGTAACGGGTTTGGGCTGCGGCGTTGGCGAGGGTGTGGCTGCCGACCGAGTCGACGACGGCCGCCCAACGCTCCTTCTGCAGCGGCTTGCCCTTCTCGGCGAGCTCGGCGCGATCGACCACGGTCGTTGCGCCGAGTTTCTGCAGGTACTCGACCTCACTGGTCTTGCCGGTGGACGCGGCCACGGTGAAACCGGCCTTGGTCAGCAACGCGATCGCGACACTGCCCACGCCGCCGGTGGCGCCGGTGACGAGCACCTCGCCCTGGTCGGGCGTCACACCGAACTTCAGCAGCGCGTCGACGCAGAGGCTCGCGGTGTAGCCGGCGGTGCCGATCGCCATCGCCTGGCGCGATGTGAAAGCGGAGGGGAGTGGGACGAGCCAGTCGCCGTTGACGCGCGCACGCTGCGCGAACCCGCCCGAGTGGGACTCCCCGACACCCCAGCCGTTCAAGACGACGCGGTCACCGGCCGACCAGTCCGCGTGGCTGCTCTCGGTGACGACGCCGGCAACGTCGATGCCGGGCACCAGCGGGAACTTCCGCACAATTGGCGACTTGCCGGTGATCGCCAGGGCGTCCTTGTAGTTCAGCGTCGAGTACTCGACGTCGATGGTGACGTCACCCTCGGGAAGGCTCGCATCGTCGATGCTGGTCTGCGAGACCCGCTGCCCGGACTCGTCCTTGTCGATCAGAATCGCCGAAAACACTTGGGGGAGTTCCTTTCTCGAACCGTCTCACGGACGCCGGGACGGGAGGCGGAAACGAGAATCCCGTTTCCGTTCATTACTTATAAGGTTTGCATGGATGGAGAATGGTGTCAACATCGTGGTCAGCGCGCTGTCCAGCCGCCGTCGACCACGATCGTCTGGCCTGTGACGTAACTTCCCGCGTCGCCGGCGAGCCACATGACCGCGCCCACGATGTCGTTAGCCGTGCCCTCCTTGGGCAGCGGAGTATTGCGCCGCAAGTACTCGAGGGACCGCTCCGCGTCATAGAGCGGACCAGTGATCTCACTGCGGAAGAAGCCGGGCGCGACGGTGTTCACGCGGATCGAATGCCGGGCCCACTGGATGGCAAGCTCCGATGTCAGACCGGACAGGCCTGCCTTGCTCGCTGCGTACGACGCCTGCGGGATACCGGGAATGCCGACGCGGCCGCTGATCGAGGAGATATTGACGATCGACCCGCCGCCCCCGGCACACATATGCGGAAACACGCCCTGCGCGAGCAGGAACGGCGCGAGCAGATTGAGGTCCATGGTCTTGCGCAGTGCGTCCACCGGTTCGGACTCGGCGGGTTCGTAGCTGAACATGGTCCCGGCGGCGTTGACGAGGATCGCTGGTGGACCGAGGCCCGCCACCACTTCAGGCACGACCGTGCCGACCGCGTCGAGATCGGACAAGTCGCAGGCGACCGCGAGTCCGTCGATCTGCGTGGCGAGTTCGGCGAGCTTGTCGTAGCGCCGCGCCACAACAGCGACCCGAGCCCCGAGCGAGGCGAGCGAGCGCGCCACCGCCGCTCCGAGTCCGGATGATGCTCCGGTGACGATCGCGACCCGGCCATCGAGCCCAAAAGACGGTGGTGTGATTGGCGAATTCGTGGTCACTCGGACCGCCCTCCGACGCTGTCGAGCAGCGCAGGCAACTCCGTGCGCTGGATCTTGCCCATTGCGTTGAGCGGCAACGCGTCGACTTGGGCCCACACCTCGGGCACCTTGTACGCCGCCAGCTCGCGTCGACATAGGTCGGCGAGCGCGTCGAAGTCGATTCCCGGAGAGGCGGATTCGACGACCGCAGCAACCCGTTGTCCCAGCCGCTCGTCCGGCACAGGGCATACCGCGACCTTCGCCACCTCGGGATGGGTGGCGAGGACGCGCTCGACCTCGAGCGGGTACACATTGGCCCCGCCGCGGATGATGACGAGCTTCTTGCGGTCCAGCACGCTCAGCCAGCCGTCCTCGGTGACGGTGCCAACGTCGCCGGTAGGAAACGGTCCGGACTCCGCCGGGTGCACGCCGCCATCGGCCCAGTAGCCGAGCAGGGGTGTCCAGCGCCCGGCCCACGGGCCTTCGGTGCTGCCTGCGATTCGCAGCTCACCGAGTTCGCCGGCCGGCAGGCGGTTGCCATCATCGTCGTAGGCGGCAACATCGAAGTGGGGGAGTGCACATCCGCTCGCGCCGGGACGCCAGTCCTCGCCTGCCGGATCGATAGCGACCACGGTCGGCGCCTCGGTGAGCCCATACGTCGCGCGCGGAATGATTCCATGTGTGGCGGCGAAAGCGCGGCGCAGTGCATCCGGGGTGTCGCTACCGCCGCTCCAGACCTCGCGGAGCGAGCTGAGGTCGAGGTGCGGGCGCTTCGCCATATCGAACAGCTGCGCCGGCGCGCCGTTCCACACGGTCACGCGATGCTCGGCGATCCACTCGGCGACCCCATCGACGTCGCGGCGGTCCATGATCACCGCGCATCCGCCGGCCTGGGCGGTGAGCAGCGTGGACAGCACCATCAGATTCAGAATCGTCAGCGGGAAGCTGTCGCCCTTGCGAAGGTCGGGACCCCAACCACGTGTCGCGACCAAGGCGGCACCGGGCAGCAGGAGATTGCGCTGGCTGTGTACGACGGCCTTGGGTGTGCCCGAGGTGCCGCTGGTGAAGGCAATACCGGCGGGTGCGTCGAGATCAACGTCGACATGCGGCGCGGAATCCGCGTTCGTGCGCAGCGCGGCCCACCGGTCGAGGTCGACGCAGGTCGGCCCGTCCAGCAAGCAGCGCGGGCCGGCCAGCACGACCTTCGGGTCGACCAGTTCGCGCAGGTGCTGTTGCTCGGAAACGCTGAGCGCCTCGCCGATGCCGGCCCAGATCGCACCGATGCGCGCGGCGCCGTGGAATGCCGCGACGATGTCGAGATCATTGGGCAGGCAGGCTGCGACCCGGTCGCCGGGGCGCACGCCGAGCGACCACAGCGCCGCCGCAGCGCGCTCGGCCTCCGCATTGAGTTCGGTATAGGTCCAGGACCCGGAGGCCGCCACGATCGCTGTTGCCTCGGGGCGTTCCGCGAGAGCAGCATCGAGTACACGGGCGATCGATTCGATCGGCGCGGGAGCGTTCACGCGGTCTACCAAACCCTATTCTCGCTATCCTTGCAAGGATTCATCCTATAGCCTCGGAAAGACTGTCTCCCAGGAAAGTAGGCGCTCGTAATGGAACACACCGGGCCGCTGGCCGGCGTGCGGGTCGTCGATCTGACGACGATGGTGTTTGGGCCGTACTGCACCCAGGTCATGGCCGACATGGGCGCCGACGTCATCAAGATCGAGCCCCCGGCCGGGGACAACACCCGCTATATCTCCGTCGGACCGGAACCCGGGATGGCCGGCGTTTTCGTCAACGTCAACCGAGGCAAGCGCAGCGTCGTCCTCGACCTGCAGACCGAGGAGGGCAAGGCGACACTGCGAACCCTTATCGATGGTGCCGATGTGTTCATCCATTCGATGCGGGGCAAGGCGATCACAAAGCTCGGTTTCGGGTACGACGACGTCGCCACGATCAACCCGTCGATCGTCTACACCAACTGCTATGGGTACGGCCGTCGTGGGCGCGATGCGGATAAGCCCGCCTACGACGACACGATTCAGGCCGAGTGCGGCATTCCGTATGCGCAGGAGCAGTTGACCGGAGAGCCCTCGTATGTCGGGACGATCATCGCCGATAAGGTCGCCGGCATCACCGCGCTCTACGCCACCACGATGGCGCTGTTCCATCGCGAGCGCACGGGTGAGGGCCAAGAGGTCGAGGTGTCCATGTTCGAGACGATGGCCGCGTTCATGCTTGTGGAGCACGCCAACGGCGCGATGTTCACGCCGCCGCTCGGCGCCGCCGCCTATCCGCGCGCACTCACTCCGGCCCGAAAGCCGTACCGCACCAAGGACGGCTACGTTTCCGCGCTGATCTACAACGACAAGCAGTGGGCCGCGTTCATCGGCGCTGTGAAACCACCCTGGGCCGGAGACCATTTCGCCACGCTCGAGCAACGCGCGCGCCAGATCGACACCGTGTACGCACATCTCGGCGAGACTTTCCTTCAGCGGACTACGAAAGAATGGCTCGAATTGCTCGGATCCCTGCACGTTCCCGCCGCGCCCGTGCGGACCCTCGACGAACTCTTCGACAATCCGCACCTCAACGACGTCGGTCTTTTCGAGACAGTGGATTCCGACTACGGCCCGGTGCGCTTCCCCGGACCGCCGACATGGTTTTCGCGGACACCCGGCCGAATCGACGGGGCGGCCCCGCGCCTGGGCGAGAACACAGCGGATGTCACCGCACAGCTCCGGGCAACGCAGTCCGCCTGGTCCGACTCGGCGACCCACGCATGAGGATTGTGAACGGCCTCGGCGAGTTCGATCTGGCCGAGTTCGTCAGGCCCGGCGACCGGATCGTCATGGGCCAAGCATGTGGTGAGACAACGACTTTGGTCGAGGCACTGATCGAACAAGGAGAGCGGATCGGTGGCCTGTCGCTTTTCACCGCGACCAGCTTCTCCGGCGTTCTTACTCCTGAAGCGGTACGAGGCTTCAGGGTGTCGAGCATGGGCGCGATCGGCACACTGCGCGCGCTCACGAAGGAGCACAAGCTCGACGTGATCCCGATCCATGTGAGCCAGGTCGGTCCGATGATCACCGACGGGATTCTCGGCTGCGATATCGCATTCGTGTCCGTGAGCCCCGCCGACGCCGACGGCAATCACAGCCTCGGTCTGGTCAGCGACTACATGCAGGCGGCCATCGCCAAGGCCCGTGTTGTGATCGCCGAGGTCAACGAGCAGGTGCCGTACACGCATGGCGAATTGCTTCCTGCAGATCGGATCGATTGTGCGGTAAAGGTTTCGCGCGCACCGGTGGAGGTCGCGCCGGCGCGGATGAGCGAAACCGACGAGGCCATTGCCACCCACGCCGCGCAATTCGTGGAGGACGGCTCGGTGCTCCAGGTCGGGGTGGGCGCGGTGCCCGATGCGCTGCTGCGTCGCCTGTACGACCGTCGCGATCTCGGCGTGCACTCGGGAATGGTGGGCGACACCCTGGTCGAACTGGTCGAAGCGGGTGTTGTCACCAACGCCCGCAAGCCGATCGACACCGGGGTATCCATCACGGGTGCTCTGATCGGCACCAAGCGGCTGTACGAGTTCGTCGACCGCAACCCTGCCTTGAAGATGTGCACGACCGCCTACACTCACGACGCCGGTGTGCTCGCCCAGTTGGACCGACTCGTCACTGTCAACTCGGCGATCGAGGTGGACCTCGGCGGGCAGGTGAACGCCGAGCAGACCGGTTCGGCCTATCTGGGCGGTACCGGCGGGCAGGTGGATTTCGTTCGCGGCGGTGCACGGTCACGCGGCGGGCACGCCATCATCGCTCTCCCCGCGACCGCGAAAAATGGTGCGGTGAGCCGAATTACGACTCGTCTGTCGGGCCCTGTCACCACCGCACGATCCGATGTGGATGTGATCGTCACCGAGTTCGGAGCCGCCGAACTGAAAGGCCGAACGCTGGCCGAGCGAGCCCGGCGGCTGATCGACATAGCTCACCCCGATTTCCGCGAGGAGCTGGAGCGGGAAGCGAATGAGATTGCGCGAAGGGGTTTCTGATGAGTGACGCGGTCTTGTTCGAGGCGCGTGCAGATGGCATCGCGGTCATCACCCTCAACCGCCCCGAGACAAGAAATGCTCTGGCCAAGGATGTTCGGGCCGGATTGGCCGACGCGTGGGACCGCTTCGAGCGCGATTCGGCGTTGCGCGTCGCGATCCTCACCGGTGCGGGGGAGAAGGCGTTCTGCGCCGGTGGCGACCTCAAGGAAATGGTCGACACCGGTATGAAGGTGCCGCCGCGCGATATGTTCGCGCTGCCCTACGACACGATCGAACTGTCCAAGCCGACAATCGCTGCGGTCAACGGTGCCGCGTTCGCCGGCGGATGGATGCTCGCGCAGTCCTGCGACCTATGCGTGGCGAGCAGCACCGCGACCTTCGCGATCACCGAGGTCAAGGTCGGCCGCAGTTCGCCATGGGCGTCGCCCCTCATCCACATGATTCCGCAGCGGATCATGATGGAGATCCTGCTGACGGGGAAGCCGATCACTGCGCAGCGCGCCTATGAGATCGGGCTCGTCAATCGCATCGCGGAGCCGGGTCAATTGCTCGACGCGGCCCTCGACCTGGCGGGCGAGATTCTTGTCGGAGCGCCGCTGTCGGTGCGCGCTGCACGTGAGACGGTGATGCTGGCGACCGAGATGGGTCGATCCGCCGCGCTGCAGGCCGCCCGGCATGCCTCGGAGTACTGCTACAACAGTGAAGACGCGCAGGAAGGGCCGCGTGCCTTTGCCGAAAAGCGAACCCCGCAGTGGAAGGGATTGTAAGCAACCGTAATTGCTTTGAACAAGACTGTTTTCACTTCTGGGGTTCGCGTGCATACTGCGTTCTATGGTGACCAACGATGTTTTCCATCCCGACCTTCGCCGGGCAGCGCGATTCCTTCCCCACGCTGCCGTGGGGCCGCACAGCCTGGGAATCGTCCGGGCTCTGACCAAGGTGCTACCCAAACGCGACTCCGGTGTCGATGTACGAGAGCTTCCGAACGGCGCATCGGTGCGCCTGTTCCATCCCGATGAGGACAGTGCGACCGGCGCCGGTCTGCTCTGGATCCACGGCGGTGGGTACGTCATCGGCCGCGCCCAGTTCGACGACAGGCTGTGCCGCCGATTCAGCCGTGAACTCGGCGCAACCGTGGCCTCGGTCGACTACCGTCTCGCACCCGAGCACCCCTACCCAGCCGCATTGGACGATTGCTACGCCGCGCTCGAAGTGCTCGCGGACCTCCCCGGCGTGGAACCGTCTCGCCTCGCCGTAGGCGGCGCGAGCGCGGGTGGAGGACTTGCCGCTGCACTGGCGCAGCGCGCACACGACCTCGGCGATATCGATGTCGCATTTCAACTGCTCGTCTATCCGATGCTCGACGATCGGCCGCACACCGGAAGTCAGGACAACTACCGCCTCTGGAATCGGGACAGCAACCGGTTCGGCTGGGAGGCCTACCGCGGCAAGGCGGATCCCAACCTCGCCGTGCCGGCCCGTCGCTCGGATCTCTCCGGCTGCCACCCGCCTGGATCGGGGTTGGTGACAAAGACTTGTTCCTCGACGAGGACGTCGAGTACGCGTCTCGCCTCGAGGACGCCGGGGTTCCCTGCTCCGTCGAAGTCATCCCCGGCGCGTTCCACGGGTTCGATCTCGTCGCACCGAAGGCGCCGATTTCCCGCGAGTTCTTCGATCGGCAGTGCGAGAGCCTGCGCACCGCGCTGAAGGTCGCAAGCTGACGCTTCTCGCGGCGCGGAGGAGCTACCGAAGCACTTGCCGTATGTATTACAGTTGCCCAACGCGTGGCGAGTCCGAGAGGCAGGTTTGAGCGTGCCAGATATCCCTGGGGCCGCTATATGAGCGGGTTCGCCGGCAAGCAGGCCATCGTGACCGGCGGCGGTTCCGGGATCGGCGCGGCATTGGTACGGGCACTTGTCGCCGCTGGTGCGGACGTCGTGTGTACCGATATCGATGCCGACGCCGCCGGGCGCACGGTCGCTGAGGCGACCGGCCCAGGTGTCGCGCGGGCGGCCCGGCTCGACGTCACCGACGCGGCGGCCGTCCAAGCGGCGGTGGACGAGGTGGTCGCCCGGGCCGGCCGGCTCGACCTGATGTTCAACAACGCCGGCATCACGTGGGGCGGCGATACCGAGACACTCACGCTCGATCAGTGGAACGCCATTATCGACATCAACATTCGGGGCGTTGTGCACGGCGTCGCCGCCGCCTATCCGCAGATGGTGCGCCAGGGCAGCGGCCACATCATCAACACTGCATCGATGGCGGGGCTCGCGGCCGCCGGGCGGATCACCAGCTACGTGATGACCAAGCACGCAGTCGTGGGACTGTCGCTGGCACTTCGCACCGAGGCAGTGGGACAAGGCATCGGAGTGCTTGCTGTCTGCCCGGCCGCAGTCGAGACGCCGATCCTTGACAAGGGCTGGATGGGTAATTTCAACGGCCGCGAGTTCTACCGCGCGGGCCAGGCGAGCAAGTCCTTCTACTCCCCGGACCGGCTCGCGTCGGACACCTTGCGTGCGATCGAGCGCAACAAGGCGCTGCTGGTTGCGCCTCGCAGCGCGCGTGCGACCGCGTTGTTCGCCCGACTCTTTCCCGGTGTGTTGCAGCGCATGTCGATCAAGTTCGTCGCGCGTCAGCGCGCGGCGGGGAGCGAAACGGTGGTGGGGCGGTGAGTGCGGTGGCCGAGATACCTCGATTTCCCTCGGATGTCACGAGTGCCTGGCTGGCCGGGGTGCTCAGTCGCGCGGGCGAACCCGTCGACGTCCTGGGTGTCGATGTTGTTCCGGTCGGCACCGGGCAGACCGGCGCGACGTACCGGATCTCGGTCACCTACGCCCACAATCCGGCAAACCTGCCCGATCGATTCGTCATCAAGCTCCCGTCGGGGGATGACACGGTGCGGGACCGGGTGGCCATCGGCTATCGCAGCGAATGCGCGTTCTACGCTTCCGTTGCCGACCGCGTCGCGGTGCCCGCGCCGGAGTGCTTCCACTGCGAGATCAGCGACGATGCCTTCAATTACGCACTGCTGCTTGCCGATCAGTCGCCGGCGGTCCAGGGAGATCAGATCGCGGGCTGCGGTATAGCGGAGTCGGTACTGGCGGTCCGCGCGCTCGCGGGCCTGCACGGTCCGACCTGGTGCGACGAGTCCTGGCTTGGTTTCGATGGGCTCGCCTTCGCGCTCACGGATGAGGCAGCGAAACGCGGCCTCGGCGAGGTCGCCAAGATGAGCGCGGACCTGACGCTGGACCGGCTCGGTGACAAGCTCGATGCCGCCGATCGTGAAACCTTGCTCGCCGGATTGGGTTCCGTCGGTGACTGGCTGATGGGCGAGCCGGACCGATTCGCGCTGCTGCACGGAGACTATCGACTCGACAACCTGCTCTTCGCCCCGGACCGCAGTGCGGTATCGGTCGTGGATTGGCAGACCCTCGGTGTCGGTCTGCCGACGCGCGACCTCGCCTACTTCGTCGGAACCGGCCTCGATCCGGAGCTACGTGCGAACGTCGAGGGGCAGCTCGTCGACGAGTACCACGCCGCGCTCGCTGCGCACGGAGTGAGCGGTTACGACCGCGAAACATGTTGGCAGGATTACCGTTACGGCATGATTCAGGCGCTGCTGATCCCTGCGATCGGGTGTGCCTTCGCGGTGAACACCGAGCGTGGCGACGACATGTTCGTCGCAATGCTGCGCCGAGCCTGCCGAGCGATGCGTGAACTGGGGACCCTGGATCTGATCCCACGGACGAACTGAGGAGCGATATGGCCGAGGCACTGCCACGGACCGCGATCATCGGCGCGGGCATCAGCGGACTGACGGCCGGAAAGATGCTCTCCGATTACGGAGTGCCGTACACGACCTTCGAGTCGTCCGACCGGATCGGTGGAAACTGGGCCTTCGGAAATCCGAACGGGCACAGCAGCGCCTACCGCTCATTGCACATCGACACCTCCAAACATCGCTTGTCTTTCAAGGACTTTCCGATGCCGGAGGAGTACCCGGACTTCCCGCATCACTCCGATATCAAGGCATACCTCGACGCCTACGCCGACGCTTTCGGCCTGCTCGACAACATCGAGTTCGAGAATGGTGTCGCGCACGCCCGGCGCAATCCGGACGGCATATGGGAGATCGAGGACCAGGCCGGGAAGTGCCGCGAATTCGACCTACTGGTCGTGGCCAACGGGCATCATTGGGATCCGCGGTTCGCCGACTTTCCCGGCACATTCACCGGCGAGACGATCCACTCGCACAGCTATATCGACCCGCGGACACCACTGGATCTGTATGGCAAGCGAATCCTCGTGGTCGGGATTGGCAACAGCGCGGCCGACATCACCGTCGAACTGTCCTCAAAGGCGTTGGGCAACAACGTCACGCTGTCGACGAGATCGAGTGCGTGGATCGTGCCCAAGTACATCGCCGGCCGACCCGGCGACAAGTTCTGGCGCACGACGCCGCACCTCCCGCTGTCGTGGCAGCGCAAGGCGCTGCAAATGATGATGCCGATGATGGGTACCGACCCAACTCTCTACGGGCTGCCTCCGGCGAACCACAAGCTCTTCGAAGCGCATCCCACCCAGTCGGTCGAATTGCCGCTGCGGCTCGGCTCCGGCGACGTTGCGCCGAAGCCGAACGTCTCCCGATTCGACGGCGCGACAGTGCATTTCGAGGACGGCACCAGCGACGACTTCGACGTCATCATCTACGCGACCGGCTACAACATCACGTTCCCGTTCTTCGACTCCGAGTTCATCAGCGCGCCGGGCAACCAGATCGGTCTCTACAAGCGGATGTTCAAGCCGGGCATCGACAATCTGGTCTTCATGGGCTTCGCACAGTCGGTGCCGACGCTGTTCCCGTTCGTGGAATGTCAGTCCCGACTACTCGGCGCCTACGCGGTCGGCCGATATGCGCTTCCGCCGATCGCCGAGATGGAACGCGTCATCGTCGCGGATCAGGAACTGCATTCGGGGCATTGCACCGACCGGCCGCGGCATACCCAGCAGGTCGATTATTTCGTGTACGAGCACGATCTGCGCACTCGCGAAATTCCTGCGGGGGTGGAACGCGCGCGGCTGCGCAGCCCCCACGTGAATCCCTCGATGCAGCGGCCACCGGTACGCGAAACCGCCTGACCCCGCATGGCGGCAAATGGGTCAATTCTGATTCTTGCTGCACGCGATGAGCGACCCGCGTTCATGATGCTATTGATCCGGTGTGTCGCCGGCCGCGGACAGAGCCGTGCAAGCGAAGGGACAGAACAATGAAGTCTGGACGCTTTGGTGTCGTGGCCGGATTGGCTGTAGCACTAGCTCTGGCGGCATGTTCGTCCTCCGAAGACAGCGGTGCCGAATCGTCGGCTGAGTCAACGTCAGCCTCGACCGAAAGTCCGAGCGCCGATGTCGCGGACGCCGTCACTCCCGTCGTCGGGCATGTCCTTGACGACCCTGTGCCGGTGGCCACCACCGACGGCACCACGCACCTGGTCTACGAGCTCGAGGTGACCAACGTGCTGCCCCAAGACGTCACAATCGATTCGGTGAAAGCCGAGGCGGACGGCAAGTCGTTGCTGACGCTGTCTGCAGCAGACCTGATCAATTGGACATCGATGTTCGGCACCGCCAAGCCTGGCACGACAATGGGTCCCGGCGAATCTGGCCGCGTGTGGATGGATGTGTCGATCGCGAAGGGCGAGTCGGTGCCCACACAGGTCCAGAACTCGCTCACGGTGACCCTGTCTACGCCCATGCTGCCGTTGTTGCCCGCCACTGTTGTCACGCCGCTGCCGCCGATGACCGTCTCCGGTTCCGCGATCAAAATCGCTCCGCCGATGCAGGGTGCGGGCTGGGTCGACGCCAACGGGTGCTGCACGGTCACACCACATCGCCATGCGGTGAACCCAATCGACGGTTCGTTCTGGGTCGCGGAACGCTTTGCCATCGACTGGGTTCAAGTCGACGCGCAAGGCAAGCTGTTCAACGGTGATCGGGCCAAACTCGAGTCGTATCCGTACTTCGGTACTGATATCCAGGCTGTCGCGAATGGCAAGGTCGTCGCTGTACTCGACGGCCTACCTGAGCAAGTACCCGGAGCCTCACCGACGGGACTCCCGCTCGACGAATACGCCGGAAATCACGTCGTGCAGGACCTCGGCAACGGCCACTACGCGTTGTATGCACATTTGAAGACGGGAAGTGTCAAGGTCGAGGCGGGTGATGAACTCAGTGCAGGCCAAGTTCTGGGCAATCTCGGCAATTCCGGGAACACCGATGCACCCCATCTGCATTTTCACGTGATGGCCGGCCCGGATCCATTGCGAGCGAACGGTTTGCCGTATGAGTTCGATTCGTTCGAGCTCACCGGGCGGTTGGCTTCACTCGGTGCGGTCGACGAACTCGCGACTACCGGTGGACCTGCGCCGATGCAGTCGGCCGTTTCGACTGGCACGAAGACGGACGAGTTGCCGATGTTCCTCGATGTGGTCACGTTCCCCAGTTAGGGGCCGATCTCTCGCTTGTCGTACAGGGCCGCCACGTCACGCACGAGCACCTTCATCGCCGCGTTGCGCGGCAACTCGTTGACGGTGACTATCGCGACCGGCACGTGGTGGCTCGGCAACTCGGCGCGCACAAGGTCCTGCAACTCTGCTTCGCTCGGCGGCGTCGCGCTGTGGCGCAGTTCCACGGCCGCGAACGGCACTGCGCCAAGTCGACGATCCGGCACACCGACAACGGTCGCGTCGAGCACCGCGGGGTGATCGAGCAGCACCTTCCGCACGGTCTCCGGGAGGACCTTGAAACCGCCGCGAATGATGGCTCCGTCGCCACGACCGTGCAGGGTCACGAAGCCGTCGGCATCCACCGAAGCCACGTCTGTCGTGCGGACCCAATCTGGTCCGATCACAGCAACCCGAGCCTCGAGGAAACCCTGTTCGCCAGAAGCAACTTCGCGGGCGGTGTCGGGGTCCACAATTCGGACCTCCACTCCCGGTAGCGGCCTGCCCACACTGTTGCGCTTCTCGCTGGCGTACTTCTCGTGTAGATCAGGAGTCCACGCGCAGACCGAGCCGGCGAATTCCGTTGCGCCATAACCCCACAGCAGCGGAATGCCGTAGCGCCTTTCGAACTCCTCGCGCAGCTGCGGGTCGAGTGGTCCGGAGCCGCCCGGCAGGGACTGCAGCGAAGCCAGATCCTCGGGCGGCACGTCCGCGTCCAGAATCATTCGCAGGATGGCGGGCTGCACGCCGGTTCGCCGGATTTGGTACGTCTTGACCGCGCGAACCCAGTCCTCGACCGTGAACTTCTCGAGCAGCACCATCCGCTTGCCGAGAAATGGTGCCGCGAGTAGCTGACAGATCCCGATGCTGCCGAAGGGCCAGAACACCAGCTCGGGCGGATCATCCGGAGAAGCGGTCAGGCCGCCCGTCATGCTGAGCACGGTGTGCCGCAACACGGCGGTGGGTAGCGGCACTCGACGTGGTGGCCCGGTGGTGCCACTGGTGAGGATATGCAGTCCCGCAATATCGAGCGCTGGAGCGCCACCGCCCCCGTTGTCGCGTCGTTCCGACGCGACCTCAGCGCAGGGATTATCCAGTGACAGTGCGATTCCCGCACTGCCGATGCGTTCACACGCCGCGGTCAGTGTTTCGGTCCAGTCCTGTCGGTCAGCGACGACGGCCGCGGGCCGCAAGTTCTCGATATCGCGGGCGATGGCACCCGAGGATTGATACGAGTACACCATTGCCACCGGTCTACGCGCGGCGATGAATCCGAGGATCGCGGCGGCGTGCGGGATGCGATTGCGGACGACAATGGCGAGCGGAGCCGAGCGAGAGACCCCCGCGCAATCGAGCGCATCATCGATCGCGTCGATGTACCGCCGGATATCGCTGCCGGAGTACCACTTCCGTTCGAACTCGATGAAGTCTCGACCACCGTATGCCGCCAGATGCGCGGTCAACTCGGTAGCGAACTCGGATCCAGCGTCCTCGGACATTTGCCGCCCCGGATCAGTACGAGGTTGAGCCCTGGTCAACCGCGATTGCCTGGGCGGTGATCATCTTCGACTCGTTAGATGCCAGCCAGCACACGGTGTCGGCGATGTCCTCGGGCATGGCGACCCACGACGGAAGGAACGGCGTAAGCATGTGGGCCAGTTGGGGATTGGACTCGCCCGCTGCGGAGATCTGCGCGGGCATCTCGCCGGTTCCCATCGGGGTCAGGACAGGGCCGGGGTGCACGCTGTTGACTCGAATCGAATGCTTGCCCAGTTCCGCGGCGAACGCCTTGGCCATTCCGGTGATCGCATGCTTGCTGGCGGTGTAGTGAATCATAAAGGGCTGCATCTTGATTCCGGCGGCTGAGCTGATCAGGATGATCGACCCGCCACGACCGCCGTCGATAATCTTCTGGGCACCGGCCATGACGGCGTTCCAGGTGCCGGTGACATTGACGTCCATAACGTCGCGGAACGACTCGGGGGTGATCTGGTCCCACACCTGCGGTGACGCGATCCCGGCATTCGCCACGATGATGTCGAGGCGACCCAGCTCCGCGACGCCACGATCGACCGCGTCGCGCATGCCCTCGTAGTCGCGGGTGTCGACGATTGAGGTGACGATGCGACGGCCGGTTTCCTCCACCAGGCGAACCGTCTCGTCGAGGTCCTCGGGCGTGGCCGAGTCGTAGGGGACACAATCCGGGAGCTTGCCGCAGACGTCGATGGCGATGATGTCCGCGCCTTCACCTGCCATCTTGACCGCGTGGGCCCGGCCCTGGCCGCGCGCCGCGCCCGTGATAAACGCGACCTGTCCCGTGAGCCTGTCACCCATGCTGCCTCCTCGAATCCCCCTGGCCCGAGCCTCGGGCCCGCATGGCACAAGCCACTGTCGTAAGGGTCACTGTAATACTTACCATATGGTGTGAAAGCACCCCGCCGCGCAACCTGTCGTTCGCACGACCCGCCCGGGGGTGCACAGTGAGCATGCACGGTAGAGACGATCCGGTCGAGAGGCCGCGAGGTGAAAGGCAGGTGG
This sequence comes from Aldersonia kunmingensis, assembly GCF_001646865.1. GTDB lineage: Bacteria > Actinomycetota > Actinomycetes > Mycobacteriales > Mycobacteriaceae > Aldersonia > Aldersonia kunmingensis. The sequence goes on along the minus strand of NZ_LRRB01000161.1, from coordinate 44,424 downwards.
CGACGATGCCCGCTCTCAGTGGACGGACCGCGGTAATCACCGGAGGTGCGCAGGGGCTTGGCTACGCGATTGCGGAACGATTCGTGGCCGAGGGTGCGCGCGTCGTGCTGGGAGATCTCGATCTGGCAGCGACGGAGGCGGCCGCCAAGCAACTCGGTGGCGCCGATGTAGCGATTGGCGTGCAGTGCGATGTCACCGATGGTGAACAGGTCGATGCGATGCTCGCCGCCGCCGTAACCACATTCGGCGCGCTGGACATCATGGTGAACAACGCTGGCATCACCCGCGACGCCACGATGCGGACAATGACCGAGGACCAGTTCGACCAGGTGATCAATGTGCATCTCAAGGGCACGTGGAACGGCCTGCGCAAGGCCGCGGCCATCATGCGCGAGCAGAAGCGCGGCGCGATCATCAACCTGTCCTCGATCTCGGGAAAGGTCGGCATGGTCGGCCAGACGAACTACTCCGCCGCGAAGGCCGGGATCGTCGGCATGACGAAGGCCGCAGCGAAGGAGATGGCGCACCATGGTGTGCGGATCAACGCCATTCAGCCCGGCCTGATCCGCTCGGCGATGACCGAGGCCATGCCACAGAAGGCCTGGGACGAGAAGCTCGCGGCCGTCCCGATGGGCCGCGCCGGCGAACCGCACGAGGTCGCGGGTGTCGCCTTCTTCCTGGCCTCCGATGACTCGTCCTACCTCACCGGGACGGTCCTCGAAGTCACCGGCGGACGGTTCATGTGAGCGAGCGCGGCGGACACGAGCGAGGGAGACGACATGCGTGAGGCAGTGATCTGTGAACCGGTCCGCACCCCGATCGGGCGGTACGGCGGCATGTTCGCCGCACAGACCGCGGTCGACCTCGGTGTCGCCGCGCTGACCGGACTCCTGAACCGGACCGGTATCGCTCCGGGCGCGGTCGAGGACGTCATCCTCGGGCATTGCTATCCGAGCAGCGAGGCGCCGGCTATCGGCCGGGTCGTCGCCCTCGATGCCGGACTCCCCGTCACCGTGCCAGGCATGCAGATCGACCGCCGCTGCGGATCCGGCCTGCAGGCCGTGATTCAGGCTTGCCTGCAGGTGGGTAGCGGCAACAACGACCTCGTCGTCGCGGGCGGCGCCGAAAGCATGAGCAACGTGGTCTTCTACTCGACCGATATGCGTTGGGGCGGTTCGCGAGGCGGCGTGCGGGTGCACGACGGGCTTGCCCGCGGTCGCACCACGGCGGGTGGACGTAACCATCCGGTGCCGGGCGGCATGCTCGAGACCGCGGAGAACCTGCGCCGCCAGTACGGCATCACGCGCGCCGAACAGGACGAACTCGCCGTGGCCTCGCACCAGCGCGCGGTCGCGGCGCAGAAGAACGGTGTGTTCGCCGAGGAGATCGTTCCGGTTACCGTCCGGACGAAGCAGGGCGAAGAGACAATCGACACCGACGAGCATCCGCGCGCGGACACCTCGGTCGAATCGCTGAGCCGGTTGAAGCCGATGATGCTCGCCGACGACCCGGACGCGACAGTCACCGCAGGAAACGCGAGCGGGCAGAACGACGCCGCGTCGATGTGCATCGTGACCACTCCCGAGAAGGCCGCCGAACTCGGTCTGGCCCCGCTCGTCCGGATGGTGTCGTGGGCGGTCGCCGGAGTGCCGCCCAACGTGATGGGCATTGGGCCGGTGCCGGCCACCGAGGCCGCGCTCGGGAAGGCGGGTCTGCGGCTCGCAGAGATCGACCTCATCGAGATGAATGAGGCATTTGCCGCGCAGGCGCTGTCGGTCTTCAGTGAATGGAAGTTCACCAAAGAGGACCGTGAGCGCACCAATGTGAACGGCTCGGGTATCTCGCTAGGTCACCCGGTCGGCGCGACCGGCGGTCGCATGCTGGCCACCCTGGCCCGCGAACTGCACCGCCGTGACGTGCGATATGGTCTGGAAACGATGTGCATTGGCGGCGGCCAGGGCCTGGCCGCGGTTTTCGAACGCGTCGGCTGACACGGAAGGGACGCCCGGCATGACCCGCCTCGCTCACACTCTCGGCCTCACCGAGTTTCAGACCGACATCGTCGCGAACGTGCGAGAGTTCGTTAACAAGGAGATCATCCCGGCGGCGCAGGAACTCGAGCGCACCGACACGTATCCGCAGGAAATCGTGGACCGGATGCGGGACATGGGCCTGTTCGGGCTGATGATTCCGGAGGAGTACGGCGGACTGGGGGAGTCGCTGCTCACCTACGCGCTGTGCGTCGAGGAACTCGCGCGCGGCTGGATGAGCATCTCCGGTGTCATCAACACGCATTTCATCGTCGCCTACATGCTGCGCCAGCACGGCACACCGGAGCAGAAGGAACGCCTGCTGCCGCGCATGGCGATCGGTGAGGTGCGCGGCGCGTTCTCGATGTCGGAGCCCGAGCTCGGTTCCGATGTCGCGGCAATTCGCACGCGGGCGAAGAAGAATGACGATGACACGTACACCATCGACGGCCAGAAGATGTGGCTCACCAACGGCGGGAGCTCCACACTCGTCGCGGTCCTGGTGCGCACCGACGAGGGTGCCGAGAAGCCACACCGCAACCTCACCACGTTCCTCATCGAGAAGCCGGCCGGATTCGGTGAAGTGGCACCGGGTTTGGTGATTCCGGGCAAGATCGACAAGCTCGGCTACAAGGGCATCGACACCACTGAGCTGATCTTCGACGGGTATGTGGCGAGCGCCGACGACATCCTCGGCGGCACCCCTGGCCGCGGGTTCTTCCAGATGATGGACGGCGTCGAGGTGGGTCGCGTGAACGTGTCCGCGCGGGCGTGCGGTGTCGGCCAGCGGGCGTTCGAGCTTGCGGTGCGATATGCGCAGCAACGCAAGACATTCGGTAAGCCGATCGCCGAGCATCAGGCGATCGCTTTCCAACTGGCCGAGATGGCGACCAAGGTCGAATCGGCCCACCTGATGATGGTCAACGCTGCGCGGCTCAAGGACTCGGGCGAGCGCAACGACGTGGCCGCGGGTATGGCGAAGTATCTCGCCAGCGAGTTGTGTGCCGAGGTCACGCAGCAGAGTTTCCGGATCCACGGCGGCTACGGCTATTCGAAGGAATACGAGATCGAGCGGCTTATGCGCGATGCTCCGTTCCTGCTGATCGGCGAGGGCACCAGCGAGATTCAGAAACAGATCATTAGCAAGCGACTGCTCGAAGAGTACCGGATCTGACTTACGCGCTCACTTCCTCGCGGGCTCGGCCGGCCGGTCCGCGGTCGCCAGGAGTTCGCGCAGCCGCCGCACATCGACCTTCCCAGTCGTCCCGCGCGGGATTGTGTCGTCGGTATCGAGGAGCAACCACACCGACGGCACCTTGAAGGAACTGAGCAGTCCGCGCGCGGCGGCCCGGAGTACTTCGGTCGTGGTCGCCGGGTCCCCGCACACCACCGCCGCGGCGACACGGTTTCCTGTGGGCCCGGGAAGGTTTGTCACGAAAGCATTTTCGATGGAATCGATCGCCCGCAGCGCGGATTCCACTTCGCTGGGGTACACGGTGGCGCCGCTGACTTTGAACATGTCATCGGATCGGCCGTGGTAGAAAAGAAAGCCGTCGGCATCGAGTCGACCGAGGTCGCCCGTCGGATAGAAGCCATCGGCGGTGAACAGGTCATCGCGACTACGTCCGCAGATTTCGCGGAACATATGCGGCCCGCCTAGTTGAATCTCCCCGATGGTGTCCGTGGGCACCAGGAGTCCATCCTCGCCGACGATTCGCAGTTCCATGCCCTCGAACGGCTTTCCACAACTGCCCCAGGCAGATTTGGGCATGTCCGTGTCGGCGGGGTAACCGCAGTACGGACCGAACGATTCCGTCATACCGAAGAGCTTGGCGCGTGCGCCTGGCTGGGATCGCAGCTCGAGAGGTAGCAATGCCTCGAGGCTGCCCGGGCGCAGCGCCGAGAGATCCGCGCCGATTCCACCGGCCTGTTTCGCGAGCGCCTCGGCCTGGTCCGGCCAGCCACGGAACAGGGTCACCCGTTCACGTTCGAGCAGACGCAGCGTGGTTTCCGGCCGGGGGATCTCCTCGGTCACCAGGGTGGCACCGGCCACCAACGCGGATAGGATTCCGCTCCCGAAACCACCCACCCAGAAGAACGGCATCGGTAGATAGAGCCGCGTGTCGGCGTCGATACAGCGCGCCGCGAGCCCGGAATGCACGGCGGCGAGCGCATTTCCGTGCGAATGTACGACGCCCTTCGGTATCCCGCTGCTGCCCGAGGTGAACATGATGGCCATTGGGTCGCTCGCCGTGACCGAGTCGGAGAGCGTATCTGCGGCGTGGCGCGCGTTATCGGGGGCGGGAAAGGCACCGAGCTGCTCGGGTGTCCAGACCTGCTGGAGCGCTGGTAACGCGGTGGAGGTGAACTCCCCGAGATCGTCGATATACCGGTGACCGCGAAATTCCTCGACCGACACCAGGTACTCGACCGAAGCGGTGTCCAACTGGGCGATCAGTTCGCGCGGACTCAACAATGTGCTCAGCGGCACGAGGACCGCGCCGATCCGGGTGACAGCCACGGCGATCTGCACCCAGCGCACAGCGTTGGGCATGATCAACCCGACCCGTGAACCCTTGCCGACACCCGCTTCCACGAGGGCCGCCGCGAGCGTGCGGGTGGAGTCGTCGAGCTCGCGGTAGCTGAGCCGGTGATCTGGGTCTATCACCATCGACTTGGCCGGAGCGGTCTCCGCGCGCAATCGCACCAGGTCGCCGAGTGTCGTCGCAGGACTAGTGGGCATATTCGCCCCGCGCTGAACGGAAGTGGTCACGGATCGCGGTCAGATCGGCCTTCCCCGAGGGGGTCCGCGGGATTGCGTCGACGACAGCGATCCGAGTGGGAATCTCGTAGCGGGCCAACCTGGTTTCGAGATACTGCACCAACTCGTCCGGAGTGGTGCTGCTCGAATCGCGCAATTCGACCATCGCGACGGGCGTCTCGCCGAGGCGATCATCCGGGTGGCCGACTACCGCCGCCCCCTGCACTGCGGGGTGGCCTTCCAAGGCGGTTCGTACATCGTCCGGCATGATCTTGAACCCCCCACGGATGATCGCCTGATCGGCGCGCCCGAGGATCCAGAGGAATCCGTCGGTGTCGATGCGTGCGATGTCCGTCGTACGGATCCAGTCCGTTGCCGGGCCGAGTTGTCCGGGTCTGACCTCGAGCAGCCCTGCGGTATCCGCGGGCAGCGTGCGGCCGTCCTCATCGACAACACGAAGCTGGGCGGTGGGGTCGGCGCGGCCCACACTGCCTCGTTTGGTGGACCAGAACTTCTCGTGATCAGCGATGTTCCACCCGGCGACGCCGCCGCCGAATTCGGTTGCAGCATAAGAGGTCAGCACGGGGATCCCGAACTTCGTGGTGAACGCGTCCGCGTCGTCGGCCGACAGCGGTGCCGTGCCGGAAGTAACCGCCCGGATGCTCGACAGGTCGTCGCGGGTGAGGTCCGAATGCAGCACCATACGCAGGGCGGCGGGGACAAGCGAGACCGTGCGCGGGCGATATTCGCGCACCGCACGCGCCCACGGTTCGAGCTCGAATCGCGGGAGCAGCACGAACGAGCGTGCGGCGGTGACGCATTGCAGCACCCGGAAGACGCCGCCGATATGGACGAGCGGCGCGTTCACAATGGCAACCCCGCGCGGAGGGGCGGTGGGTGCGGTTTCGTCGTCGCGTGCGGGGCCGAGAACGCTGTGCGCGAGCATGTCGTATGTCAGGTCGACCCGCTTCGGTGGACCGGTGGTTCCGCTCGTCAGCATGTGCACAGCCACGCCGGGGCGACCCGCATCGCCCGCCGGCCGGCCGGCGGCGACGATGTGTGGCTCGTCGGTCGCGTCGGCGATCGAGATCTGGGTGGTCTCCGCGGACGGGGCAACGAGGGTGCTCAGGTCGTCCAGCTCACCGATGATCACGGGCAGTTCGAGGGCCGCGATATCGGAGCGCGTCCGGTCGTCACCGCGCGCCGGGTTGATGACGACGACACAACCACCTGTGAGCAGTACACCCAGAAATGCGGCGATGTGTGCGGGTCGATTGCGCAGCAGGACCCCGACCCGCGGCTCTGGGCCGACGAGTGCCGATATCGCCCGCGCGAGCGTCCCGATGTCGCCGAGGCTGTACCAGTTCCCGTCGTATTCGATTGCGGGCGTTCCGGGATCGAGGTCGAGCACTGCGTCGATCCGCCGAACGAGCCGGTGGTCCAGCATGTCTGATGCTGGTTCTGACATCACCGGATCCTCGGCTTGGCTTGGTTCGGAGCCGAACCATTCGGCCCGGCCGCCAGTTCGGCGGTCCCGATCGGATTGCCGAGGCGTGTGTAGATGAGCCCCTGCTCCATGGCCACCCGGTACGGCTTGTCCAGCGATTCCCAGATTGCACGGACTGTGCCTTGAGTGGCGGTCGGCGGCTTGGCGGCAATGGTTGCGGCAATCTCGTGTGCTCGTGCCCAGAGAGCATCTCCCGCTACGACTTCGGTGACGAGGCCGATGCGCAGTGCGGTGTCGGCGCCGACCCGTTCGTCGTTGCCGAGCAGCGCCATGCGCAGCGTTTCGCCGAGCCCGACGCGGCGCATCAGGCCGACCGGTTCCAGTGCCGACACCAGGCCGGCGGAGACATGCGAATCGAAGAACGTGGCGTCCTCCGAGCAGATCACGACATCGGCTTCGTTAATGAAATAGAACGCACCGGCGGTGCACATGCCCTGTACGGCGCATACGACTGGCTTCCACATCTTCTGCCACTTCGGGCTCAGCAGCTCTCCCGGATCCTCGTGGTTCCAGATGTTGTCCGGTTGCCCGTAGCTGGACTTGATGTCCAGGCCGGCGCTGAATGCCCGGTCCCCGGCCGCGCGCAATACAACGGCGTGGACCGAGTCGTCGGATTTGATCGCCCGCCAGGCCCGTTCCATCTCCTCGCACATCGTGCGATTGAACGAGTTGAGCCTGTCGGGCCGGTTCAGGGTGATGGTGGCAACGTGAGCCTCCGCGTTGACCTCGAGCAGAATCGTCTCGTAGGTGCTCATCGGCACTGCCAGTTCGGCGGGCGCTTCTCGACAAACGCGCGCGGCCCCTCCAGGGCATCCTCTGTGCGGGTGACGCGCTCGCGGAACGATTCGGCGAGCATCTCGGCCTCGTGCACGGGGAGGTCGAGGCCCTTCAGAATCGCGAGCCGGGAGCCTCGAACCGCAAGCGGCGCATTGGAGTTCACGATCGCGGCGATCTCATGCGCGCGTTCGAGCAGGCGGTCGTGCTCGACCACTTCGGTGATCATGCCCAACTCGTACGCGCGCTGAGCGCTCATCCGCTCGTGTTTGCCGACCAGCGCCATGCGCAGTGCGACGTTGCGCGGGAGAACGCGCGCGAGCCGAACGACCTCGCGCCCGGCGACGAGGCCGATGCTGACGTGTGGGTCGAAGAATGTGGCCTTATCCGACGCGATGACGATATCCCCGGTGGTGACCCAGTCGAGGCCTGCGCCGCAGCACAGGCCATTGATCGCGGCGAGTACCGGCTTGGCCATGCTGCGGTACGGCGGCGTGCCCTCCTGCGGCGCTTCCCACTGTTCGTAGGTGGACAGGTAAGGCCGTTCGTTGATGACCTTCCCGTCGCCGGGGATCTCCTTGACGTCCGCTCCGGTGCAGAACGCCCGCCCACTACCGGTGACGATCAGCAGCCACACCTGGTCGTCGTGCTCCGCCTCGGCGTAGGCGGCGCGCAGCTCGCTGATCATGTGCGGACTGAGCGCATTGAGTGCGTCCGGACGGTTGAGCGTAATGGTGGCCGTGTGGCCTTCGACCTCGTATTTGATCGTGTCGAACGACATCGTGTTCCCTTCATCGAGACGCGCTGCGGACGCGCCTCCGGCTGGAATATCAGCGGCCATCGAAGTCCGGCGGTCGGCGCTCGCGGAAGGCAGCCAGCCCCTCCTTGAAATCTGTTGTTCGGCAGGACAATTCCAAGTTGTACAGCTCCTGGGTCATTGCCTGTCCGAGGCTCGCGTTCGCGCCGTTGTGGATGGCTTGCTTGGCGAGGCCGATTGCCACCGTCGGGCCGGAGGCGAGCTGGTCGAGCAATTGCGCTGTTGCCGTGTCGAGTTCGGCCGTTTCGACGCTCTGGTGCACCAGTCCCCAATCCTCGGCATGGGCGCCGCTCACCTTCTCGCCCAGTAGCAGCATTCGCTTGGCGCGGGCGATTCCGACCAGGCGGGGGAGTAGCCACGTGGCGCCGGAGTCGGGGCTGAAACCTCGCGCGAGGAACGGCTCCCAGAACACCGCGTCGTCGGCGGCAATCGTGAAATCCGCGGCGATGGCCAGATTGCAGCCGAGGCCGACCGCCCAGCCGCGGACGCTGCACACCACAGGTAGCTGAATGGTGTGCACTAGTTCGACGACCCGATTCGCCGCGTGCGGTATGCGGCGGACGAGGTCGCCGGTTCGTGGACGCGCCGGACGCGAGCCGTCGGCGGGCTTGTCGTTGGTCGCGAGCCAGTCCGCGCCCGAGCAGAAGTTGTCGCCCGCCCCCGTGATGTGAATCGCGCGCAGCGAATCGTCGGTCGCAGCATCGGTAAGTGTGCGGATCAGCGTCTCGATCATGCTGGGGCTCAGCGAGTTACGTGCGGAGGGGCGATCCAGCGTGAGGTGCAGCACCGCACCATCGCGATCCACCCGCACGCTGCTCGTGCTTGCCGCTGTTACAGCGTCTCTGGTCACCGTTGTGTACGCACCTTCCGGGCGATACTGTTAACACTACGGTAGGCGATACCGTTACTGTCTCGCACAAGGTAGCAAGGAAAGACAGCGGACGGAACAACCCGCGGAAAGAGGGCCTATGGCGCAGCACGGCGACGTGTCCGAAATCGGTGGGATCGCTGCCGATGATTCCGCTGTGCGGTTCGGCGAACAGCCGCTCGAGCAAACCCGCGCCGCGGCCGCCGCCATGCGCCGACTGAGCGTTCTGCTGTTATCGCTCGAACACGAGCACTCGGTCGTGGACGGCATGCTCGCGCAATTCGCAGAATGGGAGCGCGACCTCTCCGCCGCTGCCCCGCCGGACGTTTTACCGCGGGTGGGTGACGACCTGGCGGAATCCCGGCGGATCTACCTCGACCATGCCTTCGATATCGGCTCGTACAACCCGAGCTTCCCCGAATACCGGTTCGAGCGCATCGATGCCGACTCGGCCGGTGGAACGGTGACCTTTCCGATCGTCTTCGAGGGCCCTCCCGGCCTGGTCCACGGCGGTTTCCTCGGTGTTTTCTTCGACTGCATAGTTCAGCAGCACAACTGTGCGACCGGAAGGTCCGGCAAGACCAGGTCGCTCAACGTCAGCTACCGGCGTCCGACTCCGCTGGCCACCGAACTGCGGTTCGATATCACTCGGCAGCAGACGGACCGCGCCATCACGTCAATCGCACGCCTTCTGTTCGGCGACGAGGTGTTGTGCACCGGGGAAGTCGATGCGGTCGCACTGCCGCCGGACAAACTCGTCGGCCACCGGTACGGCAAGCGCCGTGCGCAAGGAGGGATTCACCAGCAATGACAGATGTCGAAACTCACGATTCTCGGGTGCTGTTCGAGGTGGACCGCGACAACCGGATTGCCACGATCACCCTGAACAATCCGAAGCAGCGCAATTCGTACGACGCGGCTATGCGTGACGCGCTGGCGCGCCACCTCGACACCGTTGCCGAGGATGACGACGTGACCGTCGTCCTGCTGCGTGGTGCCGAAGGAGTCTTCAGTACCGGCGCGGATATGAACAACGCGTATGGCTGGTACGGCAACGAGAATGGTTCGGGCGGTCCGGGTTCCGGAGACAAGCCCGCGAAGAGCCGGCCAAGCCAGCGCCGCAGGCTGACCGTCGACCGCAAGTCGTTCGGCTTCTACCACAACTTCATGGGCTTCCCGAAGGTCACTGTGGGGGAGATCGGCGGATACGCGCTCGGCGGCGGGTTCGAAATGGCGTTGATGACCGATATTTCGGTGATCGCACGCGACACCAAGATCGGCATGCCGGCCACGCGTTTCCTCGGTCCTGCACTCGGCAGCCTGCATATGTTCTTCCATCGACTCGGCCCCGTCCTGGCGCGGCGGATGCTGCTGACCGGCGACATCATCGAGGCAGCCTCGGTCGAACACCTCGGTGTCTTCACCGAGACGTGCTCGCCCACCGCGGTGACCGCCCGGGCCCGGTATTGGGCCGAGAAGGCGGCGCGGATGCCGGCGGATGGCGTGGTCATGGCCAAGGAGGCGTTCCGCCTCGTCGAGCAGAGCCAGGCCTATCAGGGGGAGGAAGTAGCGAGCTACATCTTCCACGCGTACGGCACGAATCTGCAGTTCGCGCCGGGCGAGTTCAACTTCGTGAAGACCCGTGCTCAGCACGGTACGAAGGAGGCATTCCGGCTGCGTGACGAGCATTTCTACGTGCCGGAACCAGAGGAGACCTAGGGGCTGACAGCGTGCCGATCACCCGATACCGTTAGCCCTACGGTAGTTCGTACGAATTTCTAAGTAACTGAACATGCCCACGCTGCCTTCTGCAGCCAGCCATAACGAGGTCGAGAAAATATGTCGAAACCCGTGATCGTCAGTGCCGCCAGGACCGCCATCGGTCGGTCGTTCAAGGGAACGCTCGCCAACACCACCTCGGAGACGTTGGCGACGACCATCCTTCCCGAGGTCGTCCGTCGAGCCGGTATCGATCCCGCGCTCGTCGACGACATCATTCTCGCCGAATCGGGATACGGCGGAGGCGATCTTGCCCGCTACGCGGCTGCGGCGACGGGTATGGAGAGCGTGCCCGCCCAGGCCGTCAACCGGCACTGCGCGGGCAGCCTGACGGCGATTGGAAATGCCGCGGCCCAGATCGGCTCCGGTATGGAGCGCGTGCTGGTTGCCGGTGGTGTGCAGTCCCTGTCCACCAGTCCGATCATGAAATGGCGGATACCGGGTCCGGACTTGCAGTTCCAGGAGCCCTGGATGCCGCCGACCCACCCGGAAACGCCCGATGCCCCGACTCGCGACATGTCGATCACGGTGGGTTGGAACACGGCGAAGGCGGCGGGCATCAGCCGTGAGGAAATGGACGAGTGGGCGTGCCGCTCACATGCGCGCGCGGTTGCCGCGCAGGACGCCGGAAAGTTCCTCGACGAGATCGTCCCCCTCAAGGTTCAGGGTCCCGACGGAAGCGTCTTCGAGTTCACGGTCGATGAGCACCCGCGCCGCGACACCACGATGGAGCGTCTCGCCGGACTGAAGGTGCTACACCCGGAGATCGAGGGCTTCTCGATCACCGCCGGCAACAGCAGCGGCATCAACGATGCCGCCGCGGCCGTGACGCTGGCCGACGAAAGTCTCGCCGCCGCTGAGGGTTTGACGGTTCTCGGTACGGTGCGCGCGTGGGGTTCCGCCGGTGTGGCGCCGCGCGACACCGGCTTGGGCGCCGTCGAGGTGATTGGCAAGGTGCTCGACCGGGCCGGGCTGAAGCCGTCCGACATTGCGCTGTGGGAGATCAACGAGGCGTTCGCGTCCGTGCCGATCGCTGCGTGCCGCAAGTGGGGGATCGACGAGGAGTTGGTGAACTTCTCCGGCAGCGGGTGCAGCCTGGGCCACCCGATCGCGGCCTCGGGCGCGCGCATGGTGACCACGCTCGTCTACGAGCTGCAGCGCCGAGGTGGCGGTATCGGTGTCGCGGCGATGTGCGCCGGCGGCGGCCAGGGTGGCGCCGTCATCATCGAGGTCTGACAAGATCACCGGAAAGTACTGAAGCACTGTGGATCTGGGATTCGCGGATGCGCGTGTCGTAGTAGCGGGCGGCAGCCGGGGTATGGGCCTGGCCGCCGCCCGTTGCTTCGCCGAAGACGGCGCACGGGTTGCGGTGATCGGCCGTACCGATGCCGATCTCGACCGCGCCATCGAAGAACTGACCCGGCTCGGCAGCCCGGATGCGGTCGGGCTCATCGCCGACCTTCGCGACGAGAACCGGGTCGCAGAAGTGTTCGCCGATCTGGACGAGCGATGGGGTGGTTCGATCAACGTTCTCGTCAACGCTGTCGGACCGGATGTGCGTGGCACGGTTGAGGACCTGACCAGCGAGCAGTGGCACGCTGCTGTCGATATCGGGGCGCTCGCGATGGTGAACTGCGTCAAGTCGGCGCTGCCGTTGCTGCGAAACGCCGAGTGGGCGCGCATCGTCAACTTCTCGGCGAGTTCCACACAGCGGCAGACTGTTTCGCTGGCCGCTTACACCGCCGCGAAGGCGATGGTGGCCAGCATCTCGAAGAATCTTGCCCTGCTGCTTGCCACGGACGAGATCATGGTGAACGTCATCTCGCCCGGCAGCGTGGCGTCCGATTCGCTTGTGGGCTGGGCGAAGTCGGTTGGCGTCGATACCGATGACCCGTACCTCCTGATGGACGCCATCACCGAGCATTTTGGCCACCCGGCGCATCTGCCCCGTGTGGGGCTGCCCGAGGAGATCGGTCCGGTCGTCGCTTTCTTGGCGTCGCGGCGGAATTCCTATATGACGGGGGCCAACGTGAATGTCGACGGTGGAACCGATTTCACCTGACCCACAGCTCGCGTTGAGATCCTTTCCGCACGGCAGTCGTCCGCGCAGCACGCAGTCTGGGAAGGTGACGTCGGTGAGCCGGGCGCCACGGAAGTTGGCTCCGTCCAGCTTGCAGCCGTCGAATGTGACTCGCCGCAGCTCCGCGCCGGTTGCTTCCATGCCGGACAGGCCGCATTCGATCAGTTCGCTGTCCTGCCAATAGGCCTCGTTGAGAGTGACCCCCGTGAGGTCGACGTTGCGGAACCATGAGTCTGCGCACCGGGACCCCGTGAGGTCGGCCGACGTCAGGCTCGTGGCCCGGAATGCGCACTCCTCGAACGTCGCGTCACGCGCAACCACTCGCGATGGTTCGACACCGTCGATGACGACACAGTCGTAGTCGCCACCACACTCGATCAAGCCGTCGAGCGGCCGCAGACGAGTGGCAAAGGCAAGGTCATCAAATTCACGCACGTCACAGCTCTACCAAGATTCCCGTGATCAGGCCAGGGTGATCGGCATCCGCTTGATGCCGTGCACGAAATTGCTGTGCAGGTATTCCGGCTCACCGAGCTCGACCGCGGGGACGCGGGTCAACAGCTCGTAAAACAGATGGCGCAGCTGCATCTTCGCGAGCTGGCTGCCGAGGCAGAAGTGCGCGCCACCGCCGCCGAAGCCGAGGTGCGGATTCGGGGAGCGGGTGATGTCGAACTCGTACGGCCGGTCGAAGACCGTTTGGTCGCGGTTCGCCGAGCAATAGAACAGCCCGACCTTCTCTCCGGCGGCGATTGATGTCCCGCTTAGTTCGGTGTCGACGAGTGCATGGCGGGCGAAGCTCAGCACCGGCGTCGCCCAGCGCACGAACTCGTCCACCGCGCCATCGATCCGGTTGTCGAAATCGTCCAGCAGCCAAGCGATCTGCTCGGGGCTATCCAAGAGTGCGCGGAAGGCGTGCGAGGTGGTCTGCTTGGTGGTGTCGTTGCCGGCCGAACCGAGCAGCACCATGAACGCGCCGATCTCGTCGTCGGTAAGGCGGTGGCCGTCCACCTCCGCCTCGACGATGTTGCTCATGAGATCTTCGCGCTTCTCGGCGCGCCGCAATACTGCGAGATCCTTACCGGCCTGGGTCAGGATGCCCAGCTGTGTCATGGTGTGGATCGCCCGCTCCTCGAGCGAGGCATAGTCCGCATCGGTGGTGCTGAACAGGCACTCCGCAGCGTAAGCGACCTTTTCCCGGTCCTCCGGCTCGATGCCGATCATGTCCGAGATCGTCCGCATCGGCAGCTTGGTGGAGACGTCGGCGGCGAAGTCGACCTGCTTGCCGGCGCGAAGGTCCTCGATCAACTGGTCGACAATCTCGCGCGAATTGTTCTTGATCTGATCCTCGATGCGGCGGACCTGGCGCGGCGTGAACGACATGCTGATCAACCGGCGGTAGCGGGTGTGGTCCGGCGGATCCATGGAGAGGAAGAACGAGATGCCGCGCTGGATCTCGGCGGGCATCGGGTCGACGCTGATCCCGAAGCTCGAGCCGAAAAGATCGTTGCGCTGGCTGGCGAATTTGATATCCGCGTGCCTGGTCAGCGCCCAGTAGCCAGTTTCCTCGTGCGGGAAGATCGCATCGACGGGCCGGTGCCAGCTCAGCCCCTCTTCCGCGCGGAGTTCTGCGAACGCGTCATCGCGGGAGCGGAAATCGCGGTCCCAGAAGTCCTGCGCCGAGATGTCGAGGCGGTGGTACGGATGCGGCGAGGGCGGCGCGTCGGTGGCAGTCAATCGGTCCTCCGGGGGCTGACGGTTGGGCACATCGGTGCGTTGGCTAGACGTTAGAGGGCGATCGGCGGACCGGCGAGTAGCGAATTCACGAATCCGCCATCGGCGCGAATATCTTGCCCGGTGATCCAGCGCGCCTCGGGGGATCCAAGGAAGGCGATGATCGGCACGATGTCGTCGACGGTGGCATGCCGTCCCACCGTGGTCCGCACGGTGTCGAGCAGGTCTCGCCCCATCGACTCCTCGAAGTCGGTGAGAATCGGCGTCTCGGTCGGGCCGGGGCTGACGGTATTGATCCGCACGCCGTACTTCGCCCACGCCGGCCCTGAGAGGCGCTTGGCGAAGAGAATCACTGCCTCTTTCGAGGTGTTGTAGACCGGGTACGACGGATCTTGTCCGGCGAGCCACGATTCGACGGCCGCTGGATCGGTTGCGGAGAGGAGGTCTTCGAGCTGTGCCGCGCGCATTTCCCAGCCGACGCCAGCGGTGGAGGCCACCGCCACGATCGAGCCACCGGGCTGCAGCAGCGGCAGCATGCCCAGGGCCATGAGCCGCATGCCGAAGTAATTGATCTTCATTACCTCCGCGGCCGGGGCGGTACCCGGCACGCCCGCCACATGTGCGAGCAGGTCCCAGCCTGAGCCGACGTCACGCAGCAGGTCCTCGACGTCGGACGGGTTTCGCAGGTCGCAGCGTCGAAATTCGGTGGCCGGGGTGTCGGATTCCCGGACATCGACAGCGAGTACGTGGTCCCCGCGTTCGTGGAAATGGGCTGCGGTGGCGGCACCGATTCCCGAACCCGCGCCGACCACGATGACCTTGCGTTGTGCCGCACCCATCCGTGTGACCTCCCAAGCGTTCTCGTACCGCTGGTGATCCACGCGGCCGGATTTACTGTAAGGAGGACAGTAATACCTTCGGGTGGCGTGGACAAACATTCTCTTCGCTCCCGGCAAAGAGGGGGTCCAGCGGGGTTGAAAAACATATAGTATGGCTTACGGTAAGTAAGCCAAGTGGTGTTGTTCCGATGCTGTGATCCGGGAGAGATCAGTGACGAAAACCAAGCTCGTGTTCGACCCGTTCTCCGCAGAGTTCTTCAACGGCGCGTACGAGCTCTACGGCCGGATGCGTGACGAGGCTCCGGTCTATTACAGCGAGCAATACGACTTCTACGCGCTGTCCCGCCACGAGGACGTCGCCGCCTGCTACAAGGATTTCGAGACCTTCTCGTCCGCGCGCGGAATCGATCTCGCCACCGTGCGGCGCGGTGAGATCCCGCCACACAAGTCGATCATCGTGCTCGACCCACCGGACCATCGCGAGATGCGCAGCCTGGTCAACAAGGTCTTCACCCCCCGCGCGATCGCGGAGCTGCGCCCGATGATCGCCGAGCAGATCGACCGGTTCCTCGCTGCGGCGGACCCCGCCGAATTCGATGTGGTGCAGGACTTCTCGGCGCTGTTCCCGATGGAGGTGATCTCGCGGATGCTGGGTGTACCCGAAGAGGCGCGCGAGCAGGTGCGACTGTGGAACGACGAGCTTCTGCACCGCGAGATCGGCCAACTCGAGATGTCCGAGAAGGGGTTCAATGCGGTCGTCGAGATATCCAGGTTCTACTACGGACTGGTCAAGCAGCGTCGCGCGGAACCACAGGACGACATGATCTCGCGCCTGGTACAGGCGAACGTTGCCGGCGACGGTGACGAGGCGACCAGGCTCAGCACCATGGAGATCGCCATGTTCGCGTCGCTGCTCGGCGGCGCCGGCGCGGAGACCGTGGCCAAACTCGTCGGCAGTGCCGCGGTGACCTTCGCCCGCTTCCCCGGCGAATGGCAGAAGCTGCGCGAAGATCGCACCAAGATCCCGGCGGCAGTAGAAGAACTGCTCCGCTTCGAGTCGCCGAATCAGTACAACGTGCGTTATTCGATGCAGGAGACCACGTTCCACGGCGTGACGATCCCCGCGGGCAAGCCGGTGTTCCTTGTGAGCGGCTCGGCCAACCGTGATCCCGAGGCGTTCACGGATGCCGACGTCTTCGATATCGACCGGGACCGGACCGAGGCACAGAATCTCGCCTTCGGGTATGGCGTGCACAGCTGCCTTGGGGCGGCGCTCGCGCGAATGGAAAGCGCCATTGCGCTCGAGCGGATGCTCGATTTCATGCCCGACTACGAGGTGACCTGGGACCGGTGCCGGCGCGTCACCATGGCGAACGTTGCCGGATGGGGCAGCGTGCCAGTGCGTATCCGCCGATAGGCCCGGGTGGCGCCCCTCGCAATTGCGAGGGGCGCCAACGGATTCAGGTCGTGATGATCGTTGCGCCCGCGGTTCCGGGGGCGCCGTACAGCAAGGCAAATCCCGCGCGCGGTGTCCCGCCGACCTGGCGTTCGCCGGCTTCACCGCGTAGTTGCTTCGTCAGCTCATACACCTGCCGCAGGCCCGAGGCACCGATTGGCTCACCGTTGGCGATCAGGCCGCCGTCCGTGTTGACCGGCATCGACCCGCCGATCTCGGTTGCCCCATCGGCGATGAGCTTCTCCTGCTCGCCGTCGGCGCAGAATCCCGCCTCGGCCATATGAATGACCTCCGCGCCCGCGTCTGTGTCCTGGAGTTGGATCACGTCGATATCGGCCGGTGCGATCCCGGCCTTCTCGAAGGCGGCCTGTGAGGCGAACACGCTGGGAGAGGCGACCTCCTCGACCGGTGCGAACGTCGTATTCACCTCGTACGCACCGTAAGTGCGCGTTCTGATCTCGGCCGCGCGCAGGTAGACCGGCTTACTGGTGTACCGGTGCGCGATATCGGCGCGGCACATGATCGCCGCCGCAGCGCCCTCGTCGGGCGCGCAAAACATGTACTGCGTGAGCGGGTAGTTCAGCATCGGAGCAGCGAGGATGTCTTCCTCCGGAATCGGCTTGCGCCGGAATGCATTCGGATTGAGCGCACCGTTGCGCAGATTCTTCGTGACAACCTTGGCCAAGGTCGCGTGGGAGATGTCGTGGTCGTGCATATAGCGGTTGGCCTTCATGCCGAAGAACTTCGTGGTCAGGTACTGGCCATTTTCGGCGTACCACGTCGGCATACCCACCAGCGTGGGATCGGCGGTGAACGCACCGCGTGGGTGCTTGTCCAGGCCGATCGCAATCCCTATGTCGAATTTGCCCTGTCGAATGTTGTCCGCGCACGCGCCGATGGCGCTCGCCGACGTTGCACACGCGTTGAACACATTCGTGAACGGAATCCCAGTCAGGCCAACCAGACTGACGATCGCGTCCGGGTTGGCAATCTCCCAACTACCGCCGATGGCGAATTGCATATCCCGCCACTCGAGGCCGGCATCGGCGAGCGCGTCGAAGATCGCGTCCGCGCCGATCTCCATGGCCGACTTGCCGTCGAACCGGCCGAACGGGTGCATGCCCACCCCGATGATCGCGACATCGTGCATGGCGAAATGTCCTCTCGGTCAGACCGGTTGAAAGGCGAAAGTGATGACTTCGGTGCCGTCGTCATCGGTGGTGAACGGCACCATGGTGAGTTCCATGTCCATGCCGAAGGTGAGCTTGTCGGGATCGCTCTCGGTGAGCCGGCCCTCGACCCGGATCACATCGCCGAGTTGAACGAGCCCGACGCCGAACGGGATGAACGTCTTCGGTGTCTCCCGCCCGCGATAGGGCTGTCCGGGCAGAAAGCCCTGCGTGGTCCATGCGATGAGCGTTCCCCGCCGCGGCAACGGCAGGTCGGACATGTCGGTCCCGCTGCATCGCGGACACCGTGGCTGCGCCGGGAAAACGGTTGCGGCGCACTGGCCGCAATTGCTGCCAATGAGCTGTGGTTCGACGTCCGGCCAGGTTGAAATCTCCGGCGCCAGTGCCTTTTGCATCGAGTAAACCTCCGTGATCAACGGGCAGCGCCCGGGCAATCTGCGTGGGACTAGGAAGCGGTGGCCGCGGCCTGTTCGCGCGCCCATCGGTAGTCGGCCTTACCGACCGGGCTGCGCTCGATCGTGGGGCGGAACAGCACTTCCTTGGGGAGCTTGTAGCGGGCCAGGGACTGCGCGGAATGCTCGATGAGTTCGTTGGCGTCGGCGCTCGCGTCGTCGACTAGCACCACGATGGCGACGACCTCCTCGCCCCACCGTTCGCTCGGCCGGCCGGCCACAACCACATCCATGACAGCGGGATGGGATGCCAGGGCGATCTCGACTTCCTCGACGAAGATCTTCTCGCCACCGGAGTTGATCGTCACCGAATCGCGGCCCAGCAATTGGACCGAGCCGTCGGCCAGCAATGTCGCGCGGTCGCCGGGTAGCGAGTACCGCACGCCATCGATCACGGGAAACGTTGCAGCCGTTTTGGTTTCGTCGCCCTTGTAGCCGAGCGGAACGGATCCGCGCTGGGCAAGCCAGCCGATGCCCTCGTGGCCGGGCTCGAGGAGGGCGTCACGATCCTCCGACACGACGCGAGTGTCGGTGCTGCCGGTGAACTTTCCGGTGGAAACCGCGCCGTTCATCGACGTGTGGATCATCTGGTAGCCCGTCTCCGACGATCCGACACCGTCGAGCACGATCGCGTTCGGAAGCGCCTCGATCAGTTGCTGCTTGACAGTGGGGGAGAGGATTGCCCCGCCATTGGCGATCGCGAAGACCGACGAAAGGTCCACCGCCCCAGCGGTGAAGGCGGCGATGAGCGGTCGTGCGACGGCATCGCCAACCACCTGAATCACCGCCGGCTTTTCCTGATCGATGGTCCGGAGTATCGATTCGGTGTCGAGTCGGTCGACAACATCGGGAAACACCAGTGTCTGCCCGGACGATAGCGCGGTCATTGCGGCCCACTGCGCCGCGCCGTGCATCAGCGGCGGCAGCACCATGATTCGCATTCCGGGATTCGCGGCGGCCTTGTTCACGATCTCGTCGTAGGACGTGACCGCATTGCCGGAGTCGAGCGCCTTGCCTCCGCACGCGCCCATGTAGATGTCGTGCTGGCGCCACAGCACGCCCTTCGGCATTCCCGTTGTGCCGCCCGTGTACAGGACGTAGAGATCGTCCGCTGACGGGATGACCGGCGCGGCGGGTGCGTTTTCGCCGATGACCGTTTCGTAGTCAACCGCACCGTCGAGCAGTGCGTTTCCCGAATCGTCGGCGATCTGGATGAGCACACGCAGCGACGGGAGGTTTGGGAGAACCTCGGCAAGACGTGGAGCGAAGGCCGCGTGATAGACCAGCGCGGTGGCACCGGAATCGGCGAGCAGGTATTGAAGTTCGCTCTTCACGTAGCGGTAGTTGACGTTGAACGGTGCCACCCGTGCGCCGAATGCTCCGAGCATCGACTCGACGTACTCGTTGCCGTTGTGGGCGTAGATGCCGAGCAGATCCTGGCCGGTCTCGTGTCCGGGCAACGCCGACCGCTCGGTGTGGCAACCCAGTCCGCGCGAGTGCAGGTACGACGCCAGGCGTCGGGCCCGCTCGGTGACCTGCGCATAGCTGTGGTGCCGGCCGCGGAAAACGATGAGGTCACGATCGGGGATGGCCGCGGCGACGTGGTCGGCGATGGCCGCGATATTGAACTCGGCCTGCTCGGGGCTGGTGTCGGGCAACGCTGCTCCTCGTGTGGCGGGATCGTTGGACACGCGTCTGTTCTCCGGCCACTGTAAGCCATACGGAAAGGCTTGCGATAGTGCGTGGAGGCGGATTCGCCGTCGATCAGCGCCCCGCCCAGGCGGGCGGCCGACGCTCGGCGAATGCGCGGGCACCCTCGGCGGCATCCGCGCTGGTGAGGATCTCCGGCAGGCGTGCGTGGACGGTCTGCCGGGCGGTGTCGGCGGCTGTCGCGGCGTGCATGTGTTCCTTGGTGAACCGAACGGCGAGCGGCGCATTCGCGGCGATGGTCTGCGCAATGGCCAGTGCAGTCGCTGCGACCTCGGCGCCGGGCACCACGCGATTCACCAGACCCAGCGAGTAGGCACGGTCGGCGTCGATCGAATCCCCGGTGAGTCCGAGTTCGAGGGCGATCGCCAGCGGAATGCGGCGGGGGAGTTGGGTGATGCCGCCGCCGGCGGCGACGAGTCCGCGCTTGACCTCCGGAATGCCGAACTTGGCGTGGTCGGCGGCGACGATGATGTCGCAGGCGAGCAGTAGTTCGAATCCGGCCGCGAACGCGCTCCCATTGGCTGCCGCGACCACAGGCTTGGGGTACGTCCGGGTCAGCAGCACATCCAGACCGGGGCCCTCGACGGGCAGCGGCGGCCGACCGCCCGCGGCGAAGGCCTTCAGGTCGAGACCGGCACAGAACGAGCGGTCACCAGCGCCCGTCAGCACAACCACCGCCACGGCGTCGTCGTGCTCCGCATCCGTGAGCGCGCACCCGATGCCGGACATGGTGGCGGCATCGAGCGCGTTGCGCTGGTCCGGACGGTTGAGCGTGATGACCAGAACCGGGCCCTGCTGCTCGACGAGGACGGCATTTTCCACCGGAGATGACAACGGCATGCTCCATTGCGAAGGGTCGACGGCGGGCCTGGACACTTTCGGGCCCGACGTCCGGAAATCTATACGGTACGGTGTTCGGTATCAATCACGGTCGGGTGGTCGTTCGCGTGGAAATGGCGGACGTCGAAGGCAAGGGGCGTCGATGGATACACGGGTGATGGATGAGGCGGCGCGGGTTTTCGCGGACCCCAGCGCATATGCCGACGAGCCGAAACTGCATGCGGCACTTACCCATTTGCGCTCCGAGGCGCCAATATCATGGGTGGACGTGCCGGGCTACCAGCCGTTCTGGGCGGTTACCAAGCATGCGGACATCCTCGCGATCGAGCGGGACCCCGCCCTGTTCACGAACTACCCGCGCCCGGTGCTGATGACCGCGGAATCCGACGAGGCCCAGGCGAACCTCGGGGTGCGCACCCTCATCCACATGGATGATCCGCAGCACCGCGTGGTGCGCGCCATCGCCGCGGACTGGTTCCGGCCCAAGGCGATGCGAGCGATGCAATTGCGCATCGACGAACTTGCCAATCGCTACGTCGAAAAGATGCTGGCTGCCGGACCGCAATGCGATTTCGTGCAGGAGGTCGCCGTCAACTTCCCGTTGTATGTGATTCTGTCGCTGCTCGGTCTGCCCGAGTCGGATTTCCCCCGGATGCTTGACCTCACCCAGGAACTATTCGGCAGCGACGACTCGGAGTTCCAGCGCGGGCCCTCGAATGACGACAATCTCGCCGCACTGCTCGATATGTTCGAGTACTTCAACGCACTGACGGCATCTCGCCGGGAGAACCCCACCGAGGATCTGGCATCGGCGATCGCGAACGCACAGGTCGACGGCGAACCGCTGTCCGACATCGACACCGTCTCGTACTACCTCATCATCGCGACCGCCGGGCATGACACGACCAGCGCGACGATCTCCGGCGGGCTGCACGCGTTGATCGAAAACCCGGACGAGCTAAGACGATTGCAGGCGGACCCGACGTTGATGCCGCTGGCCGTCGAGGAAATGATCCGCTGGGTCACGCCGGTCAAGGAGTTCATGCGCACGGCGACGCGCGCCACCGAGATCCGCGGCGTCCCGATCGCGGAAGGCGAATCGCTTCTGCTGTCCTATGTTTCGGGCAATCGTGACGAAGAGGTCTTCGACGACCCGGCCCGATTCGATGTCGGCCGCGATCCGAATCGGCACGTCGCGTTCGGGCACGGCGTGCACTTCTGTCTCGGCGCCGCCTTGGCGCGGATGGAGGTCAAGAGCTTTTTCGGTGCCTTGCTGCCACGGCTGGAATCCATTGAGCTGGCCGGACCGCCCGAGCATATGGCCACGATCTTCGTCGGCGGGCTCAAGCACCTGCCGATTCGCTACTCGATGAAGTAGGCGATACAACGAGAAAGGTCGGAGCGGCAACCGCTCCGGCCTTTCTCGATTTGTACGGCGGATGTCAGCGTGCGGCGGCCTTCGTCTTGCGCCGGGCGGGCGATGCCTTGCCCGCACCAGCATCGATCAGCCGGCTCGCGTGGTCGAGGATGCATTCGAGGCCGTACTCGAAGTTCTTGTCGTCCGGAGCGCCGATGCTGTGCCCGCGCGACGTGCCCTCCGCCAGCAGTGGCGTGGCTTCCGGCGTGATGATCAGGTTCTCGTAGTACGCGCGCGATTCCGGGTCTGCCGCCTTGTTCTTGTCGTGCAGGCGCGTCAACACGACGGAACCTCGAACATGCAGTTGGACAGCCGAATACGTATCGAACGCATCGTCGAGGGAAAGACCGGCGTCTACGAGGTTCGACACGGCCAGCTCGATCTGCTGGGCACCCATGGCGGCGTGTTTGGGGCTCAGTGTGGAACGGATGAGGATCAGATCGGCGAGGATCGGATTGGCCAGGAACGTCTCCCGCATCAGGGTCGCGTGCTTACGCAGCGTTTCGCGCCAGTCCTCGGCCTCGGGAAAGGGTGTCTCGAAGGCGTACTGGCGCAACGCGCGATCGGTCATCGCGTTGAGCAGATCGTCCTTCTTGCGGAAGTACCAGTAGATGCTCGTCACGCCGACACCGAGGTGCTTGCCGAGCATCGGCATGGAGAGATTGTCGATCGAGACCTGCTCGGCGAGTTCGAAGGCGCCGGCGATGATGTCTTCGGGATCGATCGAGCCGCGTTCCCGACGCGGACGCTTTGCCGCCGTCGCCTGCTTCACCATTCCACGCCACCTCCGTGATTACTACATTCCCAAGATCCGTCGACACCTGCGTGCGCCCACGCCGGAACTGAGAGGCCGGCGGCGGATTTTGTCCTGGCAGACTTTACTGCCGGCTTGCCAGCGTGGCGTGTTCCTGCGGGCGGCGCGATGCAGTTGTCCTGGATCGAGGGGCCCAGACGGACGTTTGCCCATCTACAGTAAACGATACAGTAAACGCCTCTTCTCAGGGGTATTCCGCTCACCCGCGATTTCGTCCCGATTCCCGGGTGTGAAATGTGTTCCTCGGGGCAAAATTTCGGCTCTGGTCATACGGCGTCCGAGGCCGTACGCGGCCCATGTCGGCAGGTCCGGTTGCTGCTCGTTGCGCAGGTCGGAGTAGGAGTTTCCGGCGTCGTAGCCATCGCGGCCCGTGACGGGTTGTCCGACCCCTCCCCAGCTGGTTCTCGAAGGTGGCCGTAATGCTTGCGGAAGGTACTACCGAAAGCTATACAGTATGTATTGAAAGAGTGCTCGCCGAGGACCGGGAGGACCCGCCGGAATGTTGGGTTGTTGCGTTGGTCACCACAGGGTGATGCAGCGATGAGTATCGCTGCCGGCGACAAGGCTGGCGGGGGAAACGCGACGAGTGTCGAACCAGCGGTTCGGTACGAGGTGACGCCCGCCGGCGTTGCCGTGCTCACGCTGAACCGACCGGAGCGGCGTAACGCCTGGGGCCCCGATATCGCCCGTCCGTTCTATGCGGCGGTCGACAGCGCGGATGCGGATCCCGGAGTGCGGGTGCTGTTGGTGACGGGCGCCGGCCAGGGCTTCTGTGCCGGCGCGGACATGGGCTCGGCGGCATCGGTGGGCTCGCTCGATCAAAGCGACGGAGTGGATGTCGCCGACATCGTGGGGGGTCGCAATCCGCATTCATTGACCACTCTCCGCAAACCGGTTATCGCCGCGATCAATGGCGCGTGCGCAGGTTTCGGGCTCACGTTGGCCGCGATGTGCGATGTGCGGTTCGCCGCCGCAGGTGCGAAGTTCGCCACCGCGTTCCCGCGGCGCGGACTCATTGCCGAGCACGGGATTTCGTGGATCCTGCCGCGACTCGTCGGCTGGACCGCGGCGATGGACCTGTTGCTCAGCGGGCGGACGTTCCGTGCCGAGGAGGCCGCCGAGCTCGGGTTCGTGAATCGGGTGGTGCCGGCCGAACAGTTGCTCGCCGAGGCGCTCTCCTATGCGGAAGACATTGCGCTGCAATGTTCCCCGGCCTCCGTCGCCGTCATCAAGCGGCAGGCGTACACCGATGTCGAGGGCGACGTCGTCGCGGCAACGGCGCGTGCCGAGACGCTCATGAACGAATCGCTCACCAAGCCGGACGTCATCGAGGGCATCACCGCCTTCTTCGAAAAGCGACCACCGAACTTTCCGCCGCTGGAATGACGCGCCCGCCCGCGCCGTCAAACCGACAACGTGCCAACCGGAGGATCAAGATGACCGAACTCGATTACAAAGCAATCGATGTCGACAACCACTACTACGAACCGCTGGATGCGTTCACGCGGCACCTGGACAAGAGGTTCCGCAAGCGCGGCGTGCAAATGGTCCAGGACGGCAAGCACACCCTGGCGCTCATCGGTGACCGGGTGAGTCGATTCATCCCGAATCCGACGTTCGATCCGATCATCGTCCCGGGCTGTCTGGACCCGTTCTTCCGTGGCGAGATACCCGAGGGCTTCGACCGCTCGACCATGATGCAAGTCGAGGAGCTCGAGCTGCGTCCCGAATATCACAATCGTGAGGCGCGTGCGGCCATCGTCGATACGCAGGATCTCGAAACCGTCGTCATGTTCCCCACCTTCGGCTGCGGCGTCGAGGAAGCTCTGAAGAACGACATCCCCGCAACGATGGCGTCGTTGAGCGCTTTCAATCTGTGGCTCGACGAGGACTGGGGTTTCGATCGTCCGGACGGACGCATCCTGACCGCGCCGATGATCTCGCTCGCCGATCCGGAAGCTGCGGTGGCAGAGGTCGACGCGGTGATCGCGCGCGGTGCGCGCCTCGTGCATGTGCGGCCCGCTCCGGTTCCGGGCTTCCCGCGGCCGCGTTCGCTCGGTGACCGGCTGCACGATCCGGTCTGGGCGCGCCTGGCCGAAGCGAACGTGCCCGTGGCCTTCCACCTCGGTGACAGCGGTTACCAAGCGCTCGCGTCGATGTGGGGCGGCAAGGACAACTTGGAGGGGTTCGGCACGACCGACCCCTTCGACAAGATCGTGACGGACGACCGGGCGATTCACGACTCCATTGCCTCGCTCATCGTCCACGGTGTATTCCATCGCCACCCCACGCTGCGCGTCGCGAGCATCGAGAACGGCTCGGAATGGGTGCACCGACTGGCCAAGCGGCTGCACAAGCTGGCGAATCAGTTTCCCCAGTCGTTCCCGAACGACCCGATCGACGAGCTGCGCAACAACGTCTGGGTCGCGCCGTACTACGAGGAGAACGTGACCCTGCTCGCGGAGAGGATCGGTGTCGAGCGCATCCTCTTCGGCTCCGACTGGCCGCACGGTGAGGGACTGGAGAACCCGACGTCCTACGTGAAGGATCTCGCCGGACTTGACGATCGCGATATTCGAAAGGTGATGCGAGACAACGCGTTGGAGTTCCTCGGCACTCCTGCCTCCACGATCGCCTGAGGCGGGACGCGCGAATGACGGAATGGACGCTCGGCGACATTCTCGATGCTGTCGCCACCGCGGTGCCCGATCGCACGATGACGGTATGCGGAGACCGGAAGCGCACCTTCGCCGAAACCGCCTCCGACACCAGGAGGTTCGCGAACTTCCTGGCCGACCGTGGCTTCGGGTTGCACACGCCGCGCGAGGAACTGGCCAACTGGGAATGTGGTCAGGACCGGATCGCGTTGATCATGCGCAACGACCGCTACCCCGAGGTGCTGCTCGGGTGCTTGAAGGCGCGGGTCATCCCGGTCAACGTCAACCATCACTACACCGCAGCGGAGATCCGGGATCTGCTCGATTACGTCGGGCCAAGGGGAGTGGTCTACCACCGGTCCTTCGGGCCGGCAGTGACCGAGGCGCTCGACGGCCTCGGCCTCGACCTCGACCTGCTGGTGGTCGTCGACGACGGTAGCGAGGAACCGGATGTCGTCGGCGCCGTGAACCTCGATGAGGCGATCGCGCTCGGTGACCCCGACCGGGTCATCCCGACGTCCCCGGACGACCTGTTGATGATGTGCACCGGCGGCACCACCGGCCGGCCGAAGGGCGTGTTGTGGCGGCAAAGCGATATGTACGTCGCCGCCATGGCCGGATCGGATCATGCATCCGCCGAGGTGCTGCACGATATTGCGCGCGGCGGCGGACAGGTGTGGTTCGCCGTTTCGCCACTGCTGCACGCCGCGGGCGTGTGGACTGCGCTGGCCGGAGTTCTCACCGGGCAGACGGTGGTGCTCTACGACGACAGGTACAAGTTCGATGCGCGGACCGTGCTCGAAACGGCCGAGCGCGAGAAGGTTTTCCTGATGACGATGGTCGGCGACGCCTTCGCGGGACCGCTTGTCGCCGAACTGAAATCGAACTCGTACGACCTGACGGGACTGTTCGTCATCGGAACCGGTGGCGCTGCCACCAACCCGGTACACAAGGAGGCGCTGCTCGACGCGATCCCGCACGCGACGATCATCGACGGGTACGGCTCGTCGGAGACCGGCGGCATGGGGTTCGGCAACAGCCAGCGTGGCTCGGCAGCGGAAACGTTCCTGCCGCGCCCCGGCGGCACTGTCGTGTCGGCGGACCGCAGCCGAATCCTCGAGCCTGGCGACTCCGAGGTCGGCTGGGCGGCTCGGTCGAGCCGGATTCCGCTCGGCTACTTCAACGACCCGGAAGCCACCGGACGGACATTCCCGGTGATCGCGGGTGAGCGGTTCGCCATCCCTGGCGACCGCGCGACTGTCGAGGAAGACGGCACGATTCGGGTTCTCGGCCGGGACTCGCTCGTCGTGAACACCGGCGGCGAGAAAGTCTTCGTCGAAGAGGTCGAGGACGTTCTGCGATCACATCCGCTGGTCGCCGATGCGTTGGTTGTGGGCCGCCCGAGCGAGCGGTGGGGAAATGAGGTCGTGGCTCTGGTGCAGCGGCGTTCGGCAAATGGAGTCGACGGCGCGGGCCTCGTCGAGCTGTGCAGGGGGCGGCTCGCCGGGTTCAAGGTGCCCAAGGCCGTGCTGTTCGTGACGCAGATCCGGCGATTGGGCAATGGGAAACCGGACTATCGCTGGGCCGCCGATCGGGTGGTGGTCGACGGTGATGATCCGGATCTGGGGACGGGTGACGATGCAGTGCAAGAAGTTTCACGGGAAGTCGGGGTCTGAATGCAACGTGATGTGATCGATTGTCTGGTCAACGTTCATTTCGGCGAGACGGAACAGCCGGCTTGGATGCGCGCGGTGCGCGACGACTACTTCAAGGGTCCCAAGTCGATGTTCGGCCAGGTCGACCTGGCCGAGTTGCTCGACGAGATGGACGAGCACGGCGTGCGTAAGGCGATCCTCATGGATTCGATCGCCACGCCACGAGTGACGGCACGCAAGTTCGTCGAGGCGCATCCGGACCGATTCGCGCTCGCGATGGGCGGGATGAACCTGCTGCGTCCGGTTCCGTCGATGCGTGAACTCGCCGCCGTCGCGGCAGACCTGCCGGTTGTCTATGCCACAGTGGGTCCCAGTTTTTGGGGCGACGGGCAGTACCCGCCCAGCGACGCCGTGTACTACCCCCTCTATGCCAAATGCGCCGAACTCGAACTGCCGCTGTGCATGAACACGGGTATTCCGGGTCCGCCGATTCCGGGTGAGGCGCAGAATCCGATGCACCTCGACCGGGTGTGCGTCCGCTTCCCGGAGCTGAAGCTCTGCATGATTCATGGCGCAGATCCATGGTGGGACATCGCGATTCGGCTGCTGATCAAATACTCGAACCTGCGGATCATGACCTCGGCGTGGTCGCCAAAGCGGTTGCCGGAGAGCCTGCTGCACTACATGCGCACTCGCGGCCAGAACAAGGTGATTTTCGGGTCTGACTGGCCGGTGCTCGCGATGCGCCGCGTCATTCCGGAGGCCGAAGCGCTCGATCTTCCGCCGGATGTGCTCGACAACTACCTGCACAACAACGCGCAGGAGTTCTTCTTCGGTGGCCCGCAAGAACAGGAGTAGTGACGATGGACCGGTACGAATTGCGTAGGGAGGACTACAGCCTGTCGGCCGATCAAGCCGACCTTCAGGCCGCCTACGCGAAGTTCTTCGCGACGCACTGCCCGATCGATGTCGTGCGTGCCGCCGAGCCGACAGGCTTCGACAAGAGTCTGTGGGAACGGCTGTGTGGCACCGGCGCTACGACGATGGCACTTCCCGAGTCGGTGGGCGGTGACGGGGCGACGCTTGTCGATCTGACCCTGGTGGCCGAGGAGCTCGGTCGTGCGATCGCTCCCGTGCCGTGGATCGACCATGTCGTCGCGGCGCGACTGCTCGCGCGGATCGGCGACACCGAGAGCGCGGGCGCGGTTGCCGAAGGACGCCAGATCGCCGCGCTTGCTCCGCAACTCGGAGTGACGACCGGGAGGCGGCTCGTTCCAGCGGGCTCGATCGCTGATCACGTCATCGTCCGGGAGGGTGACGAGATCGTCCGGCTCAGCTTTGCTACCCGTCCGGCGAAGGTCGACAACCTCGGCCGCCTGCCGATGGCATGGGTCGACCCCGCGGCCGCGGACAGCAGGACTGTACTGGGTGGCGCCGATGCGCTCGCGCACTATGAGTTGGCGCTCGACGAATGGCGCCTGCTCACCGCGTCGGCACTGGTCGGCCTGATCGAACAGACCATGCGGATCGCCGCCGAGTTCGCCACCACGCGGTACACGCTCGGCGTGCCGATCTCTACGCTGCAGGGGATCTCGCATCCGCTGGCCAACATCGCGATCGCGGTGGAAGGCGGGCGGAGCCTCGGTCGCAAGGCCGCGTGGTATCTGGACAACGAGCCCGAGGCCCGGCGTGAATTGGCCCTTGCCGCATTCGTTTTCATGTCCGACGAGGCTGCGAAGGCCGCGACGATGGCGGTCCAGGTGCAAGGCGGGCTCGGTGTCTCGTCCGAGTCTGCGGCATCGGCCTACCTCGTGCGGGCGCGCGGCTGGCCAATGGCAGGGGGAGACGTGGGCGCTGCTGCGCTGCGGATCGCGGAGCTGATCTCCGAACGCAACATTCGCGAGGGCGTGAACCACGCGGTAACCGACCCGGCGCGGGTCTAAGGCATAAGGACTGACCATGGACTTTTCACGTGTCGAACTCTCCGCGGATGATCAGGCATTCCTCGACGAGATCCGAGCTTTCCTCGCGACCCATGTGACCGACGACGTCCGGCGCCGTGATCGCGAAACCGGTGACAATTTCGACCACGACGTGCATGTGGCGATGGGCGCCGCGGGCTATCTGGAGCGCGAGTACCGGCCGGAGTCCGAGGGTGGTTTCACCCGGCTCCAGCGCAGGCTGTGGGCGCTGGAGAAGCGCCGTGTCCACGTGCCGTGGGTGACGTGGGGAACCACCGCGATCGTGGCGCAGTCGGTCGAGCGCCACGGCTCGCCGGAACTGCGTGAGGAGGTCATGCCCGGCGTGTTCAGCGGGCATGTTCGGCTCTGCCTCGGCTACACCGAACCCGAGGGCGGATCCGATATCGCGACCTGCAAGACCCGGGCCGTGCGTGACGGCGACGGCTGGGTTATCAACGGCTCCAAGATGTTCACCACCGGCGCACACAACTGCCGTTACGTCTTCCTCATCACCAATACCGACGCGGATGCCGAGCGCAAGCACAAGAGCCTCACCATGTTCCTTGTGCCGCTGGACACTCCGGGCATCGAGATTCAGGGGATCCGGACTGTCGACGGCGATCGTACGAACATCGTCTTCTACAGTGACGTCCGCATCTCCGACAGGTACCGGCTCGGCGAGGTCAACGACGGCTGGACGGTGCTGCGTGGTCCGCTCGACGTCGAGCACGGTGTGACTTCGGCGAATCCCGATGGTCTGCAGGATGTCTCGATCATGTCGCATCAGGGCAACTTCATGGGGACCACGATCGATACCGTTTCCGTCCTCGCGGGTCAGCCCGGCCCGGACGGGCGCAGGCTCCTCGATGACGCCTCCACGGCCTACCGTCTCGGCCGCGCGACCGCGCGGGTGGAGGCAGCGCTGGCGACACCGCATATGTTCGGCCGGGTTGCGCTCGCCCAGACGATGCGCGATGTTTCGCCGGACTTGATGGACCTGCTTGGTTCCGCCTCGGTGTTGCCCACCTACACCGAGGGCGCGGTCGATGACGGCGCGAGCGAGTACCTGTTCCGCTGGGCGCCGCTGTGCGGAATCTACGGCGGCACGCTCGAGGTGTTCCGCAATATGATCGCGCAGCACATGCTTGGTCTGGGCCGGCCGAATTACTCGCCGCCGGCTCGGTCGAAGGCCAGTTGAGTACCTCCGCGTGGCGGCGACAGTTCGACAGCCGCCGCGATAGCTGTGAGCGGCACCGAATCTGGAGGCAAGTGTGAGCGAGGTCGTTGTGGATATTGCCGGTGCCAGTGTGGAACTGGGCCGGCGGGCAGCCAAGCGAGCCGAATCGCGAATGCTGATCGACGGCGAGTTGGTCGAGGCCGAATCCGGAGCCCGATACGACAACGTCTCACCCGCGACCGGGCTGTTGCTCGGCAGCACTTCTTCCGCCGGTGACCGGGACATGACGCGGGCGATCGCGGCGGCCCGGCGCGCCTTCGATGAGACCGACTGGTCAACCAACCGTGCCCTGCGCAAGCGCTGCCTCGGGCAACTGCAGTCGGCGATCGAGGCCGAGCGAGAGGACCTGGCAGAGGAGTTGATCGCCGAGGTCGGGTGCCCGGCGATGACGATCGACACCGCACAGCTGGCATGGCCGCTGGCCGATGCGTTGCGCTATCCGACCGGATTGATCGACAGCTTCGAATGGGAACGGCACCTCGAAGGCGGTGGCCTGTTCGGCGATCGAAATGCGCGACTGGTTGTGAAGGAACCGGCGGGCGTGGTCGCGGCGATCACACCGTCGAACTTCCCCATCGAAGTGATCCTCAACAAGCTCGGACCGGCGCTCGCGACCGGCAACACCGTGATGCTCAAGCCGGACCCGAACACTCCGTGGAACGCGACGCGACTCGGCCGACTCATCGCCGAGCGCACCGACATTCCGGCTGGCGTGGTGAATGTCGTACCTACACCGGACAACACGGTCGCCGGCCTCCTTGCCAGTGACCCGCGCGTCGACCTCATCTCGTTCACCGGTTCCACCGCGGTTGGGCGGGCGCTCATGCGCCAGGCGGCCGACACCATGAAACGAACCTTTCTGGAACTCGGTGGCAAATCGGCGCTCGTCGTGCTCGACGATGCGAATCCCGGCCGGATCGTGATGGGTGCGATCGGTGCATGCGTGCATGCCGGCCAGGGCTGCGCGATCAATACCCGTGTGCTGGTTCATGAATCGCTGTACGAGGAGGCGGTGGCGAATGTGACCGCCGGATTCGCACTCGCACCGGTTGGCGACCCCGCGCTTCCGGAAACCCTCGTTGGTCCGCTCATCAGTGCGCGTCAGAAGCAGCGAGTACTCGAGATGTGTGAGCAGGCGCGGCGCGATGGTGCGGAAATCCGCACTGGTGGAGTCGCTTTCGAAGGCCTCCCCGCGCACCTCGCGGCCGGGCACTTCGTGGCACCCACCGTCATCACCGGTGTTCGGAGTGACATGGCGATCGCCCGCGAGGAGATCTTCGGGCCGGTCGTGGTGTTGCAGTCGTTCGCCGATGACGACGAGGCGGTCCGGATCGCGAACGACAGCGACTTCGGACTGGCCGGGGCGGTGATGTCGTCCTCGCACGAGCGGGGCATGAGTGTCGCGCGTCGCGTGCGGACCGGCTCGTTCGGGGTGAACGGCGGCATGTACTACGGCGCCGACGCGCCGTTCGGCGGTTATAAAAACAGTGGTATCGGCCGACAGTGCGGCATCGAAGGTTTCCAGCAGTACCTGGAAACCAAGACCATCGGCTATCGCCTGCCGAGAAACTGACAGACCGGAGTCTCGACGCAATCACGAGGTGAGGAGTTTCGATGCCGCAAACGGTCGGATTCATCGGTGCCGGTCGGATGGGTGAACCGATGGTGCACCGCCTGATCGAGGCCGGGCATGACGTCGTCGTGTTCGCCCGCAGGCCCGAGGTGCAGGAGCGAGTTCGGAATGCCGGGGCCACGCTCGCCGATTCGGTCGCAGACCTCGCCGCACGTGCGGACATCATCGTGTTGTGCCTGTTCTCCGACGCGCAGCTTGTCGAGATCGCCGGCGGACCGGACGGTTTCATGGCACATGCCAGAGCGGACGCGGTCGTCGTCTCGCACGTCACCGGAAACGTGAGCACGCTCGCCAAGCTCGCCGCGGAATACCCCGACGGCCCAGCCCTGATCGACGCGCCCGTGAGCGGTTCGGCCGACGACATCAAGGCCGGGCGGCTCACCGTGCTCCTCGGCGGCGAGGAGCAGGCCGTCGAGCGTGTAGAACCAGTACTGACCGCCTATGCGAATCCGATCATCCGTACCGGTCAGCTCGGAACGGCGCTGAACCTCAAGCTGGTCAACAACATTCTGTTCGCGGCCAACGCGCAGCTCGTTGCCGCAGCCGTGGAGCTCGGTGAGCGGCTCGGGATCGGCGACAAACAATTCCTCGACGCGCTCTCTATGTGCAGCGGTCGCAGCTACGCGGCGTCGTCGGTGCAGCTTATCGGCGGGACCAAGCCGTTCGTCGATATCGCCGGACCGTTCCTGCGCAAGGACGTAGCCGCCTGCGTATCGGCCGCAGAGGACACCGGGGTCGACCTGGGTTGGCTGCGATCCATCGTCGACTCCGGACCATTGAGCTTGTCGGCCGGGGGAGAGGCGTGAGCTCCGTCGAGGCGGATGTCGCGGCCACCGAAACCGGTCCGTCCGACGAGTTGCGCCGCTTGCTGGAAGTGCAGCGCGAGGCGTTTCTGCGTGATCAGCGCCCAAGTGTGGCAGTGCGCCGCAACCGGATGGATCGGTTGGTGGCGCTGATGCTCGACAACACCGATGAGTTCGTGGACGCGCTCGTGGCGGACTTTGGCTCCAAGTCGCGCACCGCGACCTTGTTCACAGAGATCCTCGGCATCATGACGGTGATCGAGCACACGAGATCGAACATCCCGAAATGGATGCGAGCGACGAAGCCTGCTCGCGCCGCACGGTTGTTCGGAATCCGTGCCGAGGTGGCCCCGTCACCTTTGGGTGTTGTGGGCATCATTGGGCCCTGGAACTTCCCGCTGCACTTGGTGGTGCTGCCGGCAGCGGCCGCGTTCGCGGCTGGCAACCGGGTGATGATCAAAATGTCGGAGGTTACGCCGCACACTGCCGAACTGTTGAAATCCTTGGCGCCGAAGTACTTCGATCGCGATGAGCTTGCAGTCGTTACCGGTGATGCACGGGTCGCCGCGGACTTCTCTAGCCTGCCGTTCGATCATCTCTTCTTCACCGGCTCGCCTCAGGTCGGCTCTCTGGTGCAGCGTGCTGCGGCGGCGAATCTGGTTCCGGTGACGCTGGAACTGGGCGGCAAGAATCCGGTTGTCGTCGCGTCCGGTGCCGATATCACCCGAGCGGCCACGCGGATTGCCTTGGGACGCATGGTCAATGGTGGACAGGTGTGTGTCTGCCCGGACTATGTACTGGTGCCGGAGAGCACGGTCGAGCAATTCGTCGGTGCGGCCCGCACGGCGCTGAGCGAGGCGTTCCCGACGATCGCGAGTAACGATGAGTACCCGGCCAGCGTCAACCAGGCCAACTTCGAACGTGTGGTGGGTCTGATCGAGGACGCGCGAGACCGTGGCGCACAAGTGGAAGCCATTGCACCGGAGGGCGAAACGCTGCCGGACGCGGCTACGCGCAAGATCGCGCCGACCATCATCCGAGGCGTGGATGACAGCATGCTGATCACCCGCGAGGAGACCTTCGGGCCCGTGCTGAGCGTGCTCACCTACCGCGATCTCGACGAGGTGATCGGGTACATCAACCGGCGTCCCTCGCCGCTGGTCGCCTACTGGTTCGGACCGGACGGCAAGGACTTCCGCCATTTCGTCTCGAATACCCGCAGCGGTGGCGTCGCGCGAAACGAGTTCGGCATCCACATGTTTCCCTCCGACGCGCCGTTCGGCGGGGTCGGCAACAGCGGCATGGGCGCCTATCACGGCAAGGCGGGATTCGACACGTTCAGCCACCGGCGCTCGATCGTCGGCACCGACCTCCCGTTCCCGATCACGACCTCGGTCGCTGTGCCGCCGTTCGGCCGGGGGATTCGGAGAACGGGGGAGTTCATGCTCCGCTCGAACCGGCGGAAGGTGAATCGCCGCCTCGGGCGCGGTTAGAAAGCGCGCCGCCAAACGGGTGCATATTGTGTAAACGGGGCCGAAGCTTTGGCCCCAATTACTAGGTTTGCACCCGTTTGGGCGTGCTTCGTGCGTCGGCTCAGCCCGCGGGGCGGCGGCCGCGCTGGCTCTCCTGACCGAGATAGTCGTCCGCGAGGGCGGCGACCTCGGGCGGCAGCTCGCCGCCGG
Organism: Aldersonia kunmingensis; assembly: GCF_001646865.1. GTDB lineage: Bacteria > Actinomycetota > Actinomycetes > Mycobacteriales > Mycobacteriaceae > Aldersonia > Aldersonia kunmingensis. The sequence goes on along the minus strand of NZ_LRRB01000161.1, from coordinate 9,731 downwards.
CGACGTCGGCGAGGCTCGTCGCTTCGAGCACGGCGCGCATGCTGGCGCGCAGCGCACGCCAGACGTCGGTGAGCGGCGTGGTCGCCCCCGAGTAGGGGAGGTCGCCCAGGCCGGTGTCGTGCACGCTTGCCAGCGGTCCGTCGATGCAGCGCAGGACGTCGGCGAGGCTGATCTGGGCGGCAGGGCGAGCGAGTTCGTATCCGCCGTCGCGCCCGCGTCGACTCCGGACGAGATGGGCGGTGCGCAGGTCGGACAGGATATCGACGAGGAACTGCGGCGGAATGCCCTGCGCCTTTGCCAGATCCTCGGTCTTCACCAGCGTGCCGGCCTCGCGCGCCGCCATCTCGACCATCGCGCGGACCGCGTACTCCGCCTTGGCCGACATGCGCATACCCGGGATTGTGCCACGCGCGCAACCCGACGCCGGGGAGCTACCTCGTGACGGCGAGAACGGAGTCCGCGAGTTCAGGCCTGCAGACGATGAGGTCCGGCAGCCGGGGGTCGCGGCGGTTGTACTCCAGTTCGCTGCCATCGATACGTGCGGTGTACAGACCGGCGGCGCGAGCTACCGCTACGGGGGCCGCGTTGTCCCATTCGTACTGGCCGCCGGCATGCACGTAGACATCGGCGAGGCCCTGTACGACGGCCGCCACCTTGGCACCGGCCGAGCCCATTTCGACGAGCGTGCCGTCGAGATGCTTGCGGACCTCCAGCGCGACCGCCGGGGGACGGCTGCGGGACACCACGACGCGCGGCGCCGCGGGCATCGCCGGGGGAGCGGCCACGGTCGGCGTTGCAAGCGTGATGTCCTGGGCGGGCAGTGCCACCGCACCCGCGATCAGCGCGCCGCTTTCCCACAACGCGACGTGGACGGCCCAGTCGTCGCGACCGAGCTCGGAGAACTCGCGAGTGCCGTCCAGCGGGTCGACGATCCACACCCGCCGTGATTCGAGCCGAACCGGATCGTCGATGCCTTCCTCGGACAGTACGGCGTCGTCGGGCCGGTACCGCGCGAGCTCGGCCATCAGGAAGTCGTGGGAGCGCTTGTCTCCGGCGTCCTTTCGTTCCGCGGTGCTCGCTTCGGCGAACTCCTCGCGCACGCCGAGCAGCAGCCGGCCCGCGTCGGTCGCGAGCTTGGCGGCTAGTTCATGGTCGCTGATGACCGTCATAGGTGAATTCCGATCAGGTCGAGGATCTGCTGGGCGTGCTCATCGGCGGTGCGGTCCGGTGTCAGGCGCAACTCCGGATCCCGCGGCGGCTCGTACGGGCTGTCGATCCCGGTGAAATCGGTGATCTCGCCCGCCCGCGCCTTTGCGTAGAGCCCCTTCGGATCCCGTCGCTCGCAGTCCGCCAGCGGTGTATCGCAGTACACCTCGTAGAACGGAATGCCGGCCTCCTTGTGCACTTGCCGAGCCAGGTCGCGGTGCTCGGCGAGCGGACTGATCGCGGGCACGAGCACCACCTGACCGCAATCGGCGAGAAGCTTAGCGACGTGGGCGAGGCGGCGCAGGTTCTCCGCTCGGTCGGCGAGGCTGAACCCAAGGTCGGCATTGAGGCCGTGCCGGAGGTTGTCGCCGTCGAGCACATACGCGGGACGCCCGGTTTCGAGCAGCAGCCGTTCGGCCAGCACGGCGACCGACGACTTGCCCGAGCCGGACAGGCCTGTGAACCACACCGTAGTGCCGAGGCTCTGCCGGTCCTCTGCCGTCACCAGCGACTTGTGCTTGACGGTGTTGGGGGTCGCCGCGCGTGCAGCCGCATCGCGAGCGGACATGTCGCGCAACACGATTCCGGCAGCCACGGTGTTGTTGGTCGCGGGATCGATGAGGATGAACGAACCGGTGGCGGCATTGCGGCTGTACTCGTCGAGCATGAGCGGCTGCTGGGTGCGCAGCGTGATGCGGCCGAGTTCGTTGAGCTGCAACGCCGTTGCGCGCTGATCACGACGAAGCGTATTGACGTCGAGACGGTAATCGAGCGCGGAAACCCGCGCCCGTGTGGTTCGGGTGGTGTGCTTGATGACGTAGTCGCGACCGGGCTCGAGCACGGAGCCGTCGGCCATCCAACAGACAGTGGCGTCGAATTCGTCGACCACGCGCGGCTGGTTGTTCACCCGCGCGAGGACATCGCCACGCGAGATGTCGATATCGTCGGCGAGGGTCACCGAGACGGCCATCGGCGGAAATGCCTCGGCCACGGGGCCTTCGGGCCCATCGATCGCAGCGATGTGGCTCGTCTTGCCGCTCGGGAGTACGACAATCTCGTCACCGGGTCGCATCACACCGCTCGCCACTGTGCCCGCGTAGCTGCGATGGTCGTGGTGATCGAGTGTCTGCGGACGAATGACGTACTGCACCGGGAAGCGGACGTCGATGAGGTTGCGGTCGCCGGCGATGTAGACCTCTTCGAGGTGCGACAGCAGTGCCGGTCCTTCGTACCACGGCGTGTTGTCCGACTTCGTCACGACGTTGTCGCCGAGCAGCGCGGACAACGGGATCGACGTGACATCGTGCACGTCGAGGCGGGCCGCGAAGGCGTGGAACTCGTCGCGGATCGCCTCGAAACCGGCCTCGTCCCAACCGATCAGATCCATCTTGTTCACGGCGAGAACAATGTGCTGGACGCCGAGCAGCGAGGCGAGGAAGGCGTGCCGGCGCGACTGTTCGGTGAGACCCTGCCGGGCATCGACGAGCACGATCGCGAGCTGGGCGGTGGAGGTTCCGGTCACCATGTTGCGGGTGTACTGCACATGCCCGGGGGTGTCGGCGATGATGAATTTGCGCTTGGGCGTGGTGAAGTAGCGGTACGCGACGTCGATCGTGATGCCCTGCTCGCGCTCCGACCGAAGCCCGTCGGTCACGAGCGCGAGGTCGGTGTAGTCGTTGCCGCGTTCGCGAGAGGTCCGCTCGACGGCCGCGAGCTGGTCTTCCATCACGGCCTTGGAGTCGTACAGCAGCCGCCCGATGAGCGTGGACTTGCCGTCGTCGACCGAGCCGGCCGTGGCAATGCGCAATAGCGTGGTCATCAGAAGTAGCCCTCCCGCTTGCGGTCTTCCATACCGGCCTCGGAGATGCGGTCGTCCGCACGGGTGGCACCGCGCTCGGTCAGTCGCGACACCGCGGTTTCGTTGATGATTTCTTCGACCGTCTCGGCCGTGGACTCGACGCAGCCGGTGCAGGTGACGTCACCGACGGTGCGGAATCGCACGCTGGTCTCGAAGACCTGCTCACCCTCCTGAGGCTGCACCAAGGGGTGCACCGCGAGCAGCATCCCGTCGCGCTCGAATACCTCCCGGCGGTGGGCGTAGTAGATCGACGGGAGCTTGATGTCCTCAGCGCCGATGTAGGACCAGATGTCGAACTCGGTCCAGTTCGACAGCGGGAAGACGCGGATGTGCTGGCCCTTGTTGTGCCGGCCGTTGTACAGGTTCCACAGCTCGGGGCGCTGGGCCTTCGGGTCCCATTGCCCGAACTCGTCCCGGAAGCTGAATACGCGCTCCTTGGCCCGGGCCTTTTCCTCGTCGCGCCGGGCACCACCGAAGGCAGCATCGAACTTGTTCTCCCGGATCCCGCGCAGCAGCGTCACAGTCTGCAACGGGTTGCGGGACGGGCCATTCTCGACCACACGGCCGGCGTCGATGTCGTCCTGCACGGACGCGACGACGAGCCGGACACCACTGCTCGCAACCAGTTCATCGCGGGTGGAGAGGACCTCGTCGAAGTTGTGGCCGGTGTCGACATGCATGACGGGGAAGGGGAGCCGGGCAGGGCTGAACGCCTTGAGCGCCAGGTGGAGCATGACGATGGAGTCCTTGCCGCCGGAAAACAGCAGCACCGGACGCTCGAACTCGGCCGCGACCTCACGAATGATGTGGATCGCCTCGGCCTCCAGCCATCGCAGATGGCTGAGCTCGAAGTGGCCGGGCTCGAGCTTGCTGGGCGCTGTCATCGTTTCATTCCCATTAAGTGGGTAAGAATGACCAAGTTTATCCGCATAGTCGTATAGGGAAGCACAGCGAAGTGAGCCGGTCAACCGGATGGGCAGTTCAGAGCACGCACCAACCACGGGTCGACTTCACCCGCAGGGGTGTGAGCGGCTACTTCCAGGCGCGCAGCAGGTCGTCCGTGGTGGTGACGGTGGCCAGCAACGACAGCGTGTTGTCGATCATCGCGGAGCCGTATTCGGCCGGGATGCCGGCGACCGCATCGCGGGGTAGCACCACCCGGTACGCGGCGTTGACCGCGTCCATGACCAGGTTCGGGATCGCGACGTTGAGCGAGACGCCGACAGCGACGATGGTCGTGACACCCAGATTGCGCAGGACGGCATCGAGGTCGGTGCCGCCCATCGGGCCGAGTCCGTGCAAGCGGGTCAGCAGGATGTCCGACGGTTCAGGTCCGAACTCGGGCAGCAGGCCGGCACCCGGGCTACCGGGCTCGATCGAAACGTCGCTGCGGCCGAGCGCGAACAACTTGGCATTGTGGTTGGACCCGAATCCGTCGGCGCGGCGCTGCACGAGGCAATGCACGACCCGAACACCGGCGTCGCGGGCGGCGGGCAGCAGCCGGCCGATATTCGGCAGCGCCTCCCGGCGCGCCTCGTCTGCGAGCGCGGCCAGGCCGGCATTCGGGCCGACGACCGCTCCTTGGCACTCCTGGGTGACTATCGCAGTGTGCTCGGGCGCGACCAGGTCGCCGAGTGCGAGCCTCATGCGTTGCTCACGACCGCATCGGCGGGCGGCACCTCGTAGAACTGTTTGGCCCACTGCCGCATCGCCATATACGGCTCGGCGTCGATCTTCGCGAGCGGCGGCTTCTCGACGTATTGCTGGTAACGCCAGATGTTCAGGTCCTCGAACACCGTGACCAGGAAGCGTCGCTCCACCTGTGCCCGGACGTCCTCGGGCGGGACATCGGAGCTGTCGCCGGGGTTGCGCGGCCACCAGATCGAGTAGAAGAGATCCGAGGTCTCGTCATCAACTGGTGTGCACGCGAAGATGAGCCGGTGGTTCTGGACGCCCTCGAAGGCGCTGATCGCGAACCCGAGCCCGGAGAAGTGGCTGTGGATCCGCAGCGACATCTCGCTCGGGTCATCGCTGCGTGCGTCCGGCCATCCGGTCAGGAAGCGCCACTCGTTGTCGACCATCTGCCAGTCGAGGCACACCGGCGTCACCGACGCACCGTGCACGTAGCGGAAATGCGAACTGTCGGGTCCGTTCTCGGCCACGATCTGCGGGTGTACGGGCTCACGATCGGCCTTGCGGGAGAATTCGGGAAACGCCCGGTAGTACTCGTCCGGGCCGGCGCCGAACTCCGGGAACTTGGTGAAGATGTCCGGCAGTTCCCACTGGGGTGGCTTCCCGTCGGGCTGGTGCCACAGGAACACCACGCCGTGCTGCTCCTGCACCGGGTATACGCGCAGCTTCAGTGCACGGTTGGGCCGGTCGGGCTGGTAGGGGATGTAGCGGTTGGAACCGTCCGGACCCCAGCGCCAGCCATGGAACGGGCACTCGATGCAGTCGCCGACGACCTTGCCGCCGTGCCCGATATGCGCGCCGAGGTGGCGGCAGTGTGCCGAAAGCACATGCAGCTCACCGGATTCGTCGCGATAGGCGGCGAGCTCTTCGCCGAAGTAGTGCAGGGCGCGCGATTCGCCGACGGGGAACTCGGCAGACCAGCCGATGACGAACCAGCCAGTTACTTTCCAGGTGAACGGAACTTTCACGCCAGCACACTCCTTGGACTGGAAACGTATACTGTGTAGCTTACAGTAACGCGTATTTGCAAGGGCCCGGCGATACGGAGAAGCGATGACGGCGACGATCGATGTGGCGACGGAACTGGAAGCAATCCGGCAGGTGAAGGCACGCTATTGCCGATTCCTCGACACCAAGGACGGCGACGGGTGGCGCACCGTATTCGCCCCGGACGTGGTGATGGAGGTAGACCTCGCGGTCTCCACGGGTGGCGCCGATCCGATGACGTCGCCGCCGTACGTCGGGGTGAATTCGGTGGTCCCCGACGTGTTGGCCACACTCGCGGAAGTGACAACAATCCATCACTGTCACACTTCCGAGATTGCGCTGACGTCGGAGACGACCGCTACCGGAATCTGGGCGATGGAGGATCGGCTCTACTTTCCGGGTGACCGCCAACTCCACGGTGCGGGCCATTACCACGAGACCTACGAGAAGGTCGACGGCACATGGCGGATCAAGACGCTGCACCTCACTAGAACGCTGATGGAGTTCCTCGGTCCTTGGGCCGAATAACTTGCCCGCCAGTCGATTACGGGAGTGATGAAACGATGACGGCAATCGGTACCAGCGCGCTCGCGATCGACGGCGGAATCCCCAATGTGCTCGCACGGGTTCCCGAAGCCGTTGCCCTGCTGGAGCAACAGGGTTTCGCGGGCTGCTGGACCGGTGAGACCAACCACGACGTGTTCCTGCCGATGGTCCTGGCAGCCGAACACACTTCGCGGATCCGGATCGGCACCGATATCGCGGTCGCGTTCGCGCGCAACCCGATGAGCATCGCGCAGCTCGGCTGGGATCTGCAGACCTACTCGCAGGGACGGTTCGTGCTCGGCCTCGGCACACAGATCCGTCCGCATATCGAGAATCGGTTCGCCATGCCGTGGAGTCGGCCGGTTCCGCGTATGCGGGAGTTCGTCGCTGCGCTGCATGCGATTTGGGCGACGTGGCGGGATGGCGAGAAGCTAGCGTTCGAGGGCGAGTTCTACACGCACAAGCTGATGACTCCGATGTTCACCCCCGAGCCGATGCCGTACCCGGTGCCCAAGGTCTACCTCGCCGCGGTGGGCGAGGCGATGACCGAGATGTGCGGCGAGGTCGCCGACGGCCTGCTGGTGCACGCGTTCAGCACGAGGCGATATCTGGACGAGGTTGCGATGCCGACCTTGCAGCGCGGCCTCGATCGCGCAGGGCGGAAGCGATCCGAGATGGAGGTCACCAGTCCGGTGTTCGTGGTCACCGGTCGCGACGAGGCGGAGATGGCGGCCGTGGGTGCTGCTGTGCGGCAACAGATTGCGTTCTACGGCTCCACGCCGGCCTATCGCAAGGTGCTCGATGTGCACGGCTGGGGTGATCTGCAGACCGAATTGCGGGCGCTCTCGCTGCAGGGGGAGTGGGAGACGATGGCGTCGCTCATTGATGACGACGTCCTCGCCGCGTTCGCCGTGGTCGCACCCGTCGAGGAGGCGGCCGCGGCGATCAAGGCGCGGTGCAGCGGAATCATCGACCGGGCCATGCCGATGTTCGGCAAGGCGGACGCGGAAACCGTCGCCCGAGTCCTTACCGACCTCGTCTAGCACCCCGCTCGCCGCACACTTCCTGTTGCGCCGCATACGCTTCCGCATGCTGCTGCGTGTGCGAGCCAACAGGAAGTGTGCGGCGGTTAGGGCGTGATGACCGTGCGGTACACCGGTTCCGGGTTCTGCTGGCGGGCGTAGATGCCGCGCTGCAAAGCGACGAGCAGCGCGTTGCGGGTCTCGCGCGGATCGATCATCTCGTCGAAGCCCATGTGCTCGGCGGAGTTGTAGGAGGCAAGCAGTTCCATCTGGCGCAGCTGGGCGGCGAGATCGTCCTCGGCGTTCGACGCGCGGGATAATGCCGCGGCACTCATCGCGCCCATCGTCGCGCCCGGGTAGGCGAGGGTGATCACCTGATCGTCGAACCCGAGCAGAGACATGACCATGGACCCGAACCCGTAGGCCTTGCGCAGCGTGAGGTGCAGCTTCAACGTGGTCGCGGACGTCTGGGCGGCGAACATACGTGCACCGCTGCGCAGCACCCCACTGCTCTCCGACGCGCTGCCAGGCAGCATGCCCGGGTTGTCGGCGAGGAACACGATGGGAAGGTGGAACGAGTCCGCCACGGTGATGAAATGCGCTGCCTTGTCGGCGGCGTCGGCATCGATGGACCCGGCGAGCACCGTCGGCTGGTTGGCCACCACCGCGACGGGATGTCCGCCGAGATGGGCCAGTGCGCAGATGATCGCCGGACCGAACTCCGGCTGGACCTCGAACCAATCCGGGCTGTCGAAGACGACATCGAGCACCGCTCGCATGTCGTAGACCTGTCGATTGTCGCGGGCGATGATGTCGAGCAGTTCGGGCGTGGCGCGCGGCTCGGACGCCTCGTCAGGGAGGAACGAGCGGGGGTAGGACCAGGCGCTCGGAGGGAAGTACGACAGGTACTTCCGGATCGCGTCGAGCGCGGATTCGTCGTCCTCGGCGAGGTTGTGCACGACACCGCTCGGCAGTGCGACATCGGGCCCGCCGAGATCTTCCTTCGAAATCTCCTCGCCCGTGGACTCTTTCACCACCGGGGGACCGGCGGTGAAGATGGCACCCTGACGGCTCATGATCGAGAAATCGCACACGGGTGCGACGAGTGCGCCGTGCCCGGCCGACGGGCCGAGCACCGCGGACACCGTCGGTACCTTGCCCGAACATCTGGCCTGGGCGATCAGGTCGGTGGGCGTTCGCCCGTAATGGGCGCCGGTCGGCCGGAAGCCGGCGCCTTCGAGCAGCATGATCATCGGAATCTTGTTCCGCAGAGCCAACTCTGCGAGCCGATAGCGCTTCGAGTTGCTGCCCGGCGCGATCGTCCCGGCGACGGTGGTGAAGTCCTCCGCGCCGACCATCACCGGTGAACCGTGGATCAGGCCCGACCCGGCAACCAACGCATCGGCGGCGATGTCACCGCCGACGAGCGTGCCGAACTCCTGGAACGTGCCGGGATCGAGCAGATACTCGATCCGCGCACGGGCGTCGAGCTTTCCCTTGCCGTGATGGCGTGCCACCCGCTCCGGTCCGCCCATCGCTGCGGCGGCCTGTCGGCGGCGATCGAGGTCGGTGAGGGCGTCGTCCCAGCTCTTCGCGTTCGTCAACGGTTTCCTTCGCAAGCTCCGGATGATAGAACTACAGTGTTGTTCTAACCACAGTGTTTTTCTATCACTCCGGGTGGAGTGTCACAAGAGTTGACGCCGACTTGGCGGGGAAAGGAATGGAGCGACTATGGCACGGCCGCTGATCCCGGTCGAGAGGATCCTCGATCATGCGCTGACCGTCCTTGATGCGGAGGGTCTCGAGGGCCTCAGCGCACGGCGGCTGGCCGGCGATCTGGAGATCTCGACCCGCACCCTCTACCAGCAAGTGGGGAACCGGGACGCGCTGATCCGCGCGCTCGTGGCGCGGCATTTCTCGCAGCTGCGCTTCGAGTTTCAGGAGCGCCAGGACTGGGAGTCGACGGCATTGCAGTGGTGTCTTGCGTTGCGGGACACGCTGCGCGCGCACCCGTTTCTCACCGAGTTGATGAGCTTCGACGATCGCCGGGTCATCGTCGACTACGTCAACGAACTGGTGAAAGTGGCTATCCGAGAAGGATTCCCGCGCGAGCTCGCCATCGAATGCTGCCGCACCCTGGTGAACGTCACCGTCAATCACACGATCGTCGAGGTGCGCGCGCTGCGTGACGCCGAACCGGCTCCCGAGAATATCGCGGAGGGCGTGCGGATGGCGCAGAACCTGCCGATGGCCATTCGGTGGATCCTCGCCGGCGTCCGGGCGGATGTGGCCGAATCTGCCTGAGCCGCATCCCTTCCGGGCGCCGACGAGGATCACCCCCGGGGCTAGATCAGGCCGGCCGCTTCCTCGAGTTCACGCAAAGCGGGCTCGATGGCCTCGGCGAGAAGGTCGATGTCGTC
>NZ_LRRB01000074.1 GCF_001646865.1 Aldersonia kunmingensis | reverse complement strand
CCGCAACAGTCTCGATCCGAGACAGGTTGCGGCGATCACGTCGTTTCGAAGGATGGCCGCATTGCAGACCGGACTCCTTCGTGGAAAGAGACGCCCGGGGGGCGGGACCACCACGGCAAACTCCAATGGAAGGTATGTCCACTACGCCCGATCTTTGGCTAATGTCCAGGCGATCCCGAATCTGCGCGGTTATCGTGACTTTCGTCTGACTGGGGGTAAATGGCTTCTCTCCTGCACGAGTCGGAGCTATAAATCCCATGCCCCAGCGCTTAGTCTGCAGCTCGAAGTTATGGGGCGCGGGCTCCGATCCGCAGCGCCTTGCTGACGACTCCCTTCGCCGGTGGTGCCGCTGCTCATCCGTCCGGTGGCGTGACCGCCGCGACCTCGGAGGACGGGTCGAAGATCGTTTCGATCGATGAAGTAGATGCGCGGAACCTGACCGTGACGGTGTACTCGACGGCCATGGGCTGCGTTCAACACCACCAGGGCCAATGCGGTTGCAGGGATTTCGACCTCCGGTACCACGGCCTTCAATCTGGCGATTGCTGCGCCGGGTCTGTACAAGGCCGTCGGCGCCTACTCCGGCTGCGCCGAGACCTCCCAGCCGCCGGGTCAGCAGTACGTGCAGATCGTGGTGAATGTCTGGGGCCGCGGAGACAGTCACAAACATGTGGGGCCAGCGGGACGACCCGACATGGGCGGCCAACGACCGGTTGTTCACGCGGAGCAGCTGCGCGGGCAGGCGATTTACGTCTCCACTGGCCCGGGTCTTCCTGGCCCCCACGACACCCTGAGCGACCGGCCGATTCACGGTCAGGTTGACACACTGGCAAACCAGGTCATCGCCGGTGATGTCATCGAGGCAGCGACCAACGGGTGCACGCACAATCTTGCCAACCGGCTGGGGGGCAGCTGAGGCATCCCGGCCACGTTCAACTTCCGCCCGCCTGGCACCCACTCGTAGGTTTATTGGCAGGACGATCTGCACGCCTCGTGGCCAATGCTCGCCGGGACGATGGGTGCAGGAGGCGAGTGCCGCTGGACTCAGCGGCCGGTTTCGGCGGCTTTGCGGTATCCGCGAATGGCGGGCCCGATGAAGACAGCGAACATGCCGGCCGACCAGATGATTGTTTTGATCAAGGGTTCGGCGACCGGGCCGCCGAGGGCGAGGCTCTTCATGGCGTCGATGGCGCAGGACATGGGTTGGTTCTCGACGAAGCCCTGGAGCCAGGTCGGGTAGGCCTGTACCGGGACAAAGCCGGAGTTGAAGAACATCAGCAGTGAGACCGTGATCGTGACCACGTTCGCCAGCAGGATGGCGTCCACGTAGGCGGCGAGCGCGGTGACCAGGACGGCGAAGCCGACCCCGAAGACGACGGGCAGGCAGAGCAGGCCGATCGCGGCCAGTGGGCCCTGGTCGAATCGGAAGCCGAGCGGGATCCCGGCGAGGATAATTACCACCGTGGTGAGGAACACGCGCAGCGCTTCGGCGATCAGTCGTCCGATCAGTCCGGAGGCGCGGTGCATCGGCATCGTCCAGAATCGTCCGAGCAGACCGGTGGACTTTTCGGCGCTCAGTCCGAGGGCGCTGACCAGTGCGCCGGTCATGGCGGCGATCAGCGACATCATCGGCACGGTGCCGTAGATGCTGGGTTGCCCGGTCGCGGCGGTCACCGAGTCGCCTAGCACGATGTGCAGCATCAGCATGGTCAGCACCGGGTAGAGCGCGACCTGGAACAGCGTTCCGGGGGAGCGTAACCAGGTAAGCAGCAGGCGTTTGGTCTGCAGCATGCTGTGCTCGCAGAGGGCGTGGACCGAGCGCTCGCCGTACCGGTGCTTGGGCTCGGGTAGGGCGAGGTCGGTGCGGGGGTCGGTGGTGGTCATCCGCGCCTCCGGCTCGCCCAAACCCCGACCGGCACGAACAGGGCGGCCGCGCCGGCGAGCCACACCAGGGAGGGCCATAACAGGTCGAGGGAGACACCGGTAGTGGTCATGGCCTGCATCGAGATGGAGAACTGCGAGATCGGCTGGTTGCGCACGAAGGGTTGGATCCACTCTGGGAAGCCGGTGACCGGGACGAATCCGCACGACAGCATGCCCAGGATCAGCGTCGGCAGGGCCAGGGCCTGGCTGAGGGCCTGCGGGTTTTTGGTGATCACGCCGAGCGCGTCGGCGCCCAGTGAGAGCACCAGGCTCACCGCGAGGGAGAACACGCAGAACAGCACGGCCTGCCCGAGGCCGGCGACGAACTCGAAGCCGATGATGTAGCCGAACCCGATCGCGGCGGCCAGGGCGACGATCGAGCGGACGATCCCCGCGCAGATGCGGGCGCCGAGCGGGGCGAGGGACGCGACGGGCATCGTCTGCATGCGCTCGTTGAAACCGTTCATCGTTTCGAACGCGGCGAGTTGCGCGTTCGACATCATCGTGAACGCCATCGTCTGCAGCACGATGATCGGCATGACGTACTGGGCGTAGTCGATGCCGCGGACCGACATCACATACTTCAGCGGCAGATAGAACCCGAGGGTGAAGACCAGTGGCGTGAGGACCGCGACCACCAGTTCGCCACGGCCGATCATGGTGCGCATGATCCGGCCGAGCAGGGCACGCCACTGCTTGAACCCGTTGGGACTCAGGCGTTCGTGCGCCGCGGCGCTGAAGTCGATTGCCGTCACTGGTGGCCGCCGGTGTGGCCGGTCACGGCCAGAAAGACATCGTCGAGCGAGGGGCGGCGCAGCGCGATATCGGCCAGTTCGACCTGGGCGTTGTCGAGGCGACGCAACGCCTCGGCGAGCGTTTTCGCTCCATCCGGTGCCGGGATGGACAGTCGATCGCTGCCGTCGCTGTCGGCCAGAGCGTTGGCGGGCACAAGATCACCAAGCGCGGTCGCGACCGCGGCAAGCTGCTGCGGATCCAGCGGCACGACCTCGCAGTAGCTGGTGCCGGTGCGCGCCTTGAGCTGATCGGCGGTTCCCTCGGCGATCACCGTGCCGTGGTCGATCACGATGATGTTGTCCGACAACACGTCGGCTTCCTCGAGGTACTGCGTGGTGAGCAGGACCGTGATGCCCTGCTCCTTCAGTGCAGCGACGAGCGACCACACGCCTTGGCGGCTGCGGGGGTCGAGACCGGTGGTCGGCTCGTCGAGGAACACGACGTCGGGCCGCACGACCAGGCCACAGGCCAGATCGATCCGGCGTCGCATACCTCCGGAGTACCCGCTGACCGGGCGCTTGCCGGGCTCGGTCAGATCGAACTGCTCGAGCAGTTCGTCGGCACGGCGCCGAGCACCCCGCTTATCCATCCCCATCAGCCGGGCGAAAAGTTCGATGTTCTCGCGACCGGACAGGTTCTCGTCGAGTGCGGCATACTGTCCGGTCATCATGATCGCGCGGCGCACGGCCTGCGCTTCGGACACGACGTTGTGCCCTGCGACGGTGGCCGTACCACTGTCGGGCCGCAACAGCGTGGACAGCACCTTCACCGTTGTCGTTTTACCTGCACCGTTGGGCCCAAGAATGCCGAGCACGGTTCCGCGCTCGGCGGTGAAACTGACCCCCCGCAGCGCGTGCACACCGCCGAAGGATTTGTGAATCCCGTCGACGACCACCGCTGCGTCGTGCGAATTCGGCATCCACTCTCCAGTCATTAGTCTCGTGCGGGAAATGGACGATTGTCCAATAAGTAGATCCCCGGTGGGTGCCGCGATGTTACCCCGTTTGTGCGATCGCCTTGACATAGCAGTTGGCCGCGGGGTGCGAGCAAGCCCCGTGACTCGTCTCGACGCCGGCGCTTCCTCCGCCAGGTCGTGGGTCGCGCCGAGGTGTGCCGTAGCGTTGAGTCGCCTCATCGCCAAGAACCCGAGCGGTTACAGCAGCGCAGATGAGCCGACGTATCGTATTACTACTGACGAGTTACCTTCCGTGACAGTCTCGTGATTTGGAGCATGCAGTCGTGACCAGGTTCGACACAATCGAGCGCGCAGTCGCCGACATTGCTGCCGGCAAGGCAGTGGTCGTCGTCGACGACGAGGACCGTGAGAACGAGGGCGATCTGATCTTCGCCGCGGAGAAGGCCACGCCCGAACTGGTGGCGTTCATGGTCCGCTACACCTCCGGCTACCTGTGTGTTCCCCTCGCGGGCGAGGACTGTGACCGGCTCGGCCTGCCGCCGATGTACGCGACGAACCAGGACAAGCACGGCACCGCGTACACGGTGACCGTCGACGCCCGGGAGGGCATCGGCACCGGTATCTCCGCCGCGGACCGCGCCCAGACCATGCGGCTGCTGGCCGACGAGAACACCGGCGCCAACGACTTCACCCGCCCGGGCCATGTCGTCCCGCTTCGCGCCAAGGAGGGCGGCGTGCTGCGCCGCCCCGGGCACACCGAGGCCGCGGTTGACCTTGCCCGCATGGCCGACCTGCGTCCCGCGGGCGTGATCTGCGAGATCGTCAGCCAGAAGGACGAAGGCGAGATGGCGCGCACCGAGGAGCTGCGCGTTTTCGCCGATGAGCACGAGCTCGCGCTGATTTCGATCGCGGACCTGATCGCCTGGCGGCGCAAGCACGAGAAGCACGTCATTCGCGTGGCGGATGCCCGCATCCCGACCACCCACGGCGAGTTCCGTGCGGTCGGATACCAGAGCATCTATGAGGACGTCGAGCACGTCGCGCTGGTGCGCGGCAACATCCCCGGCGATGACGGCCTGGGCGAGAACGTGCTGGTCCGGGTGCACTCGGAGTGCCTCACCGGTGATGTGTTCGGCTCGATGCGCTGCGACTGCGGCCCGCAGCTGGATGCGGCGCTGGACATGGTCGCTCAGGAAGGCCGGGGCGTCGTGCTCTACATGCGCGGTCATGAGGGCCGCGGCATCGGCCTGCTGCACAAGTTGCAGGCCTACCAGTTGCAGGACTCCGGCCACGACACCGTGGATGCGAACCTCCAGCTCGGCCTGCCTGCCGACGCACGCGATTACGGTATCGGTGCGCAGATCCTCGTCGATCTCGGTGTCCGCTCGATGCGACTGCTCACCAACAACCCGGCCAAGCGGGTCGGGCTCGACGGCTACGGCCTGCACATCACCGAGCGCGTCGCGATGCCGGTGCGTGCCAACGCCGAGAACCTGACCTACCTGCGCACTAAGCGGGATCGGATGGGACACGACCTGATCGGCCTCGACGACTTCGATGCCGGGGGAACCGCGCGATGAGTGGTGAGGGCGTTCCCGATCTGGTCGTCAGTGGTGCCGCCGACATGCGGCTGGGCATCGTTGCCTCCCGTTGGCACGACGACATCTGCGAGGCTCTGCTCGCCGGTGCGCAGCGCGCCGCGAAGGCGGCCGGTGTCAGCGACGTGACGATCGTGCGCGTTTCCGGCGCGGGCGAACTGCCGGTGGTCGCGCAGGCACTGGCCGGCGATCACGATGCAGTTGTCGCGCTGGGCGTCGTGATCCGTGGTGGCACACCGCATTTCGAGTACGTGTGTGATGCTGTCACCGCCGGTCTCACCCGGGTCTCGCTGGATGCCGGTAAGCCGGTCGGCAACGGCGTGCTGACCACGAACACCAAGGAACAGGCACTCGACCGCGCGGGCCTGCCGGACTCGGCAGAGGACAAGGGCGCCGAAGCTGCGGCAGCAGCTCTGGATGCCGCCGTCACGCTTCGTTCGCTGCGCGAGCAGCGATGACCCCGGCAACCGTGGCCACCGATACAGCTTGGGAACTCGACGTTCGACCCCGTAAGACCGCGCGGGTCGCAATGGCGATCGCGGCCGGGTTGGTCGTGCTCTTCGTCGTGGTCGCGCTGCTGCTGCGTACGTCCGCAACGGGCGTGTACTTCGGGGTGACGGATCAGATCGCGATGGTGCTGCTCGGCTTCCTGCTCGCCGGTGGCGTGCTGTTGCTGACCCGGCCGCGGCTGCGCGCCGGCGCTTCGGGCGTCCTCGTGCGCAACGGGTTCGGCGAGAAGAGCGTGCCGTGGGACCTGGTGCAGGGCCTGTCGTTCCCCGACGGAGCCTCGTGGGCGCGGATCGACCTGCCCGACGACGAGTACATACCGGTTCTCGCGATTCAGGCCAACGACCGCGAGCGCGCGGTCGACGCGACGTTGCGGTTCCGCGCGCTGTGCGCGAAGTACACCAGCTGATTAGCTGAGTTCTCAGCTGACCGGATAGTCCACGTCCGCGCCGCCGGCGAGGTCCGAGCAGTCGACAAGCACGAGATCTGTTCGACCCGTGAGGAATTCGCGCGCACCTTGATCGCCGTGCGCGGACGACATCACCTCGGGCCACCACTTCCGCCCGACGAGTACCGGATGCCCCGGACGACCGCCGTAGGTCGCGCGCGCCAGCGCTTCGGGCGCGGCGAGCGAGCACAGCCGGGAGATCGCCGATGCTCCCACGTCCGGCAGATCCACCAGATGGATCAGCGCCGCAACGGCATTCGTTGAAGTTAGCACGGCGAGCCCAGTGCGTAGGGACTCGCCCATGCCGAGTTCCCAACTGGTGCAATGTACTTCTTGTACGTCGTCGGGCAGCAGCTTCGCGACTTCGTCACCGCGCGCACCGGTCACCACGACGGTCGACGAGCAGCCACCGCCCCGCAAGGCATCCAGGGCAGTGGTCAGCAATGAACGGCCGTCGACCGTCGCGAGCGCTTTCGGGCCACCAAACCGGCGTCCGGCACCGGCCGCGAGCAGCAGTCCGGCGACGTGCTGGTCACCCTGTGGTGACATCGCCCATCACGGCTCCCTCGCGGCGTGGGTCCGCACCGCCGATCCAGCCGTTTTCCTCGCTTTGGAGCGCACTCAATCCGCTTGACTGCGGCGCGACCGACACCTGCTGTCCCATCGCTCGAAGTTGCTGTATCAGAGGATCATTCGCGCCGTCGTTGCTCGCGTCGATGGCGGGATGCTCACCACCGACATTGGTAACCGGGGTGTTCGCTGCGCCGAAATCGACAGCAGACACTGCCTGCTGCGGGTCGAGCCCCCAGTCCAGGGCGTTGACGAGCGTCTTCACCACGAACTGAATGATCACCGAGCCGCCGGGGGATCCGGTGGCGAATGCGATCTCGCCCCGCGAGCCGTCGGAGGCCTTGTCGAACACGAGGGTCGGGGACATCGAACTGCGCGGGCGCTTGTCCGGCTGCACTCGATTGGCCACCGGCGCGCCATCCGCACCGACCGGATTGGCGGCGAAGTCGGTCAGTTGGTTGTTCAGGAGGAAGCCGTCGACCATGTGGAAGGAACCGAATGCCGACTCGATCGTTGTAGTCAGCGATGCGACGTTGCCGTACTTGTCCGCGACCGTGACCTGGCTGGTGCCGTGTTCGCGGTCCTGGGTCTGTGGGCTCAGCGGCACGGGGCCGAAGTCGCCCGGCTGTGCGGTCCCCATCGACTTGTTCGGGTCGATCAGCCCCGCGCGCTGCTTCAGGTAGTCGGGGTTGAGCAGGGTATCGGGCGAATTGCCTGGCAGTGGAACGAAATCCGAGTCGGCGACGTATTTGTCGCGGTCGGCATAGGCGAGCCGCTCGGCTTCGGATATCAGGTGTACGGCCTGCGCGACCGGCTTGCCGCCATTGAGATCGACAGTCTGCGGACCCATCGATCCGACGTCGAAGTTCGACAGGATTCCCAGTGTCGACGCGACCGTGATCCCACCCGACGACGGGTTCGGCATCCCGCAGACGACGTGATCTCGATAGGGCGTGCACAGCGCTGTCCGGGTCTTGGCCTCGTACCCGAGCAAATCATTCAGCGTCATCTGGCCGGGCGTGCGCCCGCCTGTCGTTGTCGCCTGCGTCTCGATGATGTCGCGCGCGATCTGACCGGTGTAGAACGCGTCCGCCCCGTCGGTGGCGATGGCACCGAGGGTCTTGGCCATCGCCGGGTTCGTGAGCGTGGTGCCCTCGGCCTTGGGAGACCCGTCCGGGTTGAGGAAGTACGCGCGCGCATTTTCGTCGATCGAGAGTTGTGGCGCCGATTCGGCGATCTGCTGAGCCAGGCGAGGGCTGATGGTGAGGCCCCTGTCGGCGAGGTCGATAGCCGGCTGGAACAACTCGCCCCAGCTTGTTTGGCCGTGCTCGTTGTGCGCCGCCTCGAGCATCCGCAGAATCCCCGGTACACCGATCGAGCGCCCGCTTGCCCGCGCGTCGGGCTGCGGCACGGTTTGATCGGTGTCGCTGACCCAGCGCAGGTAGTTTTCGGTCGCGGCGGCCGGAGCGGTTTCGCGGCCGTCGTAGGCAGCCACCGTTTTCGATTCGGCGTTGTAGTACAGGAGGAACCCACCGCCACCGATTCCGGACGACTGCGGTTCGACGAGGCCGAGCACGGCCTGGGCCGCGACCAGCGCGTCCGCCGCAGTGCCGCCGTCGCGCAGCACCTCACAGGCGGCCTGGGTGGAGGTCGGGTTCGCGGTGGACACGGCGAACGAGGCGGTACGCACCGCGGTCATGTCCGATCTGTACCCGGTCGCGATCTCGGGATTGGTGGCGAGGTTCTGCGTGGTCGGCGGCGAACCGGGCTGCGCAGACGGCGTGGGTGTCGCCGTGATCGGCGTTCCGTTTGGCACCTCCGCGCAGACTTCGGATGCCTCGACGTGTGAGTCGTCGGTACCGCATCCAGCCACCAGCCCGATTGCCGCGATTGCCGCGATTCCGGC
Source organism: Aldersonia kunmingensis (assembly GCF_001646865.1). GTDB lineage: Bacteria > Actinomycetota > Actinomycetes > Mycobacteriales > Mycobacteriaceae > Aldersonia > Aldersonia kunmingensis. The sequence continues at coordinate 58,362 of NZ_LRRB01000074.1, read as the reverse complement.
TCGAATCCCCTTGCCCGATCTCGTCGTGCAGGTCATGCCCGACGCTAACACCGCGTCGTCGGTCTTCGGGAATAGTTGGTGGGCAACTACTCACCCGAACGCCCCCTGATAGTGCAGGTAGTCTCCGACCGGTGAGCACCTCCGACACCCTCGCGATGCACCTGAGTGACGGCATTGTCGACGCCCGGACCTCGGCATTTTCCGCGATCATCGCGGTGTGTGGTGTCGGGTTCGCCGCGTGGCGAGCGCGCGCCGGGGATTCCGACGAGCGGTCCGCGCACGGCGTGCTCGACGAGCGGACCGCGCCGATGGCCGGGCTTGTCGCTGCGTTCATTTTCGCCGTGCAGATGGTGAACTTCCCGATCCTGCCTGGCGTCAGCGGACATCTGCTCGGTGGTGCGCTTGCCGCAATCCTGGTCGGCCCCTATCTCGGCGCGCTGTGTGTGTCCATCGTGCTCGTGGTCCAGGCGCTGCTGTTTGCCGACGGTGGGCTCACCGCGCTCGGCATGAACATCACCAATATGGCTCTGATCGGTGTGGCCGCCGGCTATCTCGTCGCTCGCGGGCTGGCTCCCGTTCTGTTGCCGCGGAGCGAATCCGGGCTCGCAATCCTGGGCTTCCTGGCCGCGCTGATTGGAACAATATGTGCGGCAATGGGATTCGTTCTCGAATATGCGATCGGCGGTGCCGGCAGCGAAACGCTGGGGGCAGTGACCGGGTACATGCTGATCACGCACGCCCTGATCGGAGTCGGGGAGGGCGTGATCACCGCGATCACCGTCACCGCGGTGGCATCGGCTCGGCCGGATCTCGTGTATCTGCTGCGCGTCACGGGGCGGCAGCGCACAGGTGCCCGCCGTGTCTCGGTCAACCAGTTCCTGATCGGCTTCGCCGTTATCGCATTCGCTGTCGCCGGGCTGCTGTCCTACCTCGCGAGCAGCGCGCCGGACGGGCTCGACGCCACCACGCAGCGCGGCTGCACCGTCATCGAGAATACCGAGCGGCTCGAGGGTGAGTGCATCGCGCAGCGCGCCGAGGTGCATCGGTTCGCCGCTTCGCCACTGGCCGATTACACGATCAACGGCAACGGTGCCCTGACGGGTGTCGCGGGGATCCTCGGTGTGGCAGCCGCTTTCGCTGCGCTCACAGCGACCGTCCGGATCGTCGGCGCCCGCAGGCGGACCCCGGCCGGGTGAACACTTCTGCTGTTTCGCTCTACCTACCTGGGCACTCGCCAGTGCACCGGCTCGCTGCGGACGTCAAGGTTGTCGCGGCGATGGTTGCCGTGGTGGCGGTGGTGGCAACCCCGCGCGAGATGATCTGGCCCTATCTGGTCTATGCCGCCCTGCTCGTCTCGGTTTGGTCCCTCGCGCGAATCCCGTTGCGCTGGATTGCGCCTCGCATGCTGATCGAGGTGCCATTCGTTGTATTGGCAGTGTTGCTGCCGTTCGCAGGCGCCGCGCCTTATACGGACGTGCTGGGAATGACGCTGTCCACGCCCGGTCTGTGGGCGGCGTGGGGCATCGTGGCGAAAGGCACGCTTGGCGTGGGTACTTCGCTAACTCTCGCCGCGACCATGCATATCCGCGAGCTTCCCGGCGCGCTCACGCGGCTACGCGTGCCCGGCATGATCGTCACGATCCTCGTGCTGATGCTGCGCTATATCGATCTGCTCGTCGACGAGGCCTCGCGCATGCGGCTGGCGCGAGTCTCTCGCGGCGACGACCCGCGCGCTCTGTGGCAGGCGGGGGCCACCGCGCGTGGCGCGGGAGCGTTGTTCCTCCGGGCCTATGAGCGCGGCGAGCGGGTGCATCTCGCGATGCTTTCCCGCGGATACGACGGCGCGGTGCCGACCTACGGCAGCCTGCGCCCGGGCGCCGCCGCGTGGCTGCGCGGTCTGGCTCCGGCTCTGGTCGCCGTACTGATTTGCGTAGTCGCGTGGGCGACCCGATGACGGCGGCAGTGACGCTGCGCGGCGTCGGCTATCGCTACCCGGACGGGACGCCCGCGCTGCACGACATCGACCTCGACGTCGCCGCGGGCGAGCGGGTCGCGGTGCTCGGCCCGAACGGTGCGGGAAAGTCGACGCTGATGCTGCACCTGAACGGCGTGCTGGTGCCGGTCTCAGGAACAGTGACGATCCACGATGTCGAGTTGTCGCGGAAGACCGCGCGGGAGATCCGACGGCGTGTCGGTGTGGTGTTCCAGGACCCCGACGATCAGCTGTTCATGCCCACCGTCGCCCAGGACGTCGCGTTCGGTCCGGCGAATTTCGGCGTCGATGAAGGTGAGCTCGACGCGCGGGTCGACGAGGCGCTCGCCGCAGTCGGGATGAAGGCGCTGGCGGACCGTGCACCGGGCCGGCTGTCCGTCGGGGAGCGGCGGCGCGCGGCGCTGGCCACCGTGCTGTCCTGTCGTCCCGATGTGCTTGTCCTCGACGAACCGTCGGCGAATCTCGATCCCGTGGCGCGCCGCGAACTCGCCGAAGTGCTGTGCACGCTCGACACGACGCTGCTGCTGGTCACCCACGATCTGCCCTACGCCGCGCGGATCTGTGAGCGCGCGGTGTTGCTCGACGAGGGGAGGATCGTCGCGGACCGCCCCATCACCGAATTGCTCGGTGACACCGCGTTGCTGGCCCAGCACCGCATGAGCTGAGAAGAGTAGTCCGACCTCGCGACTAATCTGGTCCTGTGGCAGATCCCGCGACGTACCGACCTGCGCCCGGCAGCATCCCGGTGCAACCTGGGGTGTACAAGTTCCGGGACCAGTACGGCCGCGTCGTGTATGTCGGCAAGGCGAAGAGTCTGCGCAGCCGGCTGAACTCCTACTTCGCCGACGTCGTCTCGCTGCACCCGCGGACCCGCCAGATGGTGACCTCGGCGGCGAGCGTCGAGTGGACGGTCGTATCCACCGAGGTCGAGGCGCTGCAGCTCGAATACAACTGGATCAAGGAGTTCGATCCGCGGTTCAACGTCCGCTACCGCGACGACAAGTCCTACCCGGTGCTCGCGGTCACGCTGAACGAGGAGTATCCGCGACTGTTCGTCTACCGCGGTGCCCGCAAGAAGGGCGTGCGCTACTTCGGCCCGTATTCGCATGCCTGGGCGATCCGCGAAACCCTCGACCTGCTGCTCCGCGTGTTTCCAGCCCGGACCTGCTCGGCAGGAGTCTTCAAGCGGCACAACCAGATCGGGCGGCCGTGCCTGCTCGGCTACATCGACAAGTGCTCGGCGCCGTGCGTCGGACGGGTCAGCGCCGCTGAGCATCGGCGGATCGTGGAGGACTTCTGCGACTTCCTCGCCGGTCAAACCGACCGGCTGGTGCGTGATCTCGAGATCCGGATGCGGGAGGCATCCGAAGAACTCGACTTCGAGTCCGCGGCACGCTTGCGCGACGACATCGCAGCGCTGCGCCGCGCGCTGGAGAAGCAGGCCGTCGTCCTCGGCGACGGCACCGACGCCGATGTGGTCGCCTTCGCCACCGACGACCTCGAGGCCGCCGTCCAGGTCTTCCACGTGCGCGGCGGGCGCGTGCGTGGGCAGCGTGGCTGGGTGGTCGAAAAGTCGGGTGAGGCAATCGAACCCAGTATCGAAGGATCGCCCGGCGGTGTTGCTGCTGTCGGGACGCCCGACGGTGTTCCTGCTGTCGGGACGCCCGACGGTGATCTCGCCGTACTGGTGGAGCAGTTCCTCACCCAGTTCTACGGCGAGCAGGCCGCCTACGCGGATGCGGAATCCGACAACGAGGAAGAGCGCCCGGTTTCGGCCGTTCCGCGTGAAGTCTTGGTGCCCACGCTGCCGGGCGATGTAGAGCAGGTGCAGCAGTGGCTGTCCAAGCTACGTGGCTCGGCTGTGCAACTACGGGTTCCGCAGCGCGGGGACAAGAAAGCCCTCGCGGAGACTGTGCAGCGCAACGCCGCCGAGGCGTTGGCACAGCACAAGCTCAAGCGGGCCAGCGATTTCGACGCGCGCTCCGCGGCGCTGCAAGGGATTCAGGAGGCACTCGACCTCGACACGGCACCGCTGCGGATCGAGTGCGTCGACATCAGCCACGTGCAAGGCACGGACGTGGTCGCGTCAATGGTGGTGTTCGAGGACGGCCTGCCGCGCAAGTCCGACTACCGGCACTACACGATCAAGGAGGCCGCGGGGGAGGGCCGTTCCGACGACGTCGCCAGCATCGCCGAGGTGACGCGGCGCCGATTCCTGCGCATGCGCTCCGATTTCCCCAGCACACCCGACGAGCCGGAGCGGGCCACGGCGGCGGCGATCGATCCGCAGACCGGGCGGCCGCGCAAGTTCGCCTACCCGCCGAATCTGTTCGTGGTGGACGGCGGTGCACCCCAAGTCGCGGCGGCGGCCGAAGTTCTCGATGAACTCGGCATCACGGATGTCGCCGTGATCGGCCTGGCGAAGCGGCTCGAAGAGGTGTGGGTGCCCGGCGAGGTCGACCCGGTGATCCTGCCGCGCACCAGCGAATCGCTGTACCTGCTCCAGCGCATCCGCGACGAGGCGCACCGGTTCGCGATTACGTTCCACCGCAGCAAACGCTCGCGCCGGATGACGGCGTCCGCGCTGGACTCGGTGCGCGGCCTCGGCGAAACCCGTCGCACGGCGTTGGTGATGCATTTCGGCTCGGTCGCGAACCTGAAGAAGGCCAGCGTCGAGGAGATCACCGAGGTCCCGGGTATCGGGTTGACCACGGCGAAGGCCGTGCTCGCGGCGCTCGGCGCGGGCGTTGCGGCCGGGGAGACAAACGGTGCGGCTGGGGAGAGTGAGCCGACCGACGCCGGTCAGCCGGAGTAGCTGACCATCCGCTTGGCGTTCGAGAGCGCGGTCACCGTGCCGCTACCGAACGCGCCCAGTTCGTCGAACAGCGTCGACGTGCCGACCGAGATTCCGTCTGCGGTGAGATGGTTGTTGGCCTCCACGCCGATCTCGGATCCCACGGGCAGTCGCGTCAACGCGAGAGTGAGGTCGGCGTTGATGTATCCCATGCCCTCGGACCCCCAGTTGGTGACCATGCTGGTCAGTTCGCCGACCAGGGCGGTGTTCACAAACGGGGTGGCCTTCTCACCGGCGACCAGGTCGAGGTGGCGCAACCACACTCGCTTTTGGCTTGCGCCCTGATGGTCTGCGCGGTGGCGGGTCCAGCCGCTCGCCTCACTGCCCCACACGGCGCGGAAGGGCTTATCGGCTATTGGCTCGGTCAGTTCCGCGGGCGGCGCCTGCGGCGGGTCCGCACGGGTCCAGAACTCGCCCGGCGGCGGGGACGAGCGGCGCAGGAACACCACGCTCGCGCGGGCCACCGTCTCGCCGTCCTGAATGAGTTCGGCGTCCCCGAGCCGGATCCGGTTGCCGTCGCGCACCAACGTGGTGGCGATCTGGGTCGGCTTCGTACGCGCCGGGCGGAACATATCGACGGTGAGCCGGGAGGGCAGGAACTCGTCCCCGCCGTACGCGTTCTCGAGGGCCCAGGCAAGCACGCCGGCGATCACCGGGCCGCTCAGCATGTCCGGCGACCAGGAACTCACGGCGTATTTGGTTGGCACCAGGTCGTCTCCGACCTGCTCGAAATAGGCCATCGGCGTGCTCATGAAGCGTCGGTCCTCCGTACCCGCGCGCCACTCGGTGCGCCGTTCGAATCAACGTAGCGGGCGCCGATCGCCGCGAATCTGCGGGCTCGGATAACCGATGAATAACAGTGCGGCCGATTAAGCTCCCGAAACGTGGGCAGCGCCTGGCCGCTTGTCGAGCGGCGCACGGAGTTCGAAGAGGTCCGCGCAGTGCTGACCGGCCGCGGCGATGCAGGCGGGGTAGTGATCACCGGCGCTGCGGGGGTCGGCAAGACGACACTGGCGCGGGCGGTCACGAAGACGCTGCCCGGTCCGGTGCGATGGGTTGCGGGCACGGAGTCCGCGCGGAGCATTCCACTCGGTGTCTTCGCCCACATGGTCGGGCCCTCGACCTCACGCGATCCGGTGACGTTCATGTCCGCCGCGCGGGAGGCGCTCCTGGCCGACAGTCGCGTGGTCATCGGCGTCGACGACGCCCATCTGCTGGACGGGTTGTCGGCGACATTGCTGCATCAGATCGCGATCGACCGGGCCGCACCCATCGTGGCCACGGTGCGTTCCGGCGAGGAGGTGCCGGATGCCATCACGTCGCTGTGGAAGGACCGCCATCTGCTGCACCTCGATCTCACGCCGTTCACCAAGGAGCAGAGCATCGCGCTGGTGCAGGCCACGCTCGGCGGGCCGTTGGAAGGCCTGAGCTCCGAACTGATTTGGGAGGCGTCGGCCGGCAACGCGCTCTACCTGCGCCACCTTGTCGACGGCGCGCTCGAGGCCGGTTCGCTGCGCGAGGCGAACGGCGTGTGGCAGCTGCGCGGGCGGGCCACCGTGACGGCGGAGCTCGCAACGCTGCTCGCGGAGCGGCTCGATCGGCTGCCGGACGAGATGGTCACCGTGCTGCGGCTGCTGACCCTGTGCGAGCCGATCGATGCCGACGTGCTTGCCGACGTGGTGGGGGAGCAGGCGGTCGAGGATGCGGAAAACCAGCGGCTCGTGCGCCTCGTCCCGGTTGATCGCCGCCTCGATGTCCGCTTGCAGCACCCGTTGTTCGGTGAAGTGATCCGACGCTCAATGGGTGTCGCGGTGGCTCGTCGACTGCGCGGGCGGCTGGTTGCGGCCCTGTCGGAACGGCCCGTCAGCTCCGTGGCGGATCGGATCCGTCTGGCGGAACTCGGCCTCGACAGCGACCGGAGGCCCGCTGTCGACTTGCTCGACGCGGCCGCCAACGACGCCGTCGCACTCGCCGATGTCGACCTCAGCGAACGCTTCGCACGGGCGGCGGTCGACTCCGGTGGCGGCGCAACCTCGGCGGCGATGCTCGCGCGTGTGCTGCTGTGGCGAGGAGAAGCGACCGAGGCGGAAGCGGTCCTCGTCGCGCACCCGCCGGAGGAAACCGATCAGGTGCAGCTGATCCGCTGGGGCCTGACGCGGATCGCGAATTCCCTGTTTTCCGCAGGCGATTCGGAGCGTGCCGACGAACAGCTCGCGGCGCTGCGGGACTCCATCACGATTCCCATACTCGCGCTGATCGTGGAGGGCGCCGCTTCGGCGTGTGCGCTACACGAGAACCGGCTCGCCGACGCGGTCGCGGCTGCTGAACGAGTGCTGAACGACCCCAACCCGTTGCCGGTCGCGATCGAGTGGGCATGCTTCGGCGGCGGTCGTGCCCTTGCCCTGATGGGTCGCGGCTTGGAGGTCGCGCAGGTGATGGGCAGGTTGGATTCTGTCGCAAGCGAATTGGACGGGTTGCTCCGCTTCCCGGCGGCGTTGGCCACCGTGCAGGCACTTGCGCTCACCGGGGATCTCGATCGCGCACGCGATCGCGCCGAGGAATATCTCGGGTTCACCTCCTCCGGCCAATACATTGCGTGGGCATTGGCGAACACGATGATCGGCACGGCGGAAGTCGCGCGCGGACGCTTCGGCGACTCGGTGCCGCGACTCGAGCAGGCGCTCGCCGCCTTCCCATCGAAATCGGCCGCGACCTGGAGCATTCCAGCCGAGATACTCCTCATGCAGAGCTACGCGGCGCTCGGGCGCACGGCGGAAGCAGTCCCTGTTCTCGCGGACGTCCAGGCGCGAATGGGTCCTCACGCCGCTGTCTTCGATCCGCAGTTGCAGGTGGCTGCGGCGTGGCTGGCGGCCGCAGAGGGCAGCGTGAGTCGAGCCGTCGAACTGGCCCAATCCGCCGCGGATGCCGCGTTCTCGACCGGTCAGTTCGCGATCGCAGCGGAGGCGCTGCACACGGCCTGCCGGTTCGGTGACCGTACCGCTGAGGCGTCGCTGGCAGAGCTGTCCGGCCACGTCGACGGCCGGCTCATGAAGTTGCAGGCCAAACACGCGGCCGCAGTCGCCGCGAAGGACGCAGCGGCGCTGGATGCGGTCTCGGCCGAGTTCGAAGATATCGGGGCGTTGCTGTCCGCCGCCGATGCGGCGGCGCAGGCAGCCGCGGCGCATGGCGAGGGGCAGCGGTCGGCCGTGCACCGTTCGGCATCGCGGGCAAACCATCTCGCCGTGCAGTGCGGCGGGGCGCGCACCCCGGCCCTTCTCGCGATGGCAAGCCCGCTTCCGATAACCCTGCGGGAGCGCGAAATCGCCAACCTGGCTGCGACGGGCATGACGAACCGGCAGATCGCCGAACGACTGTACGTTTCCGTGCGCACGGTGGAAGGCCACCTGTATCGACTCTGCGCGAAACTCGGTGTTGACCGTGACGAGCTCGCCGAGCTGATGCGCCGTGAATCCAATGAAGGCAATGAGGACGACGACGGGCTCAGCAGCGGAAACTGACCGTCATATCCTGCGACGGGTCGGAATTGCGATCGAAGATCTGCTTCAGGGAATGGGTTCCCTCGACGATCCGCAGTCCGGTCGGGGTGAAAGTCTTTTCGTTGTAGATGTTTTCGGCCAGCAGCGGGTTGGTCAGAGCCTGCGTGAACGCGTCGTATCCGACCATGATGCCCATCAACTCGCCCATCATGAAGTCCTTCGGATGGGCCTCCGCGAACAGCCCGACGTACCACTCGAGGTTGTCGATCGATCCGTACATGGCCTGCAACTGCTTGCGCAGCGCGCTGTTCGTCGTCAGTTGCCGATAGCTGGTGAACGGCTTCAGCCCGAATGCTTTTCGGTACTCGTTGTACGTCTGCAACCGAGACTTGCGCATCAGCTGCGTGGTGCGTTCCTGTACCGACGGGTTCGGGTCGTCTGGAGACCATCGGTCGACGAGGAACGACGGCGTGTTGTGCAGACCCATTCGGCCCGCCCGCGTCTGCGAGCACTTCTCGATGAGTGCGGCGATGCCGTGGTCGAGAATGAGCTGATTGTTGTTGAGGAACTGCATGGGTTCGATGCGGTCGGTGCCCGTCCCGAGCGCATCGGGCGCGAGTGAGTGCCAGCGGTAGAGCAGGTTGAACTCGATCGAGATCCAATTCGACCGGTTCCACTTGGCGTCCGCGGCGGCGTTCGGCACCAACTCGAGGTGCAAGTAGTGCGGCCCGATGTGCCCGATGTAATCCTCGATGACGACCTTGAGCAGCTCGACGATGAGGACATTGCGCGTCGTCTCGAACAGTCGGTCGTCATTCCAGCCCGGGTCGTCGGCGTATTCGGCTGCGAGTAGTCCGGCAACCCGATTGTGTTCGCGCAGGAACATCGTGGTCATCATGACGTGACCGATAGTGGAGTTGCCGTACTCGAGACCGACGGCAAACAGCTTCTCCTTGCGGTCATCCGGGAATCCGGTCAGTAGCACATCCATCGTGCCGCGGGGGTGAAGCTCCTCGAAGCCGGAAGCAAAGTCGAGACCACCCGCGCCGTTGGACTCGAATAGGTTCGGCGGGAACTCCTCGCCATTGATGAGTTGGCTCTTCATCCGGCCGCCGTTGCCTTCGCGCAGCATCGCGGTCTTCTCCGCGCTGATCCCGTACAGCTGGCAGAGGTCTATTTCGTGGTTCGACTTGTTCTTGCAAGGGTCGCTGCGATCGGTGCGCAGGAAGCTATCGGTGAACCATTGCGCAAAGAAGGAGAAAGTCGCGCTGGTGTCGTGCGAGGGAACGAACTTGCCGCGACGGAACAGTTCGGTGACCTCGGCTTCGGGAGGAAGGTGTGGTGGGATGGCGGGCGGGGGAAGGTGTCGGCCACTGAACGTGCGATCCGTCAGTCCCTGCCAGGTCGTGTAGTCGGCGGCCATGGAAAATGCGCGGGGACGCGGACTCGTCGCCTCGGTGTATTTGCGGACGACCAACCGGCTGAGCTTGCGCCGGATCGCCGGATGGTGGTCGAACCGGCTGATCGCCATGAACAGGCGCCGGCGGAGCCGGCCCCGGATGGTCATCCGTGCCCAGTCCTGCGTCTCCCGTGAACCTCGCAACAGAAGCTGTGTGGATTCGAACATCGTTCCCTCCCGGTCTTGCAGCGCGCACGGCGCTGAATCGAATTCGCAAGCGGGGCCCTCGGATGTCAATTCTTCGGCGCGGGTACAGCAGGCACACGAGTAGTCCGCTACTCGGATGGGGACGCCTCGGGTAACCGCGCTGCGAAAGCGCACCGATGCGTAGCCCGCGAATCCGCGGCAATCCACACCGCGCGCTGCAATGATCGGAGCGGCATACAGTTGCAGGCGCGGTCGCCGGTAGCGGCGAATGGCCAGTTCGAGGCGGGTGGGCCGATGAACGAACGAGCGCACGACGATTCCGGAACCGATGTTGTGGTGGTCACCGGCATTTCGGGGGCGGGTCGTGGCACCGCCGCCAAGGTGCTCGAGGACCTGGGTTGGTACGTCACCGACAACCTGCCGCCCGAATTGATCTCTCGCATGATCGAGCTCGGACTCGAGACCGATCCGCCGATCCGTCGTCTCGCCGTGGTGATGGACGTGCGGAGCAGGTTCTTCACCGACGACCTCAGTCGAGTGATCAAGGAACTGGAACGACAGTCGATCCACTCCCGCGTACTCTTCCTCGAAGCATCCGACGAGGTGCTGGTGCAACGATTCGGGCACGCGCGGCGACGGCACCCGCTGCAGAGCGAGAGTGCGGACGGCACGCTGTCCGACGGCATCAAGGAGGAGCGTCGCCGCCTGTCACCGGTGAAGACTGCCGCCGATCTGGTGATCGACACCAGCGAGCTCTCGATTCATCAACTGCGCCGGCGCATGGAAGAAGCGTATGGCGGGGACATGCCGTCGACGATGCAGACGACGGTGCAATCGTTCGGTTTCAAGTACGGCATTCCGATCGACGCCGACATCGTCCTCGACGTCCGATTCCTGCCCAATCCGCACTGGGTTCCCGAGCTGCGGCCGCGCACGGGCCAGGAGGATGCGGTGCGCGATTACGTGCTCGGGAGCACCGGCGCGGCCGAGTATGTCCGCTCCGGCCACCGTCTGGTCCAATTGACCGCAGAGGGCTACCGCTCCGAGGGCAAGCGATTCATTACGATCGCTGTCGGCTGCACCGGGGGAAAACATCGGAGTGTGGCAATTACGGAGGCGTTGGCGGACTTGATCAGTGACGATGCGGCACAGGCGGTTCGGGTCGTGCATCGGGATCTGGGGCGGGAATGACAAACCCCAGCAAGGTCCCGGCCGTGGTGGCGCTCGGCGGCGGACACGGGCTGTTCGCGACGCTGAGCGCGCTGCGCCGGCTCACCTCGGATCTCACGGCGGTAGTGACCGTCGCGGACGACGGCGGCTCGTCGGGCCGGTTGCGTGCAGAACTCGGGCTGATTCCGCCCGGTGACCTGCGCATGGCGCTTGCTGCGCTTGCCGACCCCAACGCCGAGCTCTGGACCCGGACGGTGCAGCACCGATTCCGCGGCACGGGTGCGCTCGCGGGTCATTCGGTGGGCAATCTGATCCTCGCAGGCCTCACCGAGGTGCTCGGCGATCAAGTCGCTGCGCTCGACGAGCTTGGGAAGGTGCTGGGCGTCGCCGGCCGGGTGTTGCCGATGGCGTCGATCCCGCTCGACATCGAGGCAGACGTGTCCGGCCTGGAGGCCGATCCGCGCGCGAGCAGGTGTATTCGTGGGCAGGTCGCTGTCGCGACCACGCCCGGCAAGGTCCGGCGTGTGCGGCTGCTGCCGTCGGATCCGCCGGCCTGCCCGGAGGCGGTCGCGGCGATCGAACGCGCCGAAGCAATCGTGCTCGGTCCGGGCTCGTGGTTCACCAGCGTGATCCCGCACGTGCTGGTGCCCGAGCTGCACGACGCGCTCGTCGCGACGCGCGCGGTGCGGGTGCTGGTGCTCAATCTTGCGGCCGAGCCGGGAGAGACCACGGGCTTCTCCGCCGAGCGGCATTTGCACGTTCTTGCCCAGCACGCACCGGAATTCACTGTCGACCACGTGCTCGTCGATTCCGGGTCCGTGCCGCCGAGCCGGGAGCGCGAGGACGTCGAGCGAGCCGCCGAGAAGCTGCGCGCCCGCGTAACGTTCGCGGATGTTGCCGAACACGGCACGCAGAAGCACGACCCGGCGAAACTCGCGGCCGCGCTCGACGGGCTTGTCGGGACATGGGCCGTGCGGAGCAGTACACGATCATCGACCGGGCCGCGCATGCACCACTTGGGCTTGGGGGGAAAGGAGAGCGCCTCGTGGCGATGACAGCCGAGGTCAAGGACGAGCTCAGCCGGTTGAACGTGGCTCAGGTGAGCGCGCGCAAGGCCGAACTGTCGGCGCTGTTGCGATTCGCCGGGGGGCTGCACATCGTCGCGGGCCGGGTGGTTGTCGAAGCCGAGGTCGACCTCGGCTCGATCGCGCGGCGGCTGCGCAAGGAAATCTTCGACCTCTACGGCTACGGCTCGGATCTGCACGTGCTCGGTGCCGGCGGGCTGCGCAAGAGCGCACGCTATGTGGTGCGGGTGGCGAAGGAGGGGGAGTCGCTGGCTCGCCAGACCGGGCTGCTCGACGTGCGCGGCCGGCCGGTGCGCGGACTGCCCGCCCAGGTGGTCGGCGGCAGCGTCGTCGACGCGGAAGCCGCGTGGCGGGGGGCGTTCCTCGCGCACGGATCACTCACCGAACCTGGTCGGTCCTCCGCGCTCGAGGTGAGCTGCCCCGGACCGGAGGCGGCGCTTGCGCTCGTCGGTGCGGCGCGGCGGCTCGGAATCTCGGCGAAGGCGCGTGAGGTGCGCGGCACGGATCGCGTGGTGGTTCGCGACGGTGAGGCGATCGGTGCGCTGCTGACGCGGATGGGCGCGCAGGACACCAGGCTCACCTGGGAGGAGCGCCGCATGCGCCGCGAGGTGCGGGCGACGGCAAACCGGCTCGCGAACTTCGACGACGCGAACCTGCGCCGATCCGCCCGGGCGGCGGTTGCCGCAGCGGCCCGGGTCGAACGGGCGCTCGAGATCCTCGCCGACGAGGTGCCGGATCATCTCGCGGCGGCAGGCCGCTTGCGGGTTCAACATCGCCAGGCATCGCTCGAAGAACTCGGTCAACTGGCGGATCCGCCGATGACCAAGGACGCTGTCGCGGGTCGGATCCGGCGGTTGTTGTCCATGGCGGACAGGCGGGCGAAGGAAATCGGCGTGCCGGACACCGAGTCGGCTGTCACCGCGGACCTGCTCGACGACGCCTGACCGCCATTCGGGCGGGTCAGGGTAGCCGTCGCCGCACAAAGCCGGTGCGCCTAAAGTGAGGGCGAACGACAAAAAGCAGGTCCAGCGACTTCAAGGAGCAAACCAGTGACTGTCCGGGTTGGCGTAAACGGCTTCGGCCGAATCGGACGAAACTTCTTCAGGGCGGTCGACGCGCAAAAGGCGCTCGGCACCACCGACATCGAGATCGTGGCGGTCAACGATCTGACCGATAACGCGACGCTCGCGCACCTGCTCAAGTACGACTCCATCCTCGGTCGTCTGCCGTACGACGTCTCGCTCGATGGCGAAGACACCATCGTCGTCGGCGACAAGAGGATCAAGGCGCTTGCGCACCGCGGCCCGTTGAACGAGCTGCCCTGGGGCGACCTGGGCGTCGACGTCGTCGTCGAGTCCACCGGCATCTTCACCGACGCCACGAAGGCCAAGGGCCACCTCGAGGCCGGCGCCAAGAAGGTCATCATCTCCGCACCCGCCAAGGGCGAGGACCTGACCGTGGTCATGGGCGTCAACGACGACCAGTACGACGGCAGCCAGAACATCATCTCCAACGCCTCGTGCACCACGAACTGCCTCGGCCCGATCGCCAAGGTGCTCGACGACGAGTTCGGCATCGTCAAGGGGCTGATGACCACGATCCACGCGTACACCCAGGATCAGAACCTGCAGGACGCCCCGCACAACGACCTGCGTCGCGCGCGCGCCGCGGCCCTGAACATCGTCCCGACCGGCACCGGTGCGGCCAAGGCCATCGGCCTGGTCCTCCCGCAGCTGCTCGGCAAGCTGGACGGCTACGCCCTGCGCGTGCCGATCCCGACGGGCTCGGTCACCGACCTCACCGCGAACCTGCGCAAGTCGGCCACCGCGGAGGAGATCAACGCCGCGATGAAGGCGGCCGCCGAGGGACCGCTCAAGGGCATCCTGAAGTACACCGAGGCGCCGATCGTGTCGTCGGACATCGTCACCGACCCGCACTCGTCGATCTTCGACGCAGGCCTGACCAAGGTCATCGACGACCAGGCCAAGATCGTCTCCTGGTACGACAACGAGTGGGGCTACTCAAACCGTCTCGCGGACCTCATCAGCCTCGTCGCGAAGTCCCTCTGATCGCAGTGGCTGTTCAGACGCTTAACGATCTGCTCGGCGCTGGGGTGGAGGGCCGCACCATCTTGGTGCGGGCCGACCTCAATGTCCCGTTGAAGGACGGCGAGATCACCGATCCCGGCCGCATCCTCGCCTCGGCGCCCACGCTCTCGGCTCTGGTCGAGGCCGGCGCGAAGCTGATCGTCGCCGCCCACCTCGGCCGCCCGAAGGGCGAGCCGGACCCGCAGTTCTCGCTCGCCCCCGTGGCGGCGAAGCTCGCGGAGGTCTTGGGCCGCAACGTGCAGCTGGCCGGCGATGTCGTCGGCCAGGACGCGCTGGCGCGGTCCGAGGGCCTCACCGACGGTGACGTGCTGCTGCTGGAGAACGTGCGGTTCGACCCGCGCGAGACCAGCAAGGACGAGGCCGAGCGGGGCAAGCTCGCTGCGGCGCTCGTTGAGCTCGTCGGCGACGACGGTGCGTTCGTCTCCGACGGTTTCGGCGTGGTGCACCGCAAGCAGGCATCGGTCTACGACGTAGCCAAGCTACTGCCGCACTACGCGGGCAACCTGGTCGCGACCGAGGTCGAGGTGCTTCGCAAGCTGACCGCCGAGTCCGAGCGGCCTTACGCCGTTGTGCTGGGCGGATCGAAGGTTTCGGACAAGCTCGCCGTGATCGAGGCGCTCGCGCCGAAGGTCGACACGCTGGTGATCGGCGGCGGCATGTGCTTCACCTTCCTTGCCGCACAGGGTCTCTCGGTCGGTTCGTCCCTGCTCGAAGAGAGCATGATCGACACCTGCAAGGACCTGCTCGAGCGGTTCGGCGATGTCATCCACCTCCCGGTCGACGTGGTTGTCGCGGACAAGTTCGCTGCCGATGCGGAGTTCCGCACGGTCGGTGCCGCGGAGATCCCGGACGGCTGGATGGGTCTCGATATCGGCCCGGAGTCGGTCGAGCGGTTCGCCGCGGTGCTCGGTGCGGCGAAGACGGTGTTCTGGAACGGCCCGATGGGCGTGTTCGAGTTCGACAACTTCGCTGATGGCACCCGTGGTGTCGCGGAAGCGATCATCGGCGCTACCGGCAAGGGCGCGTTCAGCGTCGTCGGTGGCGGCGACTCCGCTGCGGCGGTGCGCAAGCTCGGCCTCGCCGAGGACGCGTTCTCGCATATCTCGACCGGCGGCGGAGCGTCGCTGGAGTACCTGGAGGGCAAGGAACTGCCCGGCCTGTCCGTACTGGAGGCATGACCGTGGCATCTCGCAAACCGCTGCTCGCGGGCAACTGGAAGATGAACCTAAACCATCTCGAGGCAATCGCGTTGGTCCAGAAGTTCGAATACACGTTGCCCGATCGGTACTACGACAACGTCGACGTGACGGTGCTGCCGCCGTTCACGGACCTGCGCAGTGTGCAGACGCTGGTGGACGCCGACTCGCTCAAGATCACCTACGGCGCGCAGGACATCTCGATTCACGAGTCCGGTGCGTACACGGGTGAGATCAGTGGAGCGATGCTGGCCAAGCTGGGCTGCACCTACGTGGTTGTCGGACACTCGGAGCGTCGCACGATGCACAACGAGACCGACGACGTGGTCCTCGCCAAGACGAAGGCTGCGCTCGCGAACGGGCTCACCCCGATCGTGTGCATCGGCGAGCATCTCGAGATCCGTGAGCCGGGTCATCATGTGCACCACAACCTGAATCAGGTTCGTGGCTCGCTCGCCGGCCTGACGGCCGAGGAGATCAGCAAGGTCGTCGTCGCGTACGAACCGGTGTGGGCAATCGGCACCGGTCTCACCGCGACGCCGGCCGACGCACAGGAGGTGTGCGGCGAGGTGCGTGGCGAGCTCGCGAAGCTCGCCACGCCCGAGGTCGCTGCCGGTGTGCGGATCCTCTACGGCGGATCGGCGAACCCGAAGAACATCGGCGAGCTGATCGCCGAGCCCGATGTCGACGGTGCTCTCGTCGGCGGTGCCTCGCTCAAGGCCGAGGACTTCGCCAGCATGTGCGCTATCGCGGGTCAGGGTTAGTAGAACCGCAGGGCCACGTAGAACCGCAAAGCCGCCGTACGACCTGGTCGTACGGCGGCTTTCGCGTTTCCCGGGCGCTTCCCGCGAGCAAACCTTGTATATGGGGGCGAAGCTTGGCCCCCGTTTACACAATTTGCACTCGTTTGGCCCTGCTGCGGCGGCCGGGATGCCCGTGAGCAAGAGCACCCGACGCGCTCCTCTAGACTGTCCGCATGGATTTGTTCCTGGACGTGTTGCTGGTCGTCACCAGCCTGCTGCTCGTACTGCTCGTGCTCCTGCATCGGGCAAAGGGCGGCGGTCTGTCCAGCCTGTTCGGCGGCGGAGTGCAGTCCAGCCTGTCAGGGTCCACCGTGGTTGAGAAGAACCTCGATCGGATCACGATCTTCACCGCAGTCGTGTGGCTCATCGCCATCCTCGGTGTCGGCTTCGAGATCAAGTACAGCTGATTTCCAACATCTGATCTGCTCGCCCTGCGCCGTCCGAAGCGACGGCCGATACTCGGTGAATGACGAGCGAGCGATCGACGTCCAACGCTGAACCGGGCCGAGAAGCCACCGAGCCGCTGCGTGAGGACATTCGTCTACTCGGCGCAATCCTCGGCGAGACGGTCCGCGAGCAGGAGGGCGACGAGCTCTTCGATCTCGTCGAGAAGGCCCGCGTCGAGTCCTTCAACGTCCGGCACTCCACCACGGAGCGGGCCGAGATGGCCAAGATGTTCGACGGCATCGCCATCGAGCAGGCCATTCCGGTGATCCGGGCATTCAGTCATTTCTCGCTGCTGGCGAACGTCGCCGAGGACATCCACCGAGAACGCCGTCGGCGGATCCATGTCGTGGCGGGGGAGCCGCCCCGCGAGGACAGCCTCGCCGCCACCTACGCGAAACTCGATGCCGCGGGTCTCGACGCCACGACAGTCGCCGACGCGCTGCGTGACGCGCTCGTCGCGCCGGTCATCACCGCACATCCGACCGAGACGCGGCGGCGCAGCATCTTCGAGACGCAGCGCCACATCACCGATTCGCTGCGGGCTCGCGAGCGGGCACTCGACGACGCCGAACGCGCGGATATCGACGTCGACCTGCGCCGCCAGATCCTCACGCTGTGGCAGACGGCCCTCATCCGGATCGTCCGGCTACGCATCCAGGACGAGGTCGATCTGGGGCTGCGGTATTACCACATGTCACTGCTCGACGTGATCCCGCGGATCAATGCCGAGCTGCGCCGCGAGCTGCGATCTCGCTGGCCCGAAGCGAACCTGCTGCCCGAGCCGATGTTGCGGCCGGGTTCGTGGATCGGTGGTGACCGGGACGGGAATCCGTTCGTGACAGCCGACGTGGTGCACGCCGCGACGCACCGGGCCGCCTATGTCGCCATCGAACACCACCTTGCCGAACTCGTTCTGCTGGAACGGGACCTGTCCATGTCGGCGCGGCTGGTGACCGTCAGCGACGCGGTGACCCGGCTCGCCGATGTCGCCGGCGACGACTCGGCGTTCCGGGCCGACGAGCCGTATCGCCGGGCGCTGCGCGGCATCCGATCCCGCCTGTCCGCGACCGCGGAGCAGATTCTCGACAACATTCCGCCGAATGTGCTGCGCGACGGGATGGCCGCGTACGCGACGCCGCAAGAGATGCTCGACGATCTCGATGCGATCGACGATTCTTTGCGCGCCAACCACGACGGCCTGCTCGCCGACGACCGACTCGCGATGCTGCGCCGTTCGATCGAGACGTTCGGCTTCCATCTCAGCGGGCTCGACATGCGCCAGAACTCCGAGATGCACGAGGAGGTTGTCGCCGAGTTGCTCGCCTGGGCCGACGTCCATCCGGACTACCGTTCGCTGCCCGAGGACGAGCGCATCGCGATCCTGGCTCGCGAATTGTCCATTCGCAGGCCGCTCACCTCGCCGGACGCCGAGTTGAGCGAACTCGCAACCAAGGAACTCGGGATCGTCCGGGCTGCGGCGGAGGCGATCGACGAGTTGGGTGCCGGTGCCATCCCGAACTACATCATCAGCATGTGCACCTCGGTCAGCGACATGCTCGAAGCGGGAATCTTGTTGAAGGAAGCGGGAATTCTGCAATGCGGCCCTGGTGGCCCCACTTCGCCGGTGGGAATTGTCCCGTTGTTCGAGACGATCGAGGACCTCCAACAGGGCGCGGCCACCCTGCTCGCGACCCTGGATGTCCCGGTGTACCGGCGGCTCGTGCGCGCCCGCGGCGACGTGCAGGAGGTCATGCTCGGCTACTCGGACTCGAACAAGGACGGCGGCTACCTCGCGGCGAACTGGGCGCTGTACCGAGCCGAACTGGACCTCGTGGAGGCAGCCCGCAAGAGCGGAATCCGGTTGCGGCTCTTCCACGGCCGAGGCGGCACTGTGGGCCGCGGCGGCGGTCCGAGCTACGACGCCATCCTCGCGCAGCCGGTCGGTGCGGTCACGGGTTCGCTTCGGATCACTGAACAGGGCGAGGTGATCGCGGCGAAGTACGCGGAGCCGCGGCTGGCTCGGCGCAACCTCGAGGCGTTGCTCGCTGCGACCCTGGAAACGACGTTGCTCGATGTCGAAGGACTCGGCGACGATGCGGAACCTGCGTACGCGTTGCTCGACGATCTCGCGGAGCGCGCTCGCCGGGCCTATGCCGAACTGGTCCATGACACACCGGGATTCGTCGAGTACTTCCGGCTGTCCACCCCGGTCGCGGAGATCGGTGAGCTCAATATCGGCAGCCGCCCGGCCTCGCGCAAGGCCACGAACTCCGTCTACGACCTGCGCGCAATTCCCTGGGTGATGTCGTGGAGTCAGTCGAGGGTGATGCTGCCCGGCTGGTACGGGGTAGGGACCGCGTTCTCCGAGTGGGTCGACGGCGACGAGGCGAAGCTCGCCAGACTGCGGGAGTTGTACGAGAAGTGGCCGTTCTTCCGCACGGTCCTGTCGAACATGGCACAGGTGATGGCCAAGTCCGACCTCGGCCTCGCGGCGCGTTACGCCGAGCTGGTGCCCGATACGGCGCTGCGCGAGAAGGTGTTCGGGATGATCGCGCGCGAGCACGGTCGCACAGTGGAGATGTACCTGGCGATCACCGGCTACGAGGGCCTGCTCGACGACAACCCGGCGTTGGCGAGATCGGTGTTCAACCGATTCCCATACCTCGAGCCGCTCAACCACCTGCAGGTCGAACTGTTGCGCCAGTTCCGGGCCGGCGATGACCGCGAGACGGTCAAGCGCGGGATCCTGTTGACCATGAACGGGCTTGCCACGGCGCTGCGCAATAGCGGCTAGCGCCTCACTCGGTCCGGTTGAGCCGGTCCACCAGTCGCACGCTGCGCGCACCGAGGCCCGGGTTGTTCACCTCGGCGTCGGTGAAATCCGTTGCGCTGAGTGTCCGGCCCAGTCGAGCCTCGAGGCAGCCAATGCACAACTGGCCCTTGCCATCCGGTGCCGCCTGCAGCCACACCTGGTCGTGGACCATGTAGTACTCGTCGATGGCATCGGTGTCCACGCCGCAGTCCAGACAGCGCCAGTCGAAAGTGGTTGGCTGCCAGTTCCATTCGATCACCGACCCGTCCGCGAAGTGGACGTCCCGACTGTTGGCGCGGTAGACGGTGCGGGAGATTCGGCCCCGATCGCACAGCGTCTTCTCGATCGACCGCTCCACTTCATGCAGTGATTCGACGAGTCGCTTGGTGGTGACGGTCTCATCCGCACCCGCCGGGCGGTCGCTCACAGTGACAACCCACTTGATCTGCACCCCGGGTTCGGTGCGGACCTCGAAACTCGCCGAGTCGTTGCTCACTTGTCCGATTATCTTCCTTTCGCGCGCTCACGGGCAGTCCGCGCATTCGAGACCGAAACCGGGACTCGATCGGACTGCCCGCCGCAGCGCTTGGCTACGTTGCCGGAATTACGGGCGCGTGCCAGGCCGGATCGGGGTCAAGCCCTTGTCGATGCAGTTGGTGCAGTAGTTCGGGCTGACGACACCGCCGTGGCGAGCACCGCACGTCGCGCACACGTCCCTCGGCACCCGAACGTCGGGCGGGGTGACCCTGCCGAGGTTGCTCTTGGGGGTGGCCTTTCCGAGGTTGCCGCTCTTGGGCGGGCTGAACTTGCCGAGGTTGCCGTTGCTCGCGGCAAGCACAATGGCCCCTTGGCCGGAATCCACCGGCACGGCCGATGCCGCCGCCGTACCGCCGAACATCAAGCCAATGGCCGCAGCTGCCACCACAAGGTATCTGGCAAACATGTCGAGTCCTCTCGTCACTCACGTGGGCCGGCAGATCGCCGGCGGCGGCGCGATCTGCCGCTGATGGTGTGATGCGACGAGATGGAGGAAGGTTCCGGTCAGGTCGGATTCTCGTGTGTGAGGGCGCGATAGCTCTTCGCGCCGGCTCTGTCGACCGCGGCCTTCACCAGGCCGAATATCGCACCCTGGAGGGCAGCCGCGATGAGTACTTCGCGGACATCCGCACTGAGATCCTTCGGTTCCGGCGGCCTGTCCCGATCGTTACCTATGCGGGCCCAGATCTGCCTGAAAACCTGCCCGGCCAATATCCCACCGAGCACGCTGACGAACAGGGACATCGGCTTGTACATCAATTTCGACGGTGCGGGCATGCTAGTTCCTTTCCCAGCTTCGACGGCAGCTAGAGCGCGGCCGCCAAGTCCGTGCATTGGTCGGCGTTCAACTCTCGTGCGGTCCTGCGGAGCACGTACGACCAGGACTGTTTGGTCAGCCCGGTGGGCGAGTCGGGCTGATTCTCGGACTCGGGCACCTGGTCGTCCCGATCGCTGCGTTCGTCGCGCTTACGGTCTGGGTCGGCGCGGTCGGCGGGCGCTGCGCTTTCCTTGGCTGGCATCTATCTGACGTACCCCGCGACGCCCCGGAGAAACTGGACAGCGCGCGATATGCCTCCGACCTTGGGATGCAATGAGGCGGACGAAGTTCGGGCCGCTACCGACTGGCTATCGAGGGATCAAGGGGCGGGTCAGCCCGGGCAGGGGTACTCGGACGCCAGATCGGTGTAGTCCGCCCACTGCGGCAGCTCTCTGCCGTCCACCGCGGCGGTGAAACGGTCCAGGTAGAACTGCCAGTACGGCCCGACCTGGGCAACCTCGTCACGTTGCAGATGGCGGCGGACCACTTCGAGAGTGGTCACTACGCCGACCTGGTGCAGGCGAAGCTCGAGCACAGCGTCGGCGATTGTCAGGTCCAGGACGTGCGGTGAGGTGCACGCGTCGACCGTGATGTCGAGGACCCGGGCCGGATCGTCGGATGTCGTGATGCTGACGTGCCCGTCGAGCGGGTCCCCGGCCACCGTGCCGAACCATTTCGCGACACCGGCGGGCTCGGTGAGCAGCTCCCACAGCTCGACGACAGGGTCCGCGAACCCGCGCACGTAATACAGCTGCACCAGGTCGGTGGGGGTGCCGGCGGCGTCGTGCTCCGGCCTGACCTCGCCGAGTGATGTTCCTGAGGCCACCGTTGCCTCCTTCTCGATCGTGGTCCCCATTCAACACGCGTTGCCCGCAGGCCACGGCGGATTCGGGTCCTTCGCCTTCAGCCGGGGTGAAACCGCAACGGCGGGAACCGAATAGCCCGGACGCACGTCATAGCCAGCAAGGGACACCACACGATCGGGGGGATCGGATGGACACCACGCCACGATCGCAGCACTGCCAGCCCGAACGGTACGGGAACGGCCAGCGGAAACGGACCCGTCCTGTGCTGCGGCTGGGGTGTGTCAGCGCCGCGCTTATCGACCCGTCCAACGGGCGTCCACGCGCGGTGCCGATAGCACCGCGCGACGACACGCCCTTGGCCTGATTAGGCCAGTTTGCTCGCGGCGGCCTCGTCGAGGAACCACACGGTCGCCTCGGTGCCGTGTGCGCCCGCCGAAGGAATGTCGACGGGATCCGCGCCGCCGATCGCGGCCGCCACGGCCTCGGCCTTGGCGTCGCCGGTGACAACAAGCCAGACCTGTCGAGAGCGCCGGACCGCCGGAAGGGTGAGCGTGATGCGCACCGGCGGAGGCTTGGGGGAGTCCGGCACCGCGACGACGAGAGCATGTTGCTCGCGGACCGCGTCGGTGTGCGGGAACAGCGAGTTGATGTGGCCCTCGCCGCCCATGCCGAGCAGGTGGATATCGAACTCCGGCACACCTTGGGTGGTGGCGCGGCTTGCGAGCACCTGGGCGTACTCGGCGGCCGCGGCCACCGGGTCCGGGTATTCGCCGTCGGATGCGGCCATCGGGAAGACCCGGGAGTGGTCGACGCCGACGTGGTCGAGCAGTGCCTCGCGGGCCTGCAGTTCGTTGCGGTCCGCGTCCGTGGCGGGGACGAACCGCTCGTCGCCCCAGAACACATCCACCTTCGACCAGTCGATCGCACCGGAATCCGCGCGCAACTTCTCCAGCAGCGCGATCCCGGCGCCACCGCCGGTCAGCACTACCGAGGCCGAACCCCGCGCGGCCTGGGCCGCGGTGATCACGTCGATGAACCGCTGCGCCGCGGCGGCGACCAGGGCGTCCTGATCGGGAAAGCGCTCGATGACCTGCTCACTCATAACTGACCCGTTCCAGTCCTTCCAGCGCTTCGGCATAGATTTCGTCGGCATCGAGCCGCCGCAGGTCCTCGGCGAGACATTCCTTCGTCTCGCGCCGAGCGAGTGGCAGCATCCGATCCGGTTTTCCGTCGCGGTGCAGTATCGCCGTCCGGCCGGTCTGCGGGCGACTCAGGCGAATCGACGCGCCGGCACGGTGCAATTCGACGAACAGTTCGCCCACCTTGCGGTTCACCGGGCAGCCGAGCCGCACGGCCAGCCAGCCCGCGATCATGTCCAGCGACGGTTCGCCGCGCAGGCCCGAGATGGTCACCGATTCGACCGGGGCGTGTGGCGCCTCGTCCAATGCCGCGGTCAGCAGCGCGCGCCAGTAGGTGATCCGGCTCCAAGCAAGATCGCTGTCACCAGGGGTGTAAGAGGCCTTTCGGGTCTTGATCGTGGCGATCGGATCGGACGACGGTGTCGCGTCGGTGATCCGGCGGATCGCGAGCTTGCCGACCGGGTCGGCTGCCGGCACCTCCGGTGCATCGAACGGCCACCACGCGACAACGGGCGTGTCCGGCAACAGGAACGGGATCACCACGCTGCTTTCGTGGTCGGCGAGTTCGCCTTCCAGCCGCAGCACGAGGACCTCGCCCGCACCGCCGTCGCGACCGACACGGATTTGCGCGTCGAGTCGTTCGGTGGCGTTCCGGTTCCCGTGCACGAGAACGACCACGCGACAGGGATGTTCGCGGCTCGCCTCGTTCGCCGCATCGATCGCAAGTTCGCGATCGGCATGCTCGCGAGGGCACACCACGAGCGTCAGCACCCGTCCCTGCGTGATCACGCCGGCGTCCTCGCGCAGTTGCACGAGCCGCTTGTTGACGGCGACGGTGGTGGTGTCGGGCATGTCCACGATCATGGGCGTGTCCTTCCGATGCCGTGGGCCGTACTCACGGGCGCCGCCATTCCCGGCCGGTGCGCTGCAGCATCGCCTGCGCGGAATCCGGACCCCAGGTGCCCGACTCGTACGGCTCCGGCGCGCCGGTGGCCGCCCAGTGCTCGAGCGCGGGATCGAGTATGCGCCAGGACAATTCGACCTCGTCGTTCACCGGGAACAGCGACGGCTCGCCGAGCAGCACGTCGAGGATGAGCCGTTCGTACGCCTCCGGGGAGGAGACGTTGAACGATTCGCCGTAAGTGAAGTCCATGTTGACGTCGCGGACCTCCATCCCGGAGCCCGGCACCTTGGAGCCGAACCGCAGCGTGATTCCCTCGTCCGGCTGCACCCGGATGACCAGGGCGTTCTGCCCGAGTTCCTGGGTCATGGTCTGGTCGAAGGGCAGGTGCGGGGCCCGCTTGAACACGATCGCGAGCTCGGTGACGCGCCGCCCCAACCGTT
The DNA here is from genome assembly GCF_001646865.1 of Aldersonia kunmingensis. Classification (GTDB taxonomy): domain Bacteria; phylum Actinomycetota; class Actinomycetes; order Mycobacteriales; family Mycobacteriaceae; genus Aldersonia; species Aldersonia kunmingensis. The sequence continues at coordinate 34,148 of NZ_LRRB01000074.1, read as the reverse complement.
TTCCGGTGCGCAGGTAGAACGGCACCCCTGCCCAGCGACGGGTGTCCACCTCGAGCGTGATCGCCGCGTAGGTCTCGGTTTTCGAGTCCTTGGCGAAGCCGCTCTCGTCGAGCAGACCGGCGACCTGCTCGCCGCCCTGCCAGCCCGCGGCGTACTGGCCTCGCGAGGTGGTCTGGTCGAGCGGTTCGACGAGCCGGGTTGCCGAGAGCACCTTGATCTTCTCGTTCTGCAGCTCGGCCGGGGTAAACGCGATGGGTTCCTCCATCGCGGTGAACGCCAGCAGCTGCAGGAGGTGATTCTGGATAACGTCGCGCGCGGCGCCGATGCCGTCGTAATAGCCTGCGCGGCCACCGAGTCCGATGTCCTCGGCCATCGTGATCTGCACGTGGTCGACATGGTGTGCGTTCCAGATCGGCTCGAACAACTGGTTGGCGAATCGCAGCGCCAGGATGTTCTGCACCGTCTCCTTGCCGAGGTAGTGATCGATCCGGAAGACCGACTCCTCGGGGAAGACCTGGTTCACCACCGCGTTGAGCTGTTTCGCGCTGTCCAGGTCGTGGCCGAACGGCTTCTCGATAACCACTCGGCGCCAACGGTTTTCGTCGGGCTGTGCGAGGCGCGACTTGGACAGCTGAGAGAGCACCGTGGGGAAGGCGCCCGGCGGAATGGACAGGTAGAAGGCATGGTTGCCGCCGGTGCCGCGATCCTCGTCGAGCTTGGCCAGTGTCTTGGCCAGTTCCTCGAACGAGGTGTCGTCGTCGAAGGAACCCTGCACGAATCGCAGGCCCTCACACAGGCGGTCCCACACCTCTTCGCGGAATTCGGTCCGGGCGTGCTCGCGTACCGCGTCGTGCACGATCCGGCCGAAATCCTCGGTGTCCCAATCTCGCCGCGCAAACCCCACAAGAGCGAAGCTCGGCGACAGCAGACCCCGGTTGGCGAGGTCGTAGATCGCAGGCATGAGCTTTCGGCGCGCCAGATCACCGGTCACGCCGAAAATGACCATGCTGCATGGCCCGGCGATCCGGGGCGCTCGTTTATCGCGTTCGTCGCGAAGCGGATTCGTCCAGTCGCCGGGCTCTGCCATCAGCTACCCGCGCTTGCGGCCCGCAGCTGCTCTTCCGTGGCCTCGAGGAGCTCGCCCCAGGACTTCTCGAACTTGTCGACGCCCTCGTCCTCGAGCACCTGGAAGACGTCGTCCAGATCGATTCCGGCCCCGGCGAGTTCGTCGAACACGCCCTGCGACTCGACTGCCTTGCCGGACGCCTGATCTCCCAGCACCTTGCCGTGATCCGCCACGGCTTCCATCGTCGCCTCGGGCATGGTGTTGACCGTGTTCGGCGCGACGAGGTCGATGACGTAGAGCGTGTCGGAGTAATCCGGGTTCTTCACGCCAGTCGATGCCCACAGCGGCCGCTGCGGACGTCCGCCGGCCGCGACAAGGTTGCCGAACACCGATCCCGAGGTCTCCCCGGCGTGCCCTTCCGACCGGTGTGAAGCCTGCTCGTAGGCCGCGTAGGCCAGGCGCGCGTTCGCGACACCGGCCTTGCCGCGCAGCGCGAGCGCCTCGTCGGTGCCGATCTTTTCGAGCCGCTTGTCGATCTCGGTGTCCACGCGGGACACGAAGAACGATGCGACCGAATGGATCTTGCCGATGTCGTGCCCGGCGGCGCGAGCGCCGATGAGGCCGTCGAGGTAGGCGCCCATCACGGCCTTGTACCGCTCGACCGAAAAGATCAGCGTCACGTTGACACTGATGCCCTCGGCGAGCACCTTCGCGATCGCGGGGATACCGGCCTCGGTGGCGGGGATCTTGATCAGCACGTTCGGCCGATCGACGATCTTCCACAGCTCGACCGCCTGTGCGACAGTCGCGTCGGTGTCGTGCGCCAGGCGGGGATCGACCTCGATCGACACGCGACCGTCGACGCCGTCGCTGGCCTGGTACACCGGGGCCATCACGTCGCACGCCTCACGGACGTCGTCGGTGGTGATAGTGCGGATGGTCGCCTCGACGTCGGCGCCGCGTTCGGCCAATTCCTTGACCTGCGCGTCGTAGGAGGTGCCCTTGCTCAGCGCGCCCTGGAAGATGGTCGGGTTCGTGGTGACGCCGACGACGCTGCGGGTATCGATGAGCTCCTGCAGGTTTCCGGACCGCAAGCGGTCGCGGGAGAGGTCGTCGAGCCACACGGAAACGCCGGCGGCGGACAGGGCTGCGAGATTCGCATTCTGGGTCATGGTCATCCCTTCACATTGGCGATCGAGCGCTGCGCGGCGGCCACGACGGCCTCCTGCGTGAACCCGTACTCGCGGAACAGCGTCTTGTAATCGGCGGATTCACCGAAGTGCTCGAGCGACACCGTCTCGCCGAACCCACCAACGATCTTGTGCCATGGCATCGAGATACCGGCCTCCACCGACACGCGTGCCTTCACGGTCGGCGGGAGGACCTGGTCGCGGTAGTTCTGATCTTGGCTGTCGAACCACTCGACACACGGCATGGACACGACGCGGGCGCCAACGCCCTGCGCCTCCAAAGTTTCTCGCGCCTCGACCGCGAGCTGCAACTCGGAGCCGGTGGCGACGAGGATCACGTCCGGAAGCGCCTTGGACGACTCGGCGAGCACGTAGCCGCCCTTGGCGACGCCCTCGGCGCTGGTGCCCTCGAGCACCGGAATGTCCTGGCGGGTCAGGAGCAGGCCGACCGGGCCGCTGCTGCTCGAGTCGGTGATCACGGCCTGCCACGCGAACACGGTCTCGTTCGCGTCGCCGGGCCGCACCACCGACAGGTTCGGGATCGCGCGCAGCGCAGCGATGTGTTCCACCGGCTGATGCGTCGGGCCGTCCTCACCGAGACCGATCGAGTCGTGTGTCCACACGTAGATCGGGTCGATGTCCATCAGCGCGGCGAGCCGCACTGCGGGGCGCATGTAGTCGGAGAACTGCAGGAACGTGCCGCCGTACGCGCGGGTCGGGCCGTGCAGCACGATGCCGTTGAGGATCGAGCCCATCGCGTGCTCGCGGACACCGAAGTGCAGCGTCCGGCCGTACGGCTGGGCGTTCCAGTCGGACGTCGCGATCGACGTCGGACCGAACGAGTCGGCGCCCTTGATGGTGGTGTTGTTGCTGCCCGCAAGGTCGGCCGAACCGCCCCACAGCTCGGGCAGTTTCGGGCCGACCGCGGAGAGCAGCTCGCCCGAAGCCTTACGAGTCGCGACGCCCTTGCCGCCCGGCTCCCACGAAGGCAGGTCGGAATCCCAGCCGGCAGGCAGTTCGTCACGGGTCACGCGGTCGAGCAGCGCCTTGCGCTCGGGCTCGCGAGCCGCCCACGCGTCGAAGTCCTTGTCCCACTCCAGGTGTGCGGCGCGGCCGCGCTCCTGCAGCTTGCGCGTGTGCGCGATGACCTCGTCGGAGACCTCGAAGTTCTTGTCCGGGTCGAAGCCGAGGATCTTCTTGGTCGCGGCAACCTCATCGGCGCCGAGCGCGGAGCCGTGCGATTCGCCGGTGTTCATCTTGGTCGGCGCCGGGAAGGCGATGATCGTGCGGACCAGGATGAACGAGGGCCTGTCGGTGACGGCCTTCGCGTTCTCGATGGCCTCCTCGATCGCCTTGACGTTCTCGCCGCCCTCGACGGTCTGTACGTGCCAGCCGTAGGCCTCGTAGCGCTTCGCGGTGTCTTCGCCGAGCGCGATCGTGGTGTCGTGCTCGATCGAGATCTTGTTGTCGTCGTAGAGCACGACGAGGTTGCCGAGCTGCTGCGTGCCGGCGAGCGACGACGCCTCGGAGGTGACGCCCTCTTCGATGTCGCCGTCCGAGCAGATCACGTAGATGAAGTGGTCGAACGGGCTCTGGCCCGGGGCCGCGTCGGGATCGAACAGGCCGCGCTCACGGCGCGCCGCCATCGCCATGCCGACGGCCGAGGCGAGACCCTGGCCGAGCGGGCCGGTGGTGATCTCGACGCCGCGGGTGTGGCGGAACTCCGGGTGGCCCGGCGTCTTGGAGCCGAACGTGCGCAGCGCCTCGATGTCGCCGAGCTCGAGCCCGAATCCGCCCAGGTAGAGCTGCAGGTACAGGGTCAGGCTGGAGTGACCGCACGACAGCACGAAGCGGTCGCGGCCGAGCCAATGGGTGTCGTTGGGGTCATGGTGCATGACGCGCTGAAAGAGGGTATAGGCCAGCGGCGCGAGGCTCATCGCGGTGCCGGGATGACCGTTTCCGACCTTCTGCACCGCGTCCGCCGCCAGAACCCGGATGGTGTCGACCGCGCGGGTATCCAGCTCGGTCCAGTCATCGGGGTGGTGTGGCTGGGTGAGCACACTGATGTCGTCTGTGATCGTCACGAGCGAGATTCTCCTGGCGTGTTCGAAGTTCGAATGTGTCGAGGGATGCACTGGACGTGCGGCAACAACTGGCTTCGCGGTCAACCTTAGTTCTCCCGCCGATCGGATGCCGCCACTAGACCGATCTGATGCCGAGCAGGACGGGGGCGTGCATCGAGCACTGTCCCGCGCCGTCTACCATCTTCTGTAGTAGCCGCGTCGTGCCCTACGGCCGCTGCTTAGGACCGAACCGGATACTGCTGCTGGTGCAAGGAGAAAACGTGCGGATGGGGACACGCCCGCGTGGCCATGGCCTCGTCAGCACCGCACCCGCCGGTGGCGCGACCGCCGTCTCGAATCAGCCGCTCATCGTGCGCCGGGCTCTGGCCTACATCGCGCTGACCAAGCCGCGCGTCATCGAACTTCTACTCGTCGCCACGATCCCGTCGATGCTGCTGGCCGCACGCGGTTCCGTCGACATCGCACTGGTGCTGAGCACGCTTTTCGGTGGCTGGATGGGTGCCGCGAGCGCGAACACGCTGAACTGCGTCGTCGACGCCGATATCGACAAGGTGATGAAGCGCACAGCCCGCCGGCCGCTGGCTCGCGAGGCGGTTGCAACGTCGCACGCGCTTGTCTTCGGCGTTGTGCTCGGCATTGCCTCGTTCGCGTGGCTGTGGTGGCGGGCGAACCTGCTGTCCGGCCTGCTCGTCGTCGCGACGATCCTGTTCTACGTCTTCGTCTACACCCTCGGCCTCAAGCGCCGGACCTCGCAGAACGTCGTTTGGGGCGGTGCCGCCGGCTGCATGCCGGTGCTGGTCGGCTGGTCCGCCGTCACGGGGAGCATCGGCTGGCAGGCGCTGGTGATGTTCGCCATCATCTTCTTCTGGACGCCGCCGCATACCTGGGCGCTCGCGATGCGCTACAAGGAGGACTACGCGGCGGCCGGTGTGCCGATGCTGCCGGTGGTTGCGACCGAGGAGCAGGTCACCAAACAGATCGTCATCTACACGTGGCTGACCGTGCTCGCCACGTTCGCGCTGATCCCTGCCGCGGGTGTCATCTACGCGGCGGTCGCGATCGCGGCCGGTGCCTGGTTCCTGCTCATGGCGCATCAGCTCTACGCCGACGTTCGGCGCGGGGAGTCGGTGAAGCCGCTGCGGTTGTTCCTGCAGTCGAACAACTACCTCGCGGTGGTTTTTGTGGGCCTCGCGGTGGACTCCGTTCTCGGGTTCCCGACCATCGCTTCGTACTTCTGATCCAGTCGAGCAGGTAGTCCGCGCGACCGCGATTACGACAGCTCGATCGGACGTGCCACGACGTCGACCATGGCCCCGTTCCGCAGCACCGTCACCGGCAGCCGGGTGCCGATCACCTCGGCGAACAACAGCCGCTGGATGTCTTGCGCGTCGGCGACCGTCTCGCGGCCGACCGTCAGCACCAGATCGCCCGGCCGCAGGCCGGCCACCTCGGCGGGACCGCCGCGGACCACTTCCACCAGCCGGAGCCCGGCGGACTGGCCGGTTCGCTCGGCGACGTCATCGGGCAGCGGTGCAGGTACACCCACGAGCCCGAGGTAGGCGCGACGCACCCGGCCCTCGATAGTCAGGGTGTCGATGATGCGCCGCGTGGTGGAGTTGATCGGCACAGCGAGGCCGAGCCCGATCCCGGCGACCGCAGTGTTGATGCCCACGACTCGTCCGCGCGAATCGGCCAGCGCGCCCCCGGAGTTGCCGGGATTGAGTGCGGCATCGGTCTGGATGACGTTCTCCACCACGCGCCCTACCCGGCCGTGTCGCACCGGCAACGATCGGCCGAGCGCGCTCACCACGCCCGCAGTCACAGAACCGGTGAGGCCCAGCGGGCTGCCGATCGCCACCACGAGCTGACCGACGACGAGACCGTCCGCGTCGGCGACCACGGCCGGCTCGGGCGCTGACTCGGCCGCCCGCAGCACCGCCAAATCCGACAGCGGGTCCGCGCCCACCACGGAGAACCGTGAGCGGCTGCCGTCGGAGAAAACGACGGTGCCACCGCGTGCCGATTCGACCACGTGGGCGTTGGTCAGCAGATGCCCGCGGTCGCCGATAGCGACCGCAGACCCGCTCGACCCGCGCAGTTGGACGTAGGCGACGTGCGGGCTGACCGTCGCCGCGACCGTGCTGACCACGCGCGAATAGGCGTCAAGCGGCTCTTCGGCGGATGAAGCCGAACCGGGGGAGAGGGAATCGTCGAGCATGAACGCACCGCCCTGGTTGTAACGCTGATTACACCGTTACAACAATTGTGCGCTCGTTGTCAGGGCTGCAGCACGATCGACCCGGTTGTCTTGCGTGCCTCCAGATCCCGATGCGCCTGTGCGGCCTCAGCGAGCGGATAGGTCGCACCGATCCGCACGGTGAGCGACTTGTCTGCGATCGCGGCGAAAACATCGCCGGCCCGCCACAACAGTTCTTCGCGGTCCCGGGTGAAGTCACCCAGCTTCGGGCGGGTGAGGATCACCGACCCCTGCGCGTTCAGTCGCTGTGGATCCACGGGCTCGACCTTTCCGCTCGCGGCACCGAACAGCGCGAGGGTGCCGCGCACCCGCAATGACGCGAGGCTGGCGTCGAACGTGGTCGCACCCACGCCGTCGTACACAGCGGCAACGCCCTCGCCGTTGGTGAGGGCTCGGACCCGGTCCGCGAGGTCGTCGCCGTAGCGAAGGACATCCGAGGCACCGGCGGCGCGGCTGATCCCTGCCTTCTCATCGGTGGAGCAGGTGGTGATGACGCGCACTCCGCGCGCGACCGCCAGTTGGGTGAGCATCGCGCCCACACCGCCCGCCCCGGCGTGCACGAGCACCGTCTCGCCGGCTTCGGGGCGGTACACCGAGTTCAGGAGATAGTGCGCGGTCATGCCCTGCAGCAATGCCGATGCTGCTTCGGGGGCGCCCACCTCGTCGGGGACGGGGATGGCGGCATCGACATCGACGGCGACGAGTTCGGCGTAACTTCCCGATGCCGCGGCCCATGCAACGCGGCTGCCGACGGCGATATCGGTCACATCGGATCCGACCGCCTCCACGACGCCGCTGCCCTCCTCACCGGCGATATAGGGAAGTGGGCGCGGATACGCGCCGGTGCGGAAATAGGTGTCGATGTAGTTCACGCCGCTCGCGTCGACGCGTACCAGGAGCTGTTTCGGACCGATCTGCGGATCGGGAACCTCTGCCAGAACCAGAACCTCGGGACCGCCATGCTCGGACACCTGAATCGCGCGCATGATCCCGTTCTACACCAGGGGAGTCCAGGACCCGGGGCCGCGCACAGTATTCTGCTGGCATGACTTCTGCGCCCACCGAAGCCGCTCCCGCCGCGATTGCCGTCCCCGGGAAGGTCCGTGACTCCGTCGCGTCCTTCGCCGCGCAGCACGGTGGTTCGGCGCAGGCGGTGCTCCAGCCGATCGGCCGGATGGGCGTGCGGATCACTCTCGTCGGTGAGGATGGTGTGCTCGGTGACCGCGTGGTGAAGGATCTCGCGACCGCGCATGCAGTGATCGATGCGGTCCCGGTCGTCACCGCCACGGAGGAGTGGGACCGGGAGCTGATCTCGAAGGCGAACCCGCGCAAGGGGCACTGGGCCAAGATGGCCGGTTGGGTCGCGAACCAGACGCGGTTCCCCAAGGCGCGCAACGAGCGCTAAGCAGCACTACAGAAACGCGCCGCCCGTTCCGGGCGGCGCGTTTTGTTTGGGGACCCGCCGGTCGCCGCACAGTTCCTGTCGCGGCGCACACGCTTCCGCACGCTGGACCCTGTGCGGCGCGACGGAGAGTGTGCAGCGGATGGGTTCCCGCCGAGTGGCGATCAGTTCAGAACATCCCTGGACCAATTGGTCGAGCCAATGGTCCGGTCGAGTTCAGGCTGGTCTAGTAGTTGAAGGTCGGCAAGGCGCCCGAGTACGCGGTCGACGATCCCGTGCTCGCCAACGCCCCAAGGAAGTTGACGCTGGTCGGGACATCAGCGATAAAGCTGTAGAGACTTGGAAGTGCACGCATAGCCGATCTCCTCCGTTGAGGTTGTTCCTTGGTTTTTCATCCCCGCGGGTGCGTCAAAGTGTCGCGGCCATGTGCGGCTGGGCGATCGTAGCGGTTTCGCGGGTCCGGCACGCAGCCCACAGCGCGGCCGTTGCGGCGGTGCAGGCAGCCGCTCCGCCCACATGCACCGCAACCAGTGCGGCCGGCACGTCTGTGAAGTACTGCACGACACCCACGAGAGCCTGGGCCACGACGACCGCGAGCACGATATGCAGCCGCCGCTTCACCGCTTGCGGGGCGCCGACGGCGTAGATGCCGAATCCGAGCCCGATCAGCAATGCGAGATACCCGACCAGCAGCTGCGAGTGCAGATGCACGAGGGTGACGATCTCCACCTCGAGCCGCGGCACGGTCCGAGCGATGCTCTTGTCACCGGCATGCGGTCCGGCGCCGGTGACCAGCGTTCCGGCGACCAGCACGAAGGCAAGTGCGACACCGGTCAGCCCGGTCAGCCAGCGCAGCGGTGACGGCACCTGAACCGTGGGCACGCCATTATCGGGCTCGCAGATCTTGGCGTACAGCAGGACGGCCAGCCAGACCATCGCCATCGAGGCCAGCAGGTGCACCGCGACGGTCCACCACAGCAGGCCGGTTCGCACGGTGATGCCGCCGATGACGGCCTGCACGACGGTGCCCGCGGGCATCAGCCACGCGAACACCAGCACCTCACGCCGCCGGCGTGCGCGGGTAACGGCGAGGACGATCGCCGCCGCGCACAGCACGACCGCGAAGGTCAGCATGCGGTTGCCGAACTCAACCGTCTGGTGAATGACCGGCACCTCGGAGACGCCGACCGGGGTGAAGCTGCCCGGGAAGCACTGTGGCCACGTGGGGCAGCCGAGGCCGGAAGCGGTCACCCGCACGATGGCGCCGGTCACCGAAATCCCCGCCTGCGTCAGGATCACAGCGATGGCGATCCAGCGCTGCACCCGCAGCGCTGGAAGGGGGAGTCGGTCGACGAGGCTCAGAAAACCGCGATAGAGCACCAGACCATGGTAGAGGCCGGTCCACTACACGCTGTCGTTGGGATAAGGCGCTAGAACCGGGAGATGCGCTCGATTCCCGACAACGTGCCCTGCAGCATCCGCCCGTCCGGCGTCAGCAGCGGAGCCATCTGGAGGGTGTCGTGTGCGGTTGAGGCAGGAAGCGGCGCGGTCTTCAGCACCTTTCCGTTGGCGGGGTCGATCACGGCGTAGTTGAACAGGTCCAGCGGAGTGGTGACGTCGAGGCCCACGCGCGTGGTCGTGTAGAGCTTGCCGTCCGCTGTGGACAGGCGCGGCACAGCGGCACTGCGGACCGGGGAGTCCCACACGGTGGTGCAGCCCTCATTGTCGACGTCGACACGGGTCATACCGCCGGTGAACGGTGCCGACGCCGGCTGGGCCGGTCCAGCGCCCTCCGGGGTCGTCGGGTATGGGTAGCCGTAGGTGCTGGCAACGAAGATCGTGCGGCCGATACCGACCGGGGAGTTCTCGCTACCGGGGCCGCCCTTGGTCAGGACCGGCTGCGAGCAGATGAGGTGTCCGCTGCCGGATTTGAACACGAGCGCGTGGACCTGGTTGTCCGCGTTGTCGACGATGGTCAGGTATTCGGCACCGTTGCCGGGCCCGAAATAGGTCGGCGTCGATCCGGTGCCCCAAGACAGCGAGCCCGGCTTGCGGGCGCTGCCGCGGTCGTAGCCCGCGCGCCAGAGCACCTTCGGCTGGCCCGACGCGTCGGTGGTGAGTTCGTACAGCGCGTGCGTCGTGGCGACGGCGGTGCGCCCTTCGGGCGACGTGGAGATGCTGTTCTGGACCTGTTCGCCGGCACCGAGCGGGACCGTACGCGCCGTACCCTGCTGGTCGATGACGCCGACCACGCCGCCGGCGGTCGCGAACCAGACCTTGCCGTCGATGCCCGGGGTGAGTCCGGTGACGCCGTCGCCCGCGGGGATTGCCGAACTCACGTCGACGTCGGCGTCCTTCCTCAGCTTCCAGGCGCCGCCCGGTTCGCGGTAGTGCGCGATCCGCACCAGATGGCTGTTGCCGTCGATGGAGACGAGGCGATCTTGGTTGTCGAGGTACGCATAGACACCGCCGAGCAGCGTGCCTTTCGCGAGCGGATAGTTGGCCAATGAGCCGGGGACGGCGGCAGCCGGATCGATCAGGTGCACCGTCGGCGTCTGTCCGAGGATCGCGGTGCACAGCGCGACGACCAGTCCATCGGAGCCCTGCAATACGGTCGGGCACGCCGACAAGAGTGGGATCGGGGTGACCAAGACGTTGCCGGTGCCCGGTCCCGGAAACGGCGTCGCATCCGACGATGCGGCGTCACCGTGCATCGTGGAGGTGCCGGTGGGGCCGAGATACGGGTTGTCGGCGATCGGACCCCATGGCGTATTGGTTGCCGAGGCCTGGCCGGTGATTCCGAGCGTGAGAAGAAGTGCGCCTAGGACGGCACCGACGATTCGCATCGCAAAATAAGAACACGTTCCGGTCGGTGACGGAAGGGTTTGGTCCCAACGGAGTGAACGGAAGCGTTCACTCCGTCTAACGCAACAAATCTTCCGTTCACGCCGGTGGCGCGCATCGGATCTGGCGGCTCAGGTGAAGCGGAACAGCCGCGCTGCGAGCCACCCGCACACTGCCGCCCATACCGCGAGCACGGCGACGCCGAACCAGTCGATGTTCGCGTAGAGCGCTTGCTCGAGCGTCTCTGCGAGCGCCCCGGACGGCACGAGTCGTGCGACGAAACGCAGCGCACTCGGCAGGTCGTCGGAAGCGAAGAGGATGCTGCCGACGCCGAGCATGATGAACCACAACACATTTGCGAGCGCCAGCACGACCTCGGCCTTGAGCGTCCCGCCGAGCAGCAGTCCCATGGTCGCGAAAGTCACCGTGCCCAGCGCGATCACGACCGCGCCGAGTGCGAGTCCTTCGATCGAGGGCCGCCAGCCGAGCGCGGCGCCGATCAGGCCGAGAATCACCGCCTGCATCACGACCACGATGAGAACGGCCGCGCTCTTGCCGGCGATCACACCCCAGCGCGGGAGTGCGGTCGCGCCGAGTCGCTTGAGCGCGCCATAGCGCCGATCGAAGCCAACCGCGATCGCCTGCCCGGTGAACGCGGTGGACATCACCGCGACCATCATCACCGCCGGCACAACCTGGTCGACCCGGTCGTCGCCGAGGCCGCCGAACGGCAGCAGACACAGCCCGATCAGCAGCGTGATCGGAATGAACATCGTCAGTAGGAGCTGTTCGCCGTTGCGCAGCAGCAGCGTCAGTTCCATCCGCGTCTGCGCGGCGAGCATCCGGGGAGCCGGGCTCGCCTGGGGTGCGGGCGCGAAGGTGCCGGGCGCGAACCGCGGCCCGCGAGGTGCGGCCGACTCGCTCGCGGAGGTGTCCTCGCTCGCACTCATAAGGGTCATCCTCGCAATTCCCGTCCGGTCAACTCCAGGAACACGTCCTCGAGGCGGCGCTGATCCACCCGAAGATCGGTCGTGAGTACCCCGATGCGCGCGCACCACGCGGTCACGGTCGCCAGTACCTGTGGGTCGATCTCGCCCACCACGAGATAGGACCCGGGCGAGGTTTCGCGCGGGGCAAATCCCTCGGGCAGGGCGGATTCCAGCAGCGTGAGGTCGAGATTCGGCGGTGCGCTGAACCGCAACTGGCCTTCGGCGCCGCGCGTGGTGATCTCGGACGGCGTGCCGGAGGCGACGATCTTGCCGTGGTCGATGATCACGAGTTCGTCGGCGAGCTGCTCTGCCTCGTCCATCATGTGCGTGGTCAACAACACACTGACGCCGTCGCGACGCAGCGAGTCGATCAGCTCCCACACGGTGTGCCGGGCCTGCGCGTCGAGGCCGGCGGTCGGCTCGTCGAGGAAGACGAGCTCGGGCCGGCCCACAAGGGCACATGCCAGCGCGAGGCGCTGCTGCTGACCGCCGGAGAGCCTGCGGTAGGACGTGCGCCGGGCTTCGGTGAGTCCGAGCGTCTGCAGCAGCCACTCGGGATCGAGCGGGTTGGCCGAGTACGAGGCCACCAGATCGAGCATCTCGCCGGCCTTGGCGCCGGGGTAGGCGCCGCCGCCCTGCAACATGACACCGATTCGTGGGCGCAGCTCGGCGGAGTCGGCGATCGGGTCGAGCCCGAGCACCCGCACCGAACCTGCTTCCGGGCAAACGAAGCCCTCGCACATCTCTACGGTGGTGGTCTTACCTGCGCCGTTGGGGCCCAACAGGGCCAGCACTGTGGCGGGTTCGAGTTCGAGATCGAGGCCGTCGACGGCGGTGACTGCTCCGTACGACTTCACCACGCCGGTCAGGTGCACGGCGGGGACAGCTGATCTCACGAGGGTCCAGCGTAAGCCGTGGGCTCGAGCGCCGACTGATCCGGTCCCGGCTGACTCCGCCACGGCAGCACATTGCGGGTCAGCACGATCAGCAGAACGCACGTGACGATCGTGACGATCGAGGCCTGCACGATCGTGATCGGCTGGAATTCGGCACCATTCGGCATGAGGATCACGCAGACGATCGACGACGCCGCGATGGTAGGGATCCGGAACGCTGGCGTCGTGGCCCACGCCGCCAGCGGAATGACGCCCCACAGCAGATACCAGGGCTGTACGACCGGGAACAGCAACACCAGGGTGCCAAGGGATACGCCCAGCGCGCCGACCGGATGCAGACGTCCGGTGAGCACAGCGATGAGCATGCGCAGGGTGACGAACGCGGCGACGAGGGCAGCGATAGGGCGGGTGAGGCTGAGCACGGCTGTGGTGTGATCGCCGATGCCGAGCAGCACTCCGCCGAACCCGGTGATGACGCCGATCGAGGTCGGCAGCGACATCCAGCTGCGCACGGCATTCGCGGTGCCGAGCGTATGGATCCAGCCGATACCGAGATGGCTCGCACTGCTGACGAGGAGGGTGACTGCGGCGGCGACGGCCAGTAGTAGCGCTGCTGCGCTGATCAGCGCCCGCAGTGTCCCGCCCCATCTGCGAGCGAGCGCCATGCCGACGAACCCGAGCGCGATGAGTGACGGAATCTTGATCGTCGAGGACAACGCGATCACCGAACAGCCACCAAGCAGCAGGACGAGGTTGATCCCTCTCAACCTGTCCGTGGATTCGATAGCGCTGAGCGCGATCTCCATGCCGGCCAGCATCAGCCCGAGCATCAGCGCCTCGTTGTGCACACCCGACACCAGGTGGAACAGGAGCAGCGGGTTGGCGGCACCGAGCCAGAGCGCGCTCACGGCGGCGACGCCACATCGACGCGCGAGCCGGGGCAGTGCCCAGACGATCAGGCCGACGCCGATCAGCGCGAGCAGGCGGTGCATGAAGATGCCGACGACGATGTTGTCCCCGGTGATCTCGGAGATCGCCCGGCCCAACCAGAGAAAGAACGGGCCGTAGGGCGCGGGAGTGTCGCGCCAGATGGTGGGCACGGTCCGCGTGAGCACGTGGTCGACGCCGAGCGCCTGTGCCGGGCCGATCCCGTACGGATCGAGGCCGCGGGCGGTGATCTCGCTCTGCGCGAGATAGGAGTACACGTCGCGGCTGAACATCGGCGGGGCGATGGTCAGCGGGATGACCCACAGCAGGATGGTGCGGTCGAGTTGCGATCGGGAGAGCCGGCGCAGCGGCGCGCCGCTGGCGGTGGATCCGATCGCGAACCTGCCCAGCAGCAGCCAGGCGAGCACGACCATGACTGTGCCGGTCATGACGATCGCCAGCGACGAGGTCTGGGTGCGGGCGAACAGGCCGAGTAGGCGGACGCCCTGTGTCGGGTTCTGCAGCACTGGCTGTGCGCCGGCGCCGAGCGCGCCGATTGCCATCATCACTGCGCCGGTGGCGCCGAATAGGCGGACGTAGCGGAGTTGGATGAGTTCACGCGGCGCGAGGCCGGGTGCTTCGCGCTCGTCGTCGTGCAGGACGGCGATGGTGTGGTTGGCCGAGGGGGCGTCGAGTCCGAGAACCCGGCGGCCGGCGCTCACGGTTCGGTGCCGCAGCAGGTCGCGCCGGACCGCGAACGACCGCCCTGCGGTCGCGCTCGAGTCCTGTCCAGCCGCTGTCACATCGCGCAGCCTAGTGGGTTCGCGCAGGGGGTCCGTCGCTCGCTGACGACGGTTCGCACATCTAAATCAAGCGCGCTTGCTTTTTTTGAAGGCCTTTGTGATGCTGGTGCCACTTCGAACCACGGGAGCGGTGCTCCCCATGCACTGCGGAGCGGCAGAGTGGCGGATCTCGCAACGATTCTCGATGACCTCAGCAGCGAGGGCGACGACCTGGACAGGGTGGTTACCGGGCTGGACGACGCCGGTTGGCGGGCGTCGACGCCTTCACCCGGCTGGACGGTGACCGAACAGATCGCTCACCTCCTGTGGACCGATGAGGCTGCGCTCGCGTCAGCGACCGACCCCAAGGCGTTCGCGGACATCGTTACTGCGGCGTGGAGCAATCCCACCGGGTTCGTCGACGAGGCCGCGCACGAGTTGGCGCGCATGCCGGTCGCGGATCTGCTGACCCGGTGGCGCGATGGACGGTCCCGGCTCGGCGCCGCACTTGCCGTGGTTCCGCAGGGTCAGAAACTCGATTGGTTCGGTCCGCCGATGAGCGCCACGTCGATGGCCACCGCGCGGCTGATGGAGACCTGGGCGCACGGACAGGACGTATCGGACGCGCTCGGTGTGACCCGCGAACCGAGCAATCGCATGCAGCATGTCGCCTACCTGGGCGTGCGCACTCGCAACTTCGCGTACAGCGTGCACCAACTGACCCCGCCCGCCGAGGAGTTCCGCGTCGAGTTGAAGGCTCCCGACGGATCGCTGTGGGCGTGGGGACCCGCGGACGCGCAGCAACGCGTCTCCGGTTCAGCGCTCGACTTCTGCCTGCTGGTGACCCAGCGGCGGCACCGCGATGATCTCGACCTGACCGCGACGGGTGCCGATGCGGACCAGTGGCTCGGGCTGGCACAGGCATTTGCCGGGCCACCCGGAACCGGCCGCGCGCCAGGTCAATTCGAGTCGGACCGGACGGCGTCATGACCGCGATTGCGGCGCAACCGGATCTGATCCGGATCGGCAACATGTCCGGCTTCTACGGCGATCGCCTGACAGCGATGCGCGAGATGCTCGAGGGCGGCGAACTCGATGTGCTGACCGGCGATTACCTCGCCGAGCTGACCATGCTGATCCTCGGCCGCGACCGGATGAAGGATCCCGAACTCGGTTACGCGAAGACGTTCCTGCGTCAGGCCGAGGACTGCCTCGGGCTCGCGCTCGAGCGTGGGGTGCGGCTCGTGGTCAATGCCGGTGGGCTCAATCCGGCCGGGCTCGCGGACCGGCTACGTGAACTCGCCGAGCGGCTTGGCCTCGACGCGCGCATCGCACATGTGGAGGGCGACGACATCGGTTCGCGTGCCGCCGAACTCGGCCTCGGCACACCGTTGACCGCGAACGCCTACCTCGGTGCCTGGGGGATCGCGGCATGTCTCGATGCAGGCGCCGATGTCGTGGTGACCGGCCGGGTTACCGACGCCGCGCTGGTGGTCGGTCCCGCAGCCGCGCATTTCGGTTGGCGTCGAGACGATTACGACGCGCTCGCGGGAGCGGTCGTGGCCGGCCACATCATCGAATGCGGAACCCAGGCCACCGGCGGCAACTTCTCGTTCTTCACCGAGCTCGCCGATCTCGGTCGGCCGGGCTTCCCGCTCGCCGAGGTGCGCGCGGACGGCAGCAGCGTGATCACCAAGCACGCGCAGACCGGCGGCGTGGTCACCGTGGATACCGTTGAAGCACAGTTGATGTACGAGATCCAGAGTGCGCGATACGCCGGTCCGGATGTCACCGCCCGGCTCGACACCATCTCGTTGAGCTCCGACGGCCCCGACCGGGTTCTCGTCAGCGGCGTTCGCGGCGAGGCGCCGCCGCCGCAACTCAAAGTCTCGCTCAACTCGATCGGCGGATTCCGCAACGAGATGACCTTCGTGCTCACCGGACTCGATATCGAGGCGAAGGCCGAGCTCGCCCGAAAGCAGCTCGAGTCCTGGCTGACCGATCGTCCGGCCGAACTCGACTGGACGTTGGCGCGGCTCGACCGGCCCGATGCCGAGACCGAGGAGCAGGCCAGCGCACTGCTGCGCTGCGTGGTGCGTGACCAGGACCCGAACAAGGTGGGCCGTTCATTCTCCAACGTCGCCGTCGAACTCGCGCTCGCGAGCTACCCGGGTGCCACTTTCACATCGTCGCCCGGAAACGGTTCGCCCTACGGGGTTTACACGCCGGGTTACGTCCCTGCGGCCGAGGTCCCGCATATCGCGGTGCTGCCCGATGGCGACCGTGTTGCTATCGCACCGGCCACGGACACCCTCGAGCTTGCCGAGGTCGAGACGCCGCCGCTCCCGGAACGGTTGGCGCCCGGCCCGACTCGTCGTGTGCCGCTCGGCACAGTGGCCGCGGCCCGCAGTGGCGATAAGGGCGGCAACGCCAATATCGGGGTGTGGGTGCGCACCGACGCCCAGTGGCGTTGGCTCGTGCACGCGCTCACGGTAGACGAGGTGCGACGCATGCTTCCCGAGGCGGAGTCCCTACCTATTACGCGGCATGTGCTGCCGAATCTGCGCGCGGTCAATTTCGTCATCGAATCCATTCTCGGACCGGGTGTGGCCTATCAGGCCCGGTTCGATCCGCAGGCCAAGGGACTCGGCGAGTGGCTGCGTTCCCGACACATCGATATCCCCGAGGAGTTGCTTTCGTGAGTATCTGGGAAACCCCCGAACGTCGTGAATTGCGCGCGACCGTGCGCGGTTTCGTCGAGCGCGACATCCTGCCGGACCTCGCGGAGTGGGAGCGGAACGGAGAGCTGCCGCGCGAGTTGCACAAGAAGGCCGCCGCACTCGGCCTGCTCGGCGTCGCATTCCCGGAGTCGGTGGGCGGCCAGGGCGGCGACGGTATCGACTCGGCGATCGTGTGCGAGGAGTTCCACCAGGCCGGAGCCTCCGGCGGCGCGTTCGCGTCGCTGTTCACTCTCGGGATCGCGGTGCCGCACATGATCGTCGCGGGTGACCCGTACCAGGTGGACCGCTGGGTGCGGCCCACTCTCGCCGGCGACCTCATCGGTTCGCTGGCCATCACCGAACCCGGCGGCGGTTCCGATGTCGGCCACCTGACCACGAGCGCTCGTCGCGATGGCGATGACTACATCGTCAACGGGTCGAAGACCTTCATCACCTCAGGCTGCCGCGCCGACTTCGTCACCACCGCGGTGCGCACCGGCGGCCCGGGTGCGGGTGGCGTTTCACTGCTGGTAATCGAAAAGGGCACACCGGGATTCACGGTGAGCCGCAAGCTCGACAAGATGGGCTGGCTCGCTTCGGACACCGCCGAGCTCAGCTTTGTGGACGTCCGGGTGCCGGTGCGGAACCTCGTCGGCGCCGAAAACAGTGGATTCGCTCAGATCGCGATGGCCTTCGTCAGCGAGCGGGCCGGCCTGGCGGTACAGGCGTACTCGCAGGCGCAGCGCAGCCTCGACCTGACCGTGCAATGGTGCCGGGACCGTGAGACTTTCGGCCGGCCGCTGATCAGCCGCCAGGCCGTGCAGAACACGCTCACCGAGATGGCCCGCAAGGTCGATGTCGCCCGGGTGTACACCAGGTCGGTCATCGAGCGTGCGAACGCGGGGGAGCAGGACCTGATCGCCGAGGTGTGCTTCGCGAAGAACACTGCCGTCGAGGCAGCCGAATGGGTTGCCCATCAGGCTGTGCAATTGTTCGGCGGGGCCGGCTACATGCGTGATTCCGAGGTGGAGCGCCAGTACCGCGATATCCGGATTCTGGGCATCGGCGGCGGCACCACCGAGATCCTCAACGGGCTGGCCGCCAAGCGATTGGGGTTCCAGGCATGACGGTGCTGCATTCGACAATCGACCCGGACTCGGCGGAGTTCCGCGGCGCCGCCGAGTCGATGACCACGAAGCTCGCCGAGCTGGAAGTCGAGCTCGGAAAGGCGGTGGCAGGCGGCGGTCCGGACAAGCTGGCCCGACATCGTAAGCGCGGCAAGCTAACTCCCCGTGAGCGTATCGACCTGCTCGTCGACGAGGACTCGCCGTTCCTCGAACTGTGTGCGCTCGCTGGGTGGGGCAGTGACTACCAAGTCGGCGCGAGCGTGGTGATCGGGATCGGCATCGTCGAGGGCGTCGAATGCATGATCATCGCCACCGACCCCACCGTGCGCGGCGGTACCAGCAACCCATGGACGATCAAGAAGAACTTTCGCGCCCATGCGATAGTCGAGCAGAACCGGCTGCCGGTTATCTCGCTCGTCGAATCGGGCGGCGCGGACCTGCCGACGCAGAAGGAAATCTTCATTCCTGGCGGGCAGCTTTTCCGCGATCTCACTCGCGCATCGGCCAAGGGCATTCCGACGGTCGCGCTGGTGTTCGGGAATTCGACTGCGGGCGGCGCGTACATCCCCGGCATGTCCGATCACGTCGTGATGATCAAGGAACGCTCCAAGGTTTTCCTGGGCGGGCCGCCACTGGTGAAGATGGCGACCGGCGAAGAGTCCGATGACGAGTCGCTCGGTGGTGCCGAAATGCATGCGCGCCGTTCGGGTCTCGCCGACTACTTTGCCGTCGACGAACAGGACGCGATTCGTATTGGCCGGTCGATCGTGCGGCGGCTCAACTGGCGCAAGCAGGGCCCGGCGCCCCGCGCCGAGGTGCTGGAGCCGCTGTTCGACGCGGAGGAACTCGTAGGGATCGTGCCGTCGGATCTGAAGGTGCCGTTCGATCCCCGCGAGGTGATCGCACGGATCGTCGACGGTTCCGATTTCGACGAGTTCAAGCCGCTCTACGGTTCGAGCCTGGTCACGGGATGGGCCGAGCTGCACGGCTATCCGATCGGCATTCTCGCGAACCATCGCGGCGTGTTGTTCTCCGAGGAGGCGCAGAAGGCGGCGCAGTTCATTCAGCTTGCGAACCGCGCGAACACGCCACTGTTGTTCCTGCACAACACGACCGGATACATGGTCGGCAAGGAGTACGAGCAGGGCGGCATCATCAAGCACGGCGCGATGATGATCAACGCCGTGTCGAACTCGAAGGTGCCCCACATTTCCTTGCTGCTCGGTGCGTCCTACGGCGCCGGCCATTACGGCATGTGCGGCCGCGCCTACGATCCGCGATTCCTGTTCGCCTGGCCGAGTGCCAAGTCCGCCGTGATGGGTCCGGCGCAGCTCGCCGGCGTCCTTTCCATCGTCGGGCGCGCCGCCTCCGAGGCTCGCGGTCTGCCGTTCGACGAGGCCGCTGATGCCGCGATGCGAGCGGCCGTGGAGAACCAGATCGAAGCCGAATCGCTGCCGATGTTCCTGTCCGGCCGTATCTACGACGACGGCATCATCGACCCCCGCGACACCCGCACGGTGTTGGGCATGTGCCTGTCGGCCGTGCACAACGCCCCGATCGCAGGCGCCGAAAGCTTCGGCGTCTTCAGGATGTGAGCCGCATGCCAGACATCGTCGATCGGGACATCAACCGAGTCCTCGTCGCCAACCGAGGCGAGATCGCCCGTCGCGTCTTCGCCACCTGCCGGCGCATGGGTCTCGGCACTGTCGCCGTGTTCTCCGACGCGGACACGCGAGCCGCGCATGTCGCCGAGGCCGATGCCGCAATTCGTTTGCCGGGCAACACTCCTGGCGAGACGTACCTGCGGTCCGATCTGATCATCGCCGCCGCCCGGGCGTCCGGCGCCGACGCCATCCACCCCGGCTACGGATTCCTCTCGGAGAACGCCGAATTCGCCCGCGCGGTACTCGACGCGGGACTGACCTGGATCGGCCCGCCGGTCGAGGCCATCGAGTCGATGGGCTCCAAGGTCGAGTCCAAGAAGATGATGGACGCCGCGGGGGTGCCGGTACTTGCCGAACTCGATCCCACGAAGGTTTCGGAGGCAGATCTGCCCGTGCTGGTGAAAGCGTCCGCGGGTGGCGGTGGTCGTGGTATGCGCGTCGTGCGGACCCTCGACGAACTGCCCGGACAGCTCGCTGCCGCCCGCCGGGAGGCCGAATCGGCGTTCGGCGACTCGACCGTCTTCTGCGAGCGTTACCTCGAGACCGGTCGCCATATCGAGGTCCAGGTGATGGCCGACGCGCACGGGACGGTGTGGGCGGTCGGCGAACGTGAGTGCTCGATTCAGCGTCGTCACCAGAAGGTCGTAGAAGAGGCGCCCTCGCCGCTGGTCGAACGCATTGACGGCATGCGCGAGCGGCTTTTCGACGCATCGCGGCTGGCGGCGGAGGCGATCGACTACCTCGGCGCCGGCACCGTCGAATTCCTCGCGGACGAGAACGGCAACTTCTACTTCCTGGAGATGAATACCCGCCTGCAGGTGGAGCATCCAGTCACCGAACTCACCACCGGTCTCGACCTGGTCCGGTTGCAGTTGCAGGTCGCCAGTGGCTACCGGCTGCCGGCCGAGCAGCCCGCGAAACGCGGCCACGCGATCGAGGTGCGGCTCTACGCGGAGGACCCGGCGCACAACTGGCGTCCACAGAGCGGGTACCTGAACAGCTTCGATGTTCCGGCCGCGACCGTGGAGTTCGAGAACCCGGGCTCGCCGGGCATCCGGTTGGACAGCGGCGTGCAGGACGACACCGCGGTCAGCGTGTACTACGACCCGATGCTCGCCAAGGTGATCTCCTACGGCGAAACCCGCGCCGAGGCCGCCCGCCTTCTCGCGAACGCATTGGCCGGAGCGCGGATTCACGGCCTGGTCACCAACCGCGACCTGCTGATCAACGTGCTCCGTCACCCGGCGTTCCTGGCCGGTGACACGGACACCGCGTTCTTCGACCGGCATGGCCTGGACACGTTGGCGGCAAGTGTCGTCAGCGATGAGAACGAGGCATTGTCGGCTGTCGCAGCGGCTCTTTCGGATGCTGCCGCCAACCGTGCCGCGGCCCGCGTCGGTGCGAGGCTGCCGGGCGGTTGGCGCAATATGCCGAGCGATGCACAGGTCAAGACGTACGAGAACGTCTCGGGCGCGGTGCACGAAGTGCGTTACCGGGCAGCGAGATCGGGCGTCGACGTGGTCGGCCACGATGGTGTCGCGGTGATCGAGACTGCTCCGGATCGCGTCGTCCTCGAGATCGATGGCGTGCGAAGGCGATTCGAGGTTTCGCGCTACGGGTCGTTGGTGTGTGTCGACTCGCCACTCGGACCGGTGACCCTTACCCGGCGGCCGCGATTCGTCGACCCAGCCGACCAGGTGAGTGCGGGATCGCTCCTGGCGCCCATGCCCGGCACGGTCATTCGCGTGGCCGTTCAGCCGGGCGAGCGGGTCAGCGCGGGACAACCGATTCTTTGGCTCGAGGCCATGAAGATGGAGCACACGATCTGCTCGGCGACGGACGGCGTGCTCACCGAACTCAACGCCGAAGTCGGCCGACAGGTAGATGTCGGCGCCGTCCTGGCAGTGGTCGAAGATCCCACCGCCGAAGCACACGCAGCCCAATAACCGACGTCCGGAAAACCTGGAGGAACTGTGACCGTCATCGAAACCGAGGAACAGCGCGAACTGCGCGCCGCCGTTGCCAAGCTGGCGCAGAAGTACAACTACCGGGACTACGTGCAGGCGAAGGGCCGCAACCACGAGCCGCTCACCGAACTGTGGGATGAGGCGGGCAAGCTCGGCTTCCTCGGCGTCAACCTGCCCGAGGAGTACGGCGGCGGCGGGGCCGGTATCTATGAACTCGCACTCGTGCAGGAGGAACTCGCCGCGCAGGGTGCGGGCCTACTGCTGGTCGTGGTGTCCCCGGCGATCTGCGGCACCATCATCGCGAAGTACGGGACCGACGCCCAGAAGGACCGCTGGCTGCCGCGCCTCGCGGACGGCTCCACCAAGATGGTCTTCGGAATCACCGAGCCCGATGCGGGATCGAACTCGCACCAGATCACCACGACGGCCCGCCGTGATGGGGACGAGTGGATCCTGAACGGCCGCAAGGTCTTCATCTCCGGTGTCGACCAGGCCGAGGCGGTGCTGATCGTCGGTCGTACGGAGGATGCGAAGACCGGCAAGCTGCAGCCTGCCCTGTTCATCGTGCCCACCGATACGCCGAACTTCGTCGCGCAGCCGATGGAGATGGACATCATCTCGCCGGACAACCAGTTCCTGCTTTTCATGGATGATGTTCGGCTGCCGGCGGATGCGTTGGTCGGCTCCGAAAATGCTGCGCTGATGCAGCTTTTCGCCGGCCTCAACCCGGAGCGCATTCTCGGCGCTGCGATGGCGGTGGGCATGGCGCGCTACGCCCTCGATCGTGCTGTCGCCTACGCGAACGAGCGCACCGTGTGGAAGACGCCTATCGGCGCGCATCAGGGCATCGCGCACCCGTTGGCGCAGATCAAGATCGAGACCGAGCTCGCCAAGCTGATGATGCAGAAGGCCGCGGTGCTGTACGACAGCGGCGACGAGATGGGCGCAGCCGAAGCGGCGAACATGGCGAAATACGCCGCCGCGGAAGCCGCTATCAAGGCGCTCGATCAGGCCATCCAGACTCACGGCGGTTCCGGTTTGACCAAGGAGCATGGCCTCGCGTCGATGCTTGCCGGCGCACGCATCGGGAGGGTCGCGCCCGTGAGCCGTGAGATGGTGCTCAACTTCGTCGCACAGCATTCGCTGGGCCTGCCGAAGTCGTACTGAGGCAGCCGATGACCGACACCACAACTGAGCCGTACGTCCGCTACGCGGTCGACGCGGGCTTCGCCACGGTCACGCTCGATTCGCCGCACAACCGCAATGCGATCTCGCCGAAGCTCGTGACCGAGCTTTCGGCGGCGCTCGCGGACGCGGCTGCGGATGACACCGTGCGCGGGATCGTGCTCACCCACGCGGGGAACACGTTCTGCGCCGGAGCGGATTTGTCCGCGGCGAGCAACCCCGACCCTGCGGTTGCGGCGGACGAGCGGACGCGGGCGATGATCGACCTGCTGCGCGGCATCGTCGAGCACCCCAAGCCCGTCATCGCCCTGATCGACGGGCATGTGCGGGCCGGGGGCATGGGCATCGTCGCGGCGTGCGACTTGGTGGTGGCCGGTCCGGCGAGCACGTTCGCACTCACCGAGGTACGAATCGGGGTGGCACCGTTCATGATCTCGCTGACCTTGTTGCCTCGTCTCGACCCACGCGCGGCGAGCCGGTACTACCTGACCGGGGAGAAGTTCGACGCTGCCACCGCCGTCGACATCGGGCTTGTCACGATTGCCGCCGACGATCCCGTTGCGGCCGTTGCCGGCTTGCGGGCCGAGTTGGGCAAGGCGTCCCCGGTCGGGCTCGCAGAGGCCAAGCGGCTGGCGAATGCGGCGATGGTGGCTGGATTCGATTCGGACGCAGAGGAATTGGCGCGGCGGTCGGCGCTATTCTTCGGCACCGACGAGGCCATCGAAGGCATAACGGCGTTCCTCCAGAAGCGCCCGCCACGCTGGGCGATTTAGGCTGCCGAGATGACCAGCCGTGAACCGAAGCAGGACCGCAGTCGCGCCACAAGGGCGCGCCTGCTGTCGGCGACGGTCGACTGCCTGGCCGAATTAGGCTGGGGTGCAACAACTGTCGCCGTCGTCGCCGAGCGGGCCGGAGTGTCGCGCGGTGCGGCGCAACATCATTTCCCGGTGCGGGAGGACCTGATCACCGCCGCGCTCGAGGTGATGTTCGAGAGTCGGACGTCGGCCGCGTCGGCAAGGTTGACGGCACAGGCAGGGCAGGGGCGCACGGAGGAGTTGGTCGCACAACTCGTCGAGTACTACGTGAGCCCGCTGTTCAAGGCGGCGCTGCAGGTCTGGACCGCGGCGGCGGCGGACCCTGCCCTGCGCGAGCGGATCGTCCCACTCGAGGCGAGGTTCGGTCGCAGCGTGCACCGACTGGCGATCGAGGCGCTCGGCGTCGACGACTCCGACCCGACCACGCACCACCTCGTGCAGGCAACCCTCGACCTCGCCCGTGGCCTCGCCCTGGCCGATGTGCTGCACGACGACTCCGTGCGGCGGCGTGAGATCGCGCAGACGTGGGCTGCAACGCTGCATGCGGCACTCAAGATGCCGTCGTTGACCGACTGAATCCGCCGTCGTTCAGTGCCCTTCCCGGGTGCAAACATTCTTCCCGGGGCCGAAATTTCGCCCCCTTTTACACATTTCGCACCCGGGAGCGCCGTCCTCAAGCGAGTGTCGATACCCCTGGTTTGGGTCGAAATCCGTTGGTGAGCACGTCAATCAGCCCGTCGAAGTGCGACATCGCCTCGCCCGTGGCGGTGGCACGAGTAAGTACGCGATACAGCGGCGCACCTACGAGCGCGTCCGCGACCGCACCCAGGTCGACGTCTGCGCGTACCTGGCCGGCATCGACCCCTTGGCGCAGCCGGGCCACGACGCCATCGCGCTGGGGGCCGGTGAGTTGTCGATAGAGGGAATCGCCATCGTGGGGGTCGTCAGCCGCAGCTGCAGCGAGGGCGCGCAGGAGGATTGCGTTATCCGGTGACGCAGCGAAGGCAGCGGCCTGACGCATCAATGTGCGCAGATCCTCTGCGATGTCACCGGTGTCGGGTATCGATACCACCGCGTCCGGAGCGCCGTAGGCGTCCATGATCGCTTCGGCCACCAAAGGCGCTTTCGACGGCCACCGCCGATACACCGTCTGCTTCCCGACGCCGGCTTGTTCGGCGACTCGGTCCATCGAGACATCGGCGTACCCGCACTCGACGAGCAGAGCGCGGGTGGCTGCGAGGATCGCGTTGTGCGCCTCTCGGCTGCGCGGACGGCCCCGGCGCGCTTCGGTCATGCCGCGAGCTTACGGTCGCCCGGAATTACAAGACAATTTTTCTCGTAAAGACTTCCGCTGGTCCGGTCGCGGTTGTATACATGGGACCCATGCAACCGGGATTCGTACGCCATGTGGGGGCGCTGGCCGTATCGCTGGGGATGGGTGCCCTGGTGGCAACCGGGAGCGGTGTGGCCTCGGCCGACCCGGCAACCGTTGTGCAGCAGCCCAAGTGGGACAGCGCGTTCACCGGCGATCCGTCGATTGTCACGCAAGCGTTGGTCGAGGGACTGAGAGCCGCCACGTCGGTGACGGAGATGCTTGGCTTCGATGCCTTCACCACTTTCGCTCGATTGGCGTCGAGTACCAGCCCACCGCCATTCTTGACGCTGGGACTCGACGTGCAGCGATCCGACTTCGCGGGAATGCAGGTGTTGACGCTGCGGCCCGCGAATCCGTCCGGCAAGCAGGTCGTTGCCCTCCATGGTGGAGCCTTCTCCATCGAAGCCACAGCCATACATTGGGTCGATTACGTGTGGCTGGCCCACGCGACCGGAGCGACGGTCAGCGTGCCGATCTATCCGCTCGCGCCGACCAATGGAGGGACCGCCGACAGCGTTATTCCGAAGCTGGCCGATCTTGTTTCGGGTCAAATCGCCGCGCACGGCGTGCGCAACGTCAGTGTGTACGGGGATTCGGCAGGCGGCACACTGGGATTGGCAATCGGTCAAGAACTCGTCCGACGTGCCGAGCCAGTTCCGTCGAGCATGGTGTTGCTGTCACCCGTGCTTGACCTCTCATTCAGCAACCCCAACATCGGCTCGGTCAAAGACCCGGTCCTGAATCGTGAGGCGGTGGGTGCGGACCTGCCGAGCTGGGCGGGTGGGCTCAGCCTTACCGATCCGATGGTCAGCCCGCTGTACGGATCGCTCGAGGGTCTGCCGCCGACGTGGATTTACTCGGGATCGCTGGAAATGCTCGCTCCCGACGCGGCTCGGTTGCAGCAGCGGGCGCACGCCGAAGGCGCGGACAACCTGCACTTCGTTCTCCGGAAAGGTCTGATCCACGACTGGGCGCTCCCGGTGTCGCCCGAAGGATTCTTCGTCCGCGACGACGTCTATCGACAGTTGGGCCTGATCGGGTCTTGACCGGG
The DNA here is from genome assembly GCF_001646865.1 of Aldersonia kunmingensis. Taxonomy (GTDB): domain Bacteria; phylum Actinomycetota; class Actinomycetes; order Mycobacteriales; family Mycobacteriaceae; genus Aldersonia; species Aldersonia kunmingensis. Next base: position 7,807 of record NZ_LRRB01000074.1, on the reverse strand, counting down.
ATCGTTGTGACGTCCGGACGAATTGGCTTCAGGGAAGGGAAAAGCAGAAATGTCGGTATCGGTGATCACGGGTGGCGCGGGCGGAATGGGCCTGGCCACGGCCAAGGTGGTGGGCCGCACTCACGAGGTTGTGTTGTGCGACGTTCGAGCCGCCAAGCTAGAGGCCGCGCTCCAGGTGCTGGAACGTGAAGGAATCGCAGCGAAGGCGGTCAACTGTGACGTCACAGACCGTCGTGCCGTCGCGGATTTGTTCGAGACCGCGGCGGGCCTTGGCTCGATCGCATCGGTGATCCACACCGCCGGCGTCAGTCCCAGCATGGGAGCTGCCGAATACGTCATGCGCACCAATGCGATTGGCACACTCAAGGTCAACGAGGCCTTCTGCGATGTTGCGGCTGAAGGTGCGGCGATCGTCAACGTGGCGTCGATGGCTGCCCATCTGCTGCCCGCGGAGATGCTCCCCGAACAGCATTTCTCGCTCGCGTTCGACGACGAGGAGAAGTTCGTCGCGGAGATGTTGGCGGCGTGCAGTGTGGTCGCCGAGGAGCAGCGCTCGAGCATCGCGTACCCGATCAGTAAGGCGTTCGTGAAGTGGTACAGCTCGTCCCAGGCCGAACGGTTCAACGGCCGCGGATTGCGCATCGTTTCGGTGTCGCCCGGATCGATCGATACCGAGATGGGCCGGCTGGAGGCTGAAGCTGGCGCCGGCGCCATGGTGGAAGCGGCCGCGGTTCCGCGATGGGGAACGGCGGAAGAAATGGCGGATCTCCTGGCGTTCTGCGCCAGCGACAAAGCGGGCTACCTGACGGGCACCGACATCCTCAACGACGGTGGCGTCATCGCGTCTCTCCGGCAGCGGTCCGCGGTAGCCGCCAAGGGCAATCCGTCCTGACGACGCTCCGCGACCCCTCCGCGAATGGAAGATTTGTTGCGTTGGACGGGACGAATGCTTCCATTCACCCCGCAAAAGGTGCAATCGGCCGCGGCTTCCCGCAGCCCGGCCAGATTGCGTGGTTACGGAAGGTAGTCCTCGGCGGTCACGAACTCCGAAATACTCGTCTATCTGCGATCGAATCGCCCGGTCAACGCAGTGGGGATTCTCACGCAAGGGCACCCTTACTGGAATGCGGGAAGTAATTCCGTCACACTTATGTTGTGAAAACCGTGGGAGCGACGCAGACGCAGGTCGGGGCCGGTGGCGACACCATGCCCGCAGCGTCCGGCGCCCAGGTTCCCGGCGATGGTCAGACGCGCGCCGCCGTGGTGCGGTTGTTGCTGGAAGACGGCCCGATCACGGCGACCGCAATCGGTGAGCGACTCGGTCTGAGCGCTGCCGGAGTACGTCGCCATCTCGATGTGTTGATCGACGGTGGTCAGGCGCGTGCGATGCAGCCCGCAGCATGGCAGCACAAGGGCCGTGGACGTCCCGCCAAGCAGTACCAGCTCACCGCGAGTGGCCGGGCCCGGCTTGGCCACACCTACGATGACTTGGCAAGCGCCGCGATGCGGCAATTGCGCGAGGTCGGTGGTGAGGCCGCGATAAAGGATTTCGCCCGCAAGCAGGTCCAGGCCGTGGTAGCCGATATCGATCCGGTCGCCGAGCACACCCCCGAAGCCACCTCCGCCAAAGCCGCCGAGATAGCGGACGCGTTTTCGTCGGCCGGCTTCGCCGCGTCGACCCGCACGGTCGGTAGCGGCGTGCAGCTGTGCCAGCATCATTGCCCGGTGTCGCACGTCGCCGAGGAGTTCCCCGAGCTGTGCGAGGCGGAGATGGAAGCATTCCGCGAGCTGCTCGGCACTCACGTCCAGCGGTTGGCGACCATCGCGAACGGCAATGACGCCTGCACTACCAACGTGCCGCTGCTTGCGGTGCCGAACGCCCCGCCGGCCAGGGCCAAACCCAGGACCGGCAAGACTCAGCCCAGCACGACCCAGGCCGATGCGCAGCCCGCACCGGCCACCGAGACTCCGGAAGGAGTGCGATGACTGTCGCAGACCAGGTGACACCACCGTTGACCCAAGAGGAGACGATCGACTCCCTCGGCAAATACGGCTATGGCTGGGCCGACTCCGACGTAGCGGGCGCGAGCGCGCAGCGCGGTCTGTCGGAGGCTGTCGTCCGCGACATCTCGTCGAAGAAGAGCGAGCCCGAATGGATGCTCGAGACGCGGCTCAAGGCCTTGCGGATCTTCGATCGCAAGCCGATGCCGAATTGGGGCAGCAACCTCGACGGGATCGACTTCGACAACATCAAGTACTTCGTCCGGTCGAGCGAGAAGCAGGCCGCGTCCTGGGAGGATCTACCCGAGGACATCAAGAACACCTACGACAAGCTGGGCATCCCGGAAGCGGAGAAGCAGCGCCTCGTCGCCGGTGTCGCCGCGCAGTACGAGTCCGAGGTCGTGTACCACTCGATCCGTGAGGATCTCGAGGCGCAGGGTGTCATCTTCCTCGACACCGACACAGGCCTGCGGGAGCACCCGGAGATCTTCCAGGAGTACTTCGGCTCGGTCATCCCGGCCGGTGACAACAAGTTCTCCGCGCTGAACACCGCCGTCTGGTCCGGCGGATCGTTTATCTACGTGCCGCCGGGTGTGAAGGTCGACATCCCGTTGCAGGCCTACTTCCGGATCAACACCGAGAACATGGGCCAGTTCGAGCGGACCCTGATCATCGTCGACGAGGGCGCCTCGGTGCACTACGTCGAGGGCTGCACGGCACCGATCTACAAGTCCGACTCGCTGCACTCCGCGGTCGTCGAGATCATCGTCAAGAAGGGCGGCCACTGCCGCTACACGACGATCCAGAACTGGTCGAACAACGTGTTCAACCTCGTCACCAAGCGCACCAAGGTCGAGGCCGGCGGATCCATGGAGTGGATCGACGGCAATATTGGCTCCAAGGTCACCATGAAGTACCCGGCCGTGTGGATGATGGGCGAGCACGCCCGCGGCGAGGTGCTCTCCATCGCGTTCGCCGGCGAGGGCCAGCACCAGGACACCGGCGCGAAGATGCTGCACCTGGCGCCGAATACCTCCTCGACCATCGTGAGCAAGTCGGTCGCGCGCGGCGGCGGCAGGGCTTCCTACCGCGGGCTCGTGCAGATCAACAAGGGCGCACACGGCTCGAGGTCGACGGTGAAGTGCGATGCGCTGCTCGTGGACACGATCAGCCGCAGCGACACCTACCCCTACGTCGACATCCGCGAGGACGACGTGACGATGGGTCACGAGGCCACCGTGTCCAAGGTGAGCGACGACCAGCTGTTTTACCTGATGAGCCGCGGGCTGTCCGAGGACGAGGCCATGGCGATGGTGGTGCGCGGTTTCGTCGAGCCGATCGCCAAGGAACTGCCGATGGAGTACGCGCTCGAACTGAACCGCCTCATCGAGCTGCAAATGGAAGGGGCCGTCGGCTAAATGACGTCCACAGAGAACGTGGCGGCTGCGGCGGAAGCCCGCACCCCCGCGGCAAACAAGGGCGAGGTCTTCACGTCGTTCGACGTGAACGCTTTCGAGGTGCCCTCGGGTCGTGACGAGGCGTGGCGGTTCACCCCGCTGCGCCGCCTGCACGGCCTGCACGACGGCACCGCGACCGCCGACGGTGCCGCCGAGGTGGCCGTCGATCAGGTCGACGGCGTGACAATCGAGACGGTCGGTCGTGATGACAGCCGCCTCGGTGCCGCCGGCGTCCCGGCGGATCGGGTTGCAGCGCAGGCATATTCGTCGTTTGCTACGGCGACCGTGATCTCGGTCGGCAATGAGATCGAGGTGGCCGAGCCGCTGCACGTGCTGATCACCGGCCCGGGTGAGGGCAAGACGGCGTTCGGGCACTTGCAGATCCGTCTCGGTAACTTCGCCAAGGCGACCGTGCTGATCGATCAGCGTGGCAGCGGAACCTACGCCGAGAACATCGAATTCGTGATCGGTGACAGCGCCACCCTCACCGTCGTGGCGGTGCAGGACTGGGCCGACGACGCCGTGCATGCCACCGCGCACCACGCGCGACTCGGTCGTGACGCCCTGCTGCGGCACACCGTGGTCACCCTCGGCGGGGACGTGGTGCGCCTCACCGGAACCGTGAAGTACGACGGGCCCGGCGGCGACGCAGAGTTGCTCGGTGTCTACTTCGCCGACGACGGTCAGCATTTCGAACAGCGTTTGCTGGTGGATCATTCGCAGCCGCACTGCAAGTCGAACGTGTCCTACCGCGGCGCGCTGCAGGGTGACCCGGAATCGGGCAAGCCCGACGCGCACACCGTGTGGGTGGGTGACGTGCTCATCCGCGCCGAGGCCGAGGGCACCGATACCTACGAGGTGAACCGCAACCTGGTGCTCACCGATGGTGCGCGCGCCGACTCGGTGCCCAACCTCGAGATCGAGACGGGCGAGATCATCGGTGCCGGACACGCAAGTGCCACCGGGCGTTTCGACGACGAGCAGCTGTTCTACCTGCGCGCTCGCGGTATCCCGGAGGACCAGGCCCGCCGCCTGGTGGTGCGCGGCTTCTTCAACGAGATCATCGGCAGGATCCCGGTTCCCGAGGTGCGCGATCGACTCTCCGCCGCCATCGAGGCCGAGCTCGCCGCGGTCGGCGTCTGACCCAACGACTTATCGAATAATCACGAGGAACTTTTATGACAACGCTGGAAATCAAGGACCTGCACGTAGAGGTCGCCAATCCGGACGAGGGCGCCGAGCCGATCCGGATCCTCAAGGGTGTCGACCTGACGGTCCGCTCGGGCGAGACGCACGCAATCATGGGCCCCAACGGCTCGGGCAAGTCGACGCTGTCCTACGCGATCGCCGGCCACCCCAAGTACACCGTCACCTCCGGCTCGATCACCCTCGACGGTGAGAACGTGCTCGAGATGAGTGTCGACGAGCGCGCCCGCGCCGGCCTCTTCCTGGCCATGCAGTACCCCGTCGAGGTACCCGGCGTCTCGACGTCGAACTTCCTGCGCACCGCAGTCACCGCCGTTCGCGGCGAGGCCCCGAAGCTGCGGCACTGGGTCAAGGAGGTCAAGTCCTCCATGGCTGAGCTCGAGATCGATCCGGCCTTCGCCGAGCGCAGCGTCAACGAGGGCTTCTCCGGCGGCGAGAAGAAGCGTCACGAGGTCCTACAGCTCGGCCTGCTGAAGTCGAAGATCGCGATCCTCGACGAGACCGACTCCGGTCTGGATGTCGACGCGCTGCGGATCGTGTCCGAGGGCGTCAATCGCTACAAGGAACGGGAGAACGGCGGGGTCCTGCTGATCACGCACTACACCCGCATCCTGCGCTACATCGCGCCCGATCACGTGCACGTGTTCGTCGGTGGCCGGATCGTGGAGTCCGGCGGCAGCGAACTTGCCGACGAGCTCGACGCGAACGGCTACGTCCGGTTCACCGGCGCGGCGCAGTCGCAGGAAATCGGCACAGCGACCGCAGGAGCGTGACCATGACGGCCCTCGAAACGAAGGACATCACCAGCCTGGATGTTGCCGGGATCAGGGCCGACTTTCCGATCCTGAGCCGGACGGTGCGCGACGGTAAGCCGTTGGTGTACCTGGATTCCGGTGCGACCTCGCAGCGTCCGGTTCAGGTACTCGACGCGGAACGCGACTTCCTCGTCAACTGCAACGCCGCCGTGCATCGTGGTGCGCATCAGCTGGCCGAGGAGGCCACGGACGCATACGAGGATGCCCGCGCCGCCATCGCGAAGTTTGTCGGCGCGGCAGCGGCCGAGCTGGTGTTCACCAAGAACGCGACCGAGTCACTGAACCTCGTGACGTACTCGTTCGCGGATGACCGCTCGCCGTACGCGCTTGGTCCGGGCGACGAAATCGTCATCACCGAGCTCGAGCATCACGCGAATCTCGTGCCGTGGCAGGAGCTTGCGCGGCGTACCGGCGCGACGCTGAAGTGGTTCGGTGTGACCGAGGAGGGCCGGATCGACCTCGACTCGCTCGAGCTGTCGCCAGCCACCAAGGTCATTTCGTTCACCCACCAGTCCAATGTGACCGGTGCGGTGGCACCCGTGGACGAGCTCGTTCGTCGCGCCCGCGCGGTCGGCGCGCTGGTCGTGCTCGACGCCTGCCAGTCGGTGCCGCATATGCCGGTCGACTTCCATGCACTCGACGTGGACTTCGCGGCGTTCTCCGGACACAAGATGCTCGGCCCTTCCGGGGTCGGCGTGCTCTACGCCCGACGCGAGATTCTGAACGCGTTGCCGCCCTTCATTACCGGTGGATCGATGATCGAGACCGTGACGATGGAAGGCAGCACCTACGCGGCCCCGCCGCAGCGGTTCGAGGCCGGCGTGCCAATGACCTCCCAGGTCGTCGGGCTCGGTGCTGCCGTGCGTTATCTCGAGGCCATCGGCATGGAAAACGTTGCGGCGCACGAGCATGCACTCGTCGAAAAGGCGTTGACCGAACTCGGCAAGATCGACGGAGTCCGGATCATCGGACCGACCGAGAACGTCGAGCGCGGGGGAGCGGTGGCGTTCCTCGTCGACGGTATCCACGCCCACGACCTCGGGCAGATCCTCGATGACGAGGGTGTCGCGGTCCGCGTCGGTCACCACTGCGCCTGGCCGCTGCACCGCAAGTTCGGCGTTGCAGCCACCGCGCGTGCATCGTTCGCGGTGTACAACACGCTCGACGAGGTTGATGCGCTGGCCGCGGCCATCCGCAAGGCGCAGGACTTCTTCGGAGTGAGCGCAGCGAACGACCATGGACCCCGAGTGAGCGCAGCGAACGACCATGGACCCCGCGTGAGCGCGAAGGGCGACGGGGCGGCCTAAACCATGCGCATGGAGCAGATGTACCAGGAAGTGATCCTGGACCACTACAAACACCCGCACAATCGCGGTCTGCGCGAGCCGTTCGGTGCCGAGGTGCAGCACGTGAACCCCACTTGCGGCGATGAGGTCACGCTGCGCGTGCACATCGACGCGGACGGCAACGTCGCCGACGTCTCCTACGACGGGCAGGGCTGCTCGATCAGCCAGGCGTCGACCTCTGTGCTCACCGATCAGGTCATCGGCCTGCCTGTGCAGCAGGCGCTCAAGGTCGTCGACTCGTTCAACGAGATGATCGGCAGTCGCGGCACCGTGGAGGGTGACGAGGACGTGATCGGCGACGGTATCGCGTTCGCCGGTGTGGCGAAGTATCCGGCGCGCGTAAAATGCGCATTGCTGGGCTGGATGGCGTTCAAGGACGCTGTCGTCCGTATTCAAGACACGGAGGCGTCATGAGTGATAATTGCGAAGCCCTACTCATGAAAGCCGACCGGGTGCGGGTGTCCCGCAAAACACAGGAGGCATCATGACCGAAGTCGAATCGGCAACCCCGCAGTCCCCGGAGTCGATGAAGTTGCTCGAGGACCTCGAAGAGGCGATGCGTGACGTCGTCGACCCCGAACTCGGCATCAACGTCGTCGACCTGGGTCTCGTCTACGGCATCACGCTCGAGGACGACGAGGCCACCGCGGTGCTCGACATGACCCTGACCTCGGCCGCCTGCCCGCTCACCGACGTGATCGAGGACCAGTCGCGCAACGCACTGGTGAAGGCCGGCCTCGTCAGCGAGCTGAAGATCAACTGGGTCTGGATGCCGCCGTGGGGCCCGGACAAGATCACCGAGGATGGCCGCGAGCAGCTGCGGGCGCTCGGCTTCACCGTCTAGACCGTACGCGCCCTTCCCGGGTGTAAACCTTGTTTCGGGGGCCGAAACTTCGCCCCCCGATACATAATTCGCACCCGTTTGCGGGGGCACGGCCGGGGCGAATTATGTTCGTGGGTGCGAAGTTTTGCACCCGGACCC
>NZ_LRRB01000324.1 GCF_001646865.1 Aldersonia kunmingensis | reverse complement strand
CTACGCGCAGTGGGTGATCGAAGAGGTCAAGCCAAAGCTGCAGTGATCGAGAGCGTCGGTCACATCCACCGGCAGGATGCATGAGGTCGACGTGATGGAAAACCGTTGCTGTTGCAAGCCCGTGACGACCGCTGTGTCGTCACGCTGACGCTGAACCGGCCGGGGGACCTTCAATGCGCTGTCCGAGTCGATGCTCGACGCACTGGGGGGCCTTTGACGCACTTGCGAGCGACGACGGGGTGCGCGCCGTCGTCGGAAGCGCCCGCCAAGCTGGGCGCCGGAGATCGCGCAGGGGTAAGCCGGACACCGGAGCCCCTGGATCCCACCGGATCCAGGGGCTCCGTGGTGTCTCAGGCGGGAATGCGCCGGCGGCTGCGCCGCGAGTGCACTTCGCGCTCGGTCTCGGACATGCCGCCCCAGATGCCGTACGGCTCGCTCACCTGGAGCGCATGCGAGCGGCATTGCGCCAGGACCGGGCACTGGCGGCAGATTTCCTTTGCGCGCAGCTCACGTTGGGCCCGGGCACGGCCGCGTTCGCCGTCCGGGTGGAAGAACACCGCAGAGTCGACGCCACGGCAGAGTCCGTGCATCTGCCAATCCCATAGATCGGCGTTGGGGCCGGGAAGGTTCGTCGGCTGTGGCATGTGAACTCCTCTGGTGCGAGCTCGGCGGTCGAGCGGGTGGACGGAACCGCGTGTTTTGCGGTTCCGAGGTATCCCCGGATCACGGGCGCCGCCGAGGGCGGAGCCCACGGCGGCGATGAGTTACGTTATGGCCCGCGTAGAAATCGCGTCAATACTTTGGCGTGGTGGTGATTTCCATACCCCCAAACCCCGAAAATTAACCTGGAAGCCGTTTGCTTTTCGATCACACCGGGTATGGAGTGTGATCTTCAGGTTGGGGTTCTGGCCGGGATCGTCGTTGAAACCTATTGGCGCAGTGGGTGAATCACGCTGACGCCGGTGTTCCTACGATCGCTCGGTGCCGCCTGATATTGAAGGCGAATCGCAACGGCAAAGTCAAGTGCATTTCCGAAACGTTAACCGCTTGTGAAATGTAGGGCATTCAGTTGAGCTAGCGTCCAGTTGGGGTAAGCGCGTAGTGTGATGTATTCGACGGAGATTTACTGAAGAGAAACAATCTCGGTTTCAATTATTACTTGCGTTTTCCGGTCGGCCGGTCTGTGAGCGCCGGCCCGTAAGTGCGTCGGGGCTCGCCCCTAGAGTCGGCGGCGTGCACAACGAGGGACTTTCGGTGGCGAGTGTTCTCGCTGGATCCGCTTTCGGTGATGGATTCGGCGCGAATCCGGAGGGGCTGCGGCTTCCGCCTGCGACCGACGCTGTCGAGTCGTGGTGGCGCGCGGTGGCGCTGGGCGGCGCCGGCTATTACGCCCGGGCTCGTACGGAACTTGCCCGTACCCGCCGATTGGCGCTTAGCGGTTCGACGGTCCCGCTTGCGACGCCGGCGGTTCTCGCGCCCGAGTCTGTGCTGTCCTTATCGCTGAGCACCGAGGCTTCGTGGTTGCGTCAGTTGGGCTGGCACCGCCGCGCTTCGGGATTCGACGGCGCAGCGCTCGCCCGGGTACCCCGTGACCCGGACGCCGCGGGACGAAGCGATGCGCTCTGCGATGCGCTGATCGGCCTGGCCGCGGACGCGCTCGGGCAGGGCAGGCTGGCGGTCGGCGAACGCCTCCTCGATCGATGTCGCGAGGTGCTCGCCGATCCGAATGAGCAGGTGCCGAGCCCCCGCATCGGAATCCGCCTCGCGTGGGTTTCCGCGGAGCTGGCGATGGCGGGCGGACACGCCGAACGGGCCCAGCCTGCCGCGGATGTGGCCGTAGTACTGTCCGCCGGAGCCGAATCCGTTCGGCATCGGGTCAAGTCCGGTTTGTTGTCCGCCGCGGCCAGGTGTGCGCGAGGAGACGTCGACGCTGCCCGCGTGGCGGCCGATACCGTCCGTGAGCAGTGCAGACGCCACGGCCTGCTACCACTGGAGTGGGCTGCCGGAATGTTGCTGGCGGCCGTGGTTGATGAGGCCGAAGCTGTATGTGTGAGTGTTGATGTGGGTGCCTGCGCCGCCGAACTGGCCCGGCGCGGCGGGTCGTTGCGGGAGGTGTGACGTGGATCGCAGTAGCTGCGGGTGTGGCAACGATCTCAGGGGCTTTTGGTGTGGCAATTGTCCGTCTCGATATGGTTGGTGGGTTCCGCCCACGGGCGGAAGCACGCCCGGGTCGGGGGTTGTGCCACGCGGTAGGCCAGGAAGCTCTCGCTGACGATGTCGAACGGTAACGAGGAACTCGACGCTGCGGTTCGCCTCGCGGCGAAGGGAGACCGCGACGCCCTCGGGCGAGTGCTGGGAATCGTTCGGCCCCTTGTGGTTCGGTACTGCCGGACTCGGGTCGGCGGTGGCGATCGTGGCCATATGTCTGCCGACGACGTCGCCCAGGAAGTGTGTCTGGCGGTGATGACGGCGCTGCCCAGGTATCAGGATCAGGGCCGCCCTTTCATGGCGTTCGTTTATGGCATCGCCCAGCACAAAGTCGCTGATGCGCATAGAAATGCTTCGCGTAACAAAGCTGACGCGATGGCCGATGTACCGGATGTCGTAACCGACGATTATGGGCCTGAACAGCGCGTGCTTGATTTCGAGTCATCGAAAGAAGTGGGCGCTTTACTCGAGACCCTTCCGGCCAAACACCGGGAGATCTTGATTCTGCGCTTAGTCGTCGGGCTGTCAGCGGAGGAGACAGCAGCGGCGACCGGAAGTACGGCAGGTGCGGTTCGTGTAGCTCAGCACCGCGCGCTGACAAAGCTGAAGGCGCAAGTAGCAAGGGCGGGAGAAGTTCATGGGTACTGACGAGGCGCGTGGCGTCGGAGGGTCGCTCGACGGCGATCCGTTCGGCCATACCGACCCTGTCGACCCGATCGATGCGTTCCTCGATGAGGGACCCATCGACATCGCGGCGGTGCGGCGTGACGACGCACTGATCAACGCGATCGCGGGGGATGGCCCGGTAGCAACCGACAGCGCGGACGAGTATCAACTCGCAATGCTGCTCTCTGCCTGGCGGGCAGAGCTCAATTCCACACCTATGCCTGCGGGTCCGGATCTGGACACGGTTGTGGCAGCGGTGAACGAGGAAATCGCCGCAGTTGCGGCCATGCGCAACGGTCGCCGCCGGTTGCGGCTACTCGGCCCGGTTACCGCCGCGGCCGCCGTGATCGCGGTTGTCACCGGTATCACCGCTATCAGTTACAACGCGAACCCGGGCGACCCGCTTTGGTCCGTGAAGGAAGCTGTCTTCAGTAAGCAGGCCGATTCCACGATGGCCCGGATCGACAGCTCCACCGATCTCGACGCCGCCGAGCAGGCGCTAGCGCAGGGTGACGTGAACGGCGCGAAGTCGTTGCTCGAGCGCGCCGGAAACCGCGCGAGCGATGTCGACAACTCCGCGCACCGTGGCGATCTCGAAGATCGTCTGGCTGCGCTGCGCACTGAGCTCGAGGAGGCGGGCGGTTTGGGAACCATGCCGATCCCGCTGCCGTCGCTGCTGCCGCCGATCACCACCGGGTCGCTCCTGCCGCCGCTGCTGCTGCCGTCGACCACGTCGACCTCTGCACCGTCGGTCACAGACCAGCTGATCCCGGACAGCACGGCGAGCTCGGCGGCCGCGCCGACGCAGGAACTGCCGCTGCTTGTGCCGACCACGCAGCCGCCCCTGACCGTCGATCCCGACGAGCCGACGCAGCCGTATGTGCCGCCGGTCGAGCCGACCACGATTTTCGAACCCACGACCCCGAGCGTCGAAAACCCGCCGGCTAGTGACACGAACACGCTGATCCCGCCTCCGGTGGATAACCAGCCGGGCGCGGAAGTGCCGCCGCCGACGACGATCCGCTCGGATCCGCCCCTGCTTCCGCATCCCGGCGCTGTTCAGCCGGGTGGACTGGGTGTGAATCCGGACGGGACCGGCGGTTTGTGACCAGGGCGTTCGCGCCTGACCGAATGATCTTCACCTCCCGCTGACGTAGGACAAACGAAAGGCTCGGCCGGAATCCGGCCGAGCCTTTCGTTTGTCGTAAGTCGGGTCAGGCGTCGAAGCCGTCGCCGTGCAGTGCCTCGTTCATCGACGCATCCGCGTAGCCGCGGCAGTAGTCCCAGGTGACGTACGCCTCGGGGATCGGGTCGTAGGCCGGCTCGTGTGGCCGGACGGTGCCGTCGACCAGTAGCTGCAGCAGGTTCGCGCGCAGCATGTCCCAGTCGTGATAGTGATCCTGCTTGCAGTCCTCACAGCAGACGACCAGGCCACGAATGCCGCGATGACCGAGTAGCGCCTCGTACACAGCGAGATCGGCGAGATCTTCTTCGACGGCGAGTCGTTCCTGCGGACTAAGCGGTTCACCAGGCTCGATGGCATCCAGTGCCGCCGAGGGATCTGCGGGGTCGCCCGCGAACGGGTCGGGTGGGAGTCCGGGTGGCAAATGGTCACGCACACCACAACGGTACGCAGTGGGATGTGGTCTTCGCCAGCGGTCGCCCTTCGGTGTGGTGTGTTCGCACCAACTGGAGCCGATACCATGGTCTTAGCGGCGGGGAAAGTTGTCGATTTCCTTTCCCGCGCGTGACCAGCTAACACATCCACGACGAGCCGGGTGGCCGTCGGCTGTCCGAGCACAGGAGGACCCGATCCGATGAGCACTATCGCCGGAACCGGGAACGTGGCGTCCGCGGCGGCCCGTGCTGCCTCGGCGCCGCGCGTACACACCGGCGGGGACGACCCGAACAAGATCGCGATGCTCGGTCTGACCTTCGATGACGTACTGCTGCTGCCCGCCGCGTCCGATCTGATCCCCAGCGGCGTGGACACCTCGAGCCGGCTGACCCGCGAGATCACGCTGCGCGTGCCGCTGGTGAGCTCGGCGATGGACACCGTCACCGAGGCGCGGATGGCGATCGCCATGGCACGCGCCGGTGGCATGGGAGTGCTCCACCGCAACCTGCCGGCGGCTGAGCAAGCAGCCCAGGTGGAGACGGTGAAGCGGTCCGAGGCCGGCATGGTCACGGATCCGGTGACCTGCAAGCCGAACGACACGCTGGCCGAGGTCGACGCGATGTGCGCCCGCTTCCGGATCTCCGGCCTGCCGGTCACCAACGAACAGGGCGAACTGGTCGGTATCATCACCAACCGGGATATGCGCTTCGAGGTCGATGACCAGCGCCACGTCTCCGAGGTCATGACCAAGGCTCCGCTGATCACGGCGCGCGAAGGCGTCACCGCAGAGGCCGCGCTCGGCCTGCTGCGACGGCACAAGATCGAGAAGCTCCCGATCGTGGACGGCCGTGGGCACCTACGTGGGCTCATCACCGTCAAGGACTTCGTGAAGACCGAACAGCATCCGTTCGCGACCAAGGACCGCGACGGCCGGCTGCTGGTTGGCGCGGCGGTCGGCGTCGGACCGGATGCCTGGTCGCGTGCGATGGGTCTTGTCGACGCCGGCGTGGACGTCCTCATCGTGGACACGGCGCACGGTCACCAGGTTCAGGTGCTCGAGATGGTTGCGAAGGCGAAGGCCGAGGTTGGGGACCGCGTCCAGGTCGTTGGCGGCAATATCGCGACCCGTGCGGGCGCGCTTGCACTGGTCGAGGCCGGTGCGGACGCTGTGAAGGTCGGTGTCGGCCCCGGCTCGATCTGCACCACCCGCGTCGTCGCCGGTGTTGGCGCGCCGCAGATCACCGCGATCCTCGAGGCGGTCGCCGCGTGCAAGCCGCACGGCGTGCCCGTGATCGCCGACGGCGGTCTGCAGTTCTCCGGCGATATCGCCAAGGCACTCGCCGCGGGCGCATCAACCGCCATGCTCGGCTCGCTGCTCGCCGGCACCGCCGAGTCCCCTGGCGAGCTGATCCTCGTCAACGGCAAGCAGTTCAAGAGCTACCGCGGCATGGGTTCGCTCGGTGCCATGCAGGGCCGTGGGCAGGCCAAGTCGTTCTCGAAGGACCGCTACTTCCAGGACGACGTGCTGGCCGAGGACAAGCTGGTCCCCGAGGGCATCGAGGGCCGGGTTCCGTTCCGTGGCCCGCTCGGCTCGGTGATCCACCAGCTCACCGGCGGCCTGCGTGCCGCGATGGGCTACACCGGCTCCAATACCATCGCGGACCTGCAGCAGGCGCAGTTCGTGCAGATCACCGCCGCGGGCCTCAAGGAAAGCCACCCGCACGACATCACCATGACGGTGGAAGCGCCCAACTACTCGGCGCGTTAGCGGTAGCTTCACTTCCGAGTCACCCGAGAGAGCAGCCGCGACACACGCGGCGCCACCGGAGCTGCCGCGAAAGCGGCGCCAACAGAAAGGACGCGCGTGCGCGACCTCGTTGAAATCGGCATGGGCCGCACCGCCCGCCGGACCTACGAACTGGACGATGTCGACATCGTTCCGTCGCGTCGCACCCGTTCGTCGAAGGACGTCTCGCTGTCCTGGCAGCTCGATGCCTATCGGTTCGACATCCCGATCCTGTCGCACCCGACCGACGCGCTCGGTTCGCCGGATTTCGCGATCGAACTCGGCCGCCGCGGCGGCCTCGGTGTGATCAACGGCGAGGGCCTGTGGGCACGCCACACCGATGTCGAGACCAAGCTCGCCGAGCTGGTGGAATCGGCCGAGAAGGACGACGACCCGGACGCGCCGATCCAGAAGCTGCAGGCGTTGCACCAGGCGCCGGTACAGCCCGATCTGCTCGCGGAGGTCGTCGCGAAGGTGCGCGCTGCCGGTGTGACCACCGCGGTCCGGGTCAGCCCGCAGAGCGCCCGGGCCGTGACCCCGGCGCTGCTGAAGATCGGCATCGACCTGCTCGTCGTGCACGGCACGATCATTTCCGCCGAGCATGTCGGCCGCGGCGAGGAAGAGCCGTTGAACCTCAAGACCTTCATCGCCGAACTCGATGTTCCGGTCGTGGCGGGTGGCGTGAGCGATCACCGCACCGCGCTGCACCTGATGCGCACCGGTGCTGCCGGCGTGATCGTCGGCTACGGCTCGATGGCCGGCGCCACGACTACCGGCGAAGTGCTCGGCATCGGTATCCCGATGGCCACGGCAATCGCCGATGCCGCCGCCGCACGACGCGACTACCTCGACGAAACCGGTGGCCGCTACGTGCACGTGATTGCCGATGGCGACATCGCGACCTCGGGCCACCTCGCCAAGGCCATCGCCTGCGGCGCGGACGCCGCCGTTCTCGGTGCGCCGCTCGCGCTCGCTGCCGAGGCGCCCGGCGGCGGCTGGTACTGGCCGTCGGTGGCGGCGCACCCGTCCATGCCGCGCGGAGCCATGCTGCCGGTCTCGGCTGGTGAGCGCCCTAGCCTCGAGACGGTGCTCAGTGGCCCGTCCGATGATCCGTACGGCTCGCTGAACCTCGTCGGCGGTCTCCGTCGGTCGATGGCGAAGGCAGGCTACTCCGACCTCAAGGAGTTCCAGCGGGTCGGGCTGAGCGTCCGCGCCTAGCGGCCCACCCGATATGAGCGAGGACATCTTCGCCGGCCTGCGCCGGTTTCCCGATGACGAGGCCGTCAATCTCTTCGCTGTCGATGCGGCCGACCGGCTGATTCTCGACACGGCGGTCGACGCACTCGCCGATGCCGAGTCGGGCACGGTTGCCGTGATCGGCGACAACTACGGCGCGTTGACGCTCGGTGCGGCCGCTGCCGGGGTGCGCGGCATCCGGTCGTTCTGCGATCCGCTCACCGGTGAGCAGGCGCTCGCGCACAATGCGGACCGCGCCGGACTGTCCGATGCCTACCGGCAGTGTGAGCTGGGGCCTGATCTGCTGGCCGGTGCGCGCACCGTGCTGATGCGGCTCCCGCGCGGGCTCGACGAGTTGCGCGAACTCGCCGATGCGGTCGCGCGCTGGGCCGACCCCGCCGTTGTCGTCTATGCCGGTGGCCGGGACAAGCACATCACCGTCGCAATGAATGGTGTTCTCGGCGAGTCATTTTCGGTCGTGCAACCTACACGCGGCCGGCAGAAGTCCCGAGTGGTCGTCTCAACCGAACCGAAACCGGTTGGTGCGCAGCCATCTCCGATGCGTGCCGAGCTACCCGATCTCGGCATCACCGTGGTCGCGTTCGGCACCGCCTTTGCCGGTGCCAAACTCGATATCGGCACCCGGTTCCTGCTCGACTTCCTTCCCCGAATGCCGTCCGATGCCCGGACTGTCGTCGATTTAGGCTGCGGTACAGGCATTCTCGCGGTCTGCCTCGCCAAGGCGCGGCCGGAAATCGAAGTGATCGCGACCGATCGCTCGGCGGGTGCGGTGGCCTCTGCCCGCGCGACCGCGGCGGCCAGTGGTGTCGGTGATCGTGTAGTCGTCACCCGCGACGACGCCCTCGCCGAGTTCCCGGCCGGCACCGCCGACCTCGTGGTGTGCAACCCGCCGTTCCATTCCGGTGCGAGCGTGAACACCGGTTTCGCCGACAAGTTGTTTCGCGGCGCGGCGCGGGCGTTGCGCCCCGGCGGGGAACTATGGACGGTGTACAACTCCGACCTCGGCTACAAGGCGGATCTCGCGCGCCTCGTCGGGCCGACCGAGCAGGTGGGCCGCAACCGCAAGTTCACGGTGACGCGCTCGCGCCGCTAGGCGCCGGTGTCCGGCTCCTCGCGTGCCAGCTTGCGGTCCGCGCTTTCGCCCTGTTTGGCCTCACGCGCGGTAGTGCCGAACTTGTCTGCCTCGCTCCAGCCCTCGGGCGCGTCGTATACGTCGTCATCGGCAGTGCCGAGTTCGTCGGGATCGAGGCCCTCGGCCTGGTCGAGGAGTTCTGCTTCCACGTCGTCGCGGGGTTGGTCCGCGTCGGCGATGCTTTCGCACATGGGGCGGGAATGCCCCGTCCGAGCGCGCGCTACACGCCGCACCGCTACGGTTGCGGGCAAGTGCGGTCGCTGCCGGACCGGACAATCGGGCGCACGCGGGTAGAGTCCGAATTGTCCGAAGGACACGATGTTCGCTGGGAACCTGCCGCGAGCGTCCGGCGTTTACCGTACAAGGAGAGACGAGAGCACTCGTTTCGCCCGGTCACACGAGAAGGGATGTGCACGGTGCGCACGACCACCAACCCGGTGTTCCGCAACCTGCCCAAGCAGGAGGGCGGCGGATACGCCACATTCGGGTCCGCCGCGGCCGGCGCAGGCCAGGTAGCCCAGCAGGGATACGGGCAGCAGTACCCGCCGCAGCAGTACGAGGCTGCGCCCGAGACCCGGTCCATGACGATCGACGATGTCGTCACCAAGACCGGCATCACTCTGGCCGTCCTGACACTGACCGCGATCGTCTCCTACGTTCTCGTCGACGGGAACGCCGACCTCGCCGCACCGTTCGTCATCGGCGGCGGCCTGATCGGTCTGGTCCTCGTGCTCGTCGCGACCTTCGGCCGCAAGATGGACAACCCCGCCCTGGTGCTCGGCTACGCGGCGGCGGAGGGCTTCTTCCTCGGCGCGCTGTCGTTCATGTTCACCAACGTCGAATTCGGCGGTGCCGGCGGCGGTGAGCTGATCATCCAGGCCATCCTCGGTACGTTCGGCGTCTTCTTCGGCATGCTGGTCGTCTACAAGACCGGTGCGATCCGGGTGACGCCGCGGCTGACCCGAATGATCATCGGCGGCCTGATCGGCGTGATGGTGCTCGTGCTCGGCAACCTGATCGCGAGCTTCTTCACCCCCGGCGGCTTCGGCCTGCGCGACGGTGGAGCGATCGCCATCATCTTCAGCCTGGTCTGCATCGCGCTCGCCGCGTTCAGCTTCCTGCTCGACTTCGACGCTGCCGACCAGCTGATCCGGGCGCGCGCGCCCGAGAAGGCGGCCTGGGGCGTGGCCCTCGGCCTCACCGTCACCCTGGTCTGGCTCTACGTCGAGATCCTGCGTCTGCTGAGTTACTTCAACAGCGACTAGCAACCGACACGACAGCGGCCTCGCGCATCAGCGCGGGGCCGTTCTCGTTTTCGGGCGCCCAAACGGGTGCAAATTGTGTTCCCGGGTGCGAAGTTTCGCCCCCGTTTACCAATTTCGCACCGGTTTAGCAGTCCTTCACGAGTGCAAAACCTGTTCGTGGGTGCGAAGTTTCGCCCCCGTACGGAAGATTTGCACCCGCGAAGCGAGCCAAAAAGAAGCACCCGCGGGCGACGAATCGCCCGCGGGTGCTTTGTGACCCGAAGAGGGATCAGCTGAGGCGCTCGAGCACCATCGCCATGCCCTGGCCGCCGCCGACACACATGGTCTCGACGCCGAAGGTCTTGTCCTGCTCGCGCAGGTTGTTGAGCAGGGTGTTGGTGATGCGGGCACCGGTCATGCCGAACGGGTGACCGATCGCGATCGCACCACCCGAGATGTTGATCTTGTCCTCGTCGAGGTCAAGCGCACGAGCCGAGCCGAGCACCTGAACGGCGAACGCCTCGTTGATCTCGAACAGGTCGATGTCGGAGGTCGACATCTTCGCGTAGCCGAGGGCCTTCTTGACCGCTTCGATCGGGCCGAGGCCCATGATCTCGGGGGACAGGCCGGTCGCGGCGGTGGAGACGATTCGCGCGAGCGGGGTCAGGCCGAGGGCCTTGGCCTTGGTGTCGGACATGATCACGAGCGCGGCAGCACCGTCGTTGAGCGGGCAGGCGTTGCCGGCGGTCACGGTGCCGTCGGGACGGAAGACCGGCTTCAGGCCGCTGATGCCCTCGTAGGTGGTGCCGGCACGCGGGCCGTCGTCGGTGGAGACGACGGTGCCGTCGGCCAGGGTGACCGGGGTGATCTCGTTGGCGAAGAAGCCGCGGTTGATCGCGTCCTCGGCGCGGTTCTGGCTGCGCACGCCCCAGCGGTCCTGGTCCTCGCGGGAGATACCGGTGTAGGTCGCGACGTTCTCCGCGGTCTGGCCCATCGCGATGTAGATGTCGGGCAGCACGCCGTCCGCACGCGGGTCGGTCCAGGTGACGCCGCCAAGCGCGGACTGCGCGGTGCGCGCCTGCGCATCGGCGTAGCGGTCGTTCTTGGTGTCGGGCCAGCCGTCGGCGTTGCCGGACGGGAAGCTCGAGACCGACTCGACACCGGCGGAGATGAAGACATCGCCCTCACCAGCGCGGATGGCGTGCATCGCCATCCGGGTGGTCTGCAGCGACGACGAGCAGTAGCGGTTGACCGTGACGCCGGGCACGAAGTCGTAGCCGAGGGTCGTGGCGACAACCTTGGCGATGTTGAAGCCGGACTTACCGCCGGGCTGACCGCAGCCCATGATCAGGTCGTCGATCTCGGTCGGGTCGAGCTCGGGCACCTTCGCGAGCGCCGCGGCGACCATCTGAGCGGCCAGATCGTCCGGCCGAACGTCCTTGAGCGATCCCTTGCCGGCGCGACCGATCGGCGAGCGCACAGCAGAAACGATTACTGCCTCGGGCATTGCAAAACTCCTCTGTGGAACCTGATCCCTATTCGTGGGTCAAATCACTATGGTCGCGGGCAACATTACGTCGCGCGGGCGGCGGCGCTTCGGTGCCGTCCGGAATCTGCCGCCGCGAGCACCGTCTGCGCCGTGGCCGTGTCGTCGTGGCGGCGGAGGAAACGGTTGAGCGCATCGACCGCGCGGGCACTGGTTCGGCGCTTCTCCGCAGCCTCGGACAACTCGGGCGCGTCGGGGATCGGACCGCCCCGCCATTCGCCGAGTGCCGCGGCGAGCACCGGCAGCAGTTCCTCCGCAGCAAGTTCGTATCCCGCGGCGGACGGGTGGAACTGATCGGGGGAGAACATACGGTCGGGTGCGGCGAGGAACTCCGGCGCGAGCAGGTCGGCCAGTGCCACCGGATGCCCGCCGCCCGCACGCGTCGCCTCGGCCTGGGCGCGCGCCAGCCGGAGCCCCCAGTTCCGTACCACCGTGCGCAGCGGTTGCGGGATCGCGGTGATGACGCCCAGATCAGGGCACGTCCCGACCACAACAACGGTGCCCGCCTGATGCAGCCGGTCCACGGCCTCGCCGAGCCGGCGCGCCGAGGCCGCGATGGAGTGCTTCTTCGTGACGTCATTGGCGCCGATGAGGATGACGGCGGCGTCCGGTGCAGGACCGGTGATGAACATCGCGTCGACCTGGCCGGAGAGGCCCTTCGAGGTTGCGCCCGGAATCGCCTTGGTGCTCAACCGGATCCGTTGCCCGGTCTCCTCGGCGAGCCCGCGCGCAATGCGTACGCCCGGCACCTCCTCGGCAATCGTGCAGCCCTGCCCGGCTGCGGTGGAGTCGCCGAAGATCATCAGGTGCAGGTCGAACGGTGCTCCCGCAGTTTCCGGTGCGACGCACCCGGGGGAGTAGATCCCGTCCGCTGCGGGGGGTTTGGCGGTGTCGCGGCCTATCACACCGCGCGCCGTCGCCGCCTGATTCATCAGGTAGTTGTAGGCCGCCCAATACGCCGTCCCGGCGCTCGATCCGGCAACCACCGTCGCGGCGCCCGTTACCGCCGCCACCCGCCATCGGGGAGTCATCGCCTCACCCCTCGATCCACCGTTTCCCACGACATCTTGAGCCGATTCGAATCTAGTCGCTGAGCGGCAAGCGCGTCGGCACACTAAGGGGTAGCCAGCGAAGTGTTCACCCGGCCGTTCTGGGACGATGGAGTCATGCGTATCGCTGAGCATGTCGTCGATCTCATCGGGAACACCCCGCTCGTCAAGCTCTCGTCGGTAGTGCGGCCGAATTCCGGCGTGGTCGCCGCCAAGATCGAGTACCTCAACCCGGGCGGCAGCTCGAAGGACCGTATCGCGGTGAAGATGGTCGACGCCGCGGAGGAGTCCGGCGCGTTGAAGCCCGGTGGCACGATCGTGGAGCCGACCTCCGGCAACACCGGCATCGGCCTGGCGCTCGTCGCCCAGCAGCGCGGCTACAAGTGCGTTTTCGTCTGCCCGGACAAGGTCAGCGAGGACAAGCGCAACGTGCTCAAGGCGTATGGCGCCGAGGTCGTGGTGTGCCCGACCGCCGTGCCGCCGGAGCACCCGGACAGCTACTACAACGTCTCCGACCGGCTGACGCGCGAGATCCCGGGCGCCTGGAAGCCGGACCAGTACTCCAACCCCGGCGGCCCGGCGAGCCACTACGAGACCACCGGTCCCGAGATCTGGCGCGACACCGATGGCAAGGTCACACACTTCGTTGCCGGCGTCGGCACCGGCGGCACGATCACCGGCGCAGGCAGGTACCTGAAGGAAGTTTCGGGCGGCAAGGTCAAGGTCGTCGGCGCCGACCCCGAGGGCTCGGTCTACTCCGGTGGCACCGGACGGCCCTACCTCGTCGAGGGCGTGGGTGAAGACTTCTGGCCCAGCGCGTACGACCCGGCCATTCCGGACGAGATCATCGCGGTCTCGGACGCCGATTCGTTCGAGATGACCCGCCGCCTCGCTCGCGAGGAGGGCCTACTGGTCGGCGGCTCGTGCGGCATGGCCATGGTCGCCGCACTCGAGGTTGCCGAGCGGGAGGGCCCGGGCGCTGTGGTGGTCGTGCTGCTGCCGGACGGCGGCCGCGGCTACCTGTCGAAGATCTTCAACGACGACTGGATGCGCTCCTACGGGTTCCTCCGCTCGCGCCTCGACGGCAAGACCGACGAGCCGACAGTGGGCGATGTGCTGCGCGGCAAGTCCGGTGCGCTGCCGGATCTCGTGCACACCCACCCGTCCGAGACGCTGCGCGACGCGATCGAGATCCTCCGCGAGTACGGCGTCTCGCAGATGCCCGTCGTCAGTTCCGAGCCGCCGGTCATGGCCGGTGAGGTCGCGGGCAGCGTCACCGAGCGCGACCTGCTTTCGGCAGTTTTCGAGGGCCGTGCGCATCTCGCCGATCCCGTTGCCAAGCACATGAGCCAGCCGTTCCCGCTGATCGGTGCAGGCGAGCAGGTATCGGCTGCGACCAAGGCCCTCCACGACACCGATGCGCTGATGGTGGTGGAGGATGGCAAGCCGGTCGGCGTTATCACTCGCCACGACCTGCTCGGCTTCCTCAGCGAGAGCAGCTGATCCGAACAGCAAAAGGCCGGGCAGGCGATGCCTGCCCGGCCTTTATGCCAGTTGCGGTCTACTCGGCGTCGAACTCGCCGTGACTCGGAATATTGAGCTGGTCCGTGGTCACGTCGGTGACGACTCGTCCCTTACCGGTGGGCTGGAACATCGCGTGCTGCATGCTGCCGGAGGGGCCGGCGGTGAGCTGGAATTTCCATTCACCCGTCTTGCCGGTGTGCACGTTGCGCCATGCGACCCGAACCCCCACGCTGCAGCTGGCTGCGAGCGAGGATCCGGCCGCCGAGCCGGACGACCAGCCGCTCGACGAGCCGCTCAAGCCCTGCCACGGCAGCGCCTGCACATTGAGCATCGCTCGGCCATGCCACTCCGCGTTGGCCGATGCCCACACCCGGATGCTTCCCGCGCAAAACCCGCCGACGGTGGTGATCGTCTGCACCTGACCGAGTTCTTTGTCGCGGGTGGGCGCTGCCTGCGCCGGCGCGACGGTGCTAAACAGGCCCGCAAGCGAAATTGCCAACACAGTCACTGCGCGGAGCAATGCCTTTCGGCTGGGCCAATTCGGCAAACTCATACAATTCCTTTCTGAACGCTTGACCAGTAGAGGGTAGCGGTTCGTAATGTTGGACCCGAGGTGCTGCTGCGAAGGCCCCGCCGGGCCGTGCTGGGAACGCGTAGCCGATCCGGACAGCAGAAGGCCGGGCAGACAATGCCTGCCCGGCCCTTGGTGTTTACGACCTAGAAGACGTCGTACGCGCTGAAGCTCGGAATGTTCAACTGGTCGGTGGTCACGTCGGTCACTATGCGTCCCTTCCCGGTGGGCTGGAACAGCGCGTACTGCATGCTGCCGTACGGACCGGAAGTGACTGCGAAGCGCCATTCACCGACCTGGCCCGTGGTCACATTGCGCCATCCGACCCGCACACCCACGACGCAGGGGCCGCCGAGACTCGAGCCGGCCGAGGTCCCCACCGAGCCAGTTGCCAACCCCTGCATCGGCAGCGCCTGCGCATTGAGGATCGAGCGATCACCCCAGTCCGTATTGGTCGTTGCCCATACCCGGACGCTGCCTGCGCAGAACAGGCTGCCGCCGGCAAGGGTGTGCACCTGGCCGAGTTCGGTGACGCGCGTGGGGGCCGCTTGGGCCGGCGCGGTCATGCCGAACAGGCCCGCGAGCAGGACGAACAGCACGGTCGCTGCACGCAGGAGTGGCTGTCGGATAGGCGTTGTCGGCAAGCTCATAATGGTGTCCTCCCTGGAAGGCAGGCTATCGGCTGGCGAGCGTCCGTTTCGGGACCTTGTGGTAATTGAGAGAAGATTCTTGCTCATTGTGGCTGGATGTCCCGCCGATTTCAGGCCATGCGGCGGGGAATATGCTCATCGCCATGAGTGAGCAGCGCAGCAAGGCCGACCGCGCGAACTGGCAGGGGTTCTCCACCCGTGCCGTGCACGCCGGGTTCGACCCGGATGCCCAGACGGGTGCGGTGAATGTCCCGATCTACGCGAGTTCGACCTTCGCGCAGGACGGCGTCGGCGGTATGCGCAATGGGTTCGAGTACGGCCGCACCGGCAACCCGACGCGGCGCGTACTCGAGGACAATCTCGCCGCGATCGAGTCCGGCACCTTCGGCCGGGCGTTCGGCTCGGGCATGGCGGCAACCGACTGCATGCTCCGCGCCGCGCTGCGCCCGGGCGATCACCTCGTCATCCCGAACGACGCGTACGGCGGCACGTTCCGGTTGATCGACAAGGTGTTCACGGAGTGGGGCATCGAGTACTCGGTGGCGCCCGTTTCCGACGTGGACGCGGTCCGTGCACAGATGCGACCGAACACCAAGCTTGTCTGGACCGAGACCCCGACCAACCCGCTTCTCAACATCGGTGACATCGCCGCGCTCGCGGAGGTGGCGCACGCCGGCGGTGCAAAGCTGGTGGTGGACAACACCTTTGCCTCGCCCTATCTGCAGCAGCCGCTCACCCTCGGCGCGGACGTGGTGCTGCACTCGACGACCAAGTACCTCGGCGGTCATTCCGATGTCATCGGCGGCGCGCTGATTACCGACGACGAGGAACTCGACACCAAGTTCGCGTTCCTGCAGAACGGCGCGGGCGCGGTGCCGGGCCCCTTTGATGCGTTCCTGACACTGCGCGGCATCAAGACGCTTGCGCTGCGGATGGATCGGCACAGTGACAACGCCGAGGCGGTTGTGGAGTTCCTCACCGGCCACGCGAAGGTTGCCCAGGTGATCTACCCGGGCCTTGCCGAGCACCCCGGCCACGCGGTCGCGGCGAAGCAGATGCGCCGATTCGGCGGCATGATCTCGCTGCGCCTCGCCGACGGTGAGGCGGCGGCACGGGAACTGTGCGCCCGCACCGAGGTATTCACGCTCGCCGAGTCGCTCGGTGGCGTCGAGTCGCTTATCGAGCATCCGGGCGCGATGACGCACGCCTCGACGGCCGGCTCCGCGCT
Organism: Aldersonia kunmingensis; assembly: GCF_001646865.1. Lineage (GTDB taxonomy): Bacteria > Actinomycetota > Actinomycetes > Mycobacteriales > Mycobacteriaceae > Aldersonia > Aldersonia kunmingensis. The sequence goes on along the minus strand of NZ_LRRB01000324.1, from coordinate 51,396 downwards.
CGAGGTTCCCAACGACCTCGTGCGCCTGTCGGTCGGTATCGAGGACGCCGCCGACCTGATCGGCGACCTGGAGCAGGCACTCGCCTGATCAGCCCAGACAAACGAAACGCCCCGGACCGAATGGTCCGGGGCGTTCGTCGTTTCGAGCTGATCAGGAGTGGTACGGCTCCGCGCTGACCAGCGTCACCTTCATGGTGTTGCCGTTGGGGAGCGTGTACTCGCGGGTCTCGCCGATCTTGGCATCGAGGAGCGCGCCGCCGAGCGGGGAGTTCGGCGAATAAACCTCGAGTTTCGACTCGCGCAGGCCCTCCTCGCGGGTGGCGATCAGGAAGGTCTCGGTGTCCGACTCGTCGCCGTCGTAGTACACCTTGACCACCGAACCGGGGAGCGCGACACCGGACTGGGTGGGCGCCTCGCCGACCTTCGCGTTGTTCAGCAGCTCCTGCAGCTGGCGAATACGCGCCTCCTGCTGGCCCTGCTCCTCACGCGCGGCGTGGTAGCCACCGTTCTCCTTGAGGTCGCCCTCTTCACGTCGTTCGTTGATCTCCGCCGCGATGACCGGACGATTGGCAATGAGCTGGTCGAGCTCGCTCTTGAGCCGGTCGTGCGATTCCGGAGTCAGCCAGGTCACCTGGGTCTCGGTCATCTCAATAGCTCCTATATCGTGTCGAGGCGGCAATCATGGTGCCCGCCCATACAGTGCCGACAAACCCGCCCGGCCGAACCAATTCAAGGGTCCCACCGTGCGAGATGTCGTGCTGGCGCCGTTACTCATGCGCCGCCAATGCAGCAAACACGGCTCCGATTGCCCGGAACCGTGTACCAGGCAATTCTACCACGAGTTGCCGATTTCACACGGTGGACGCGTTTTGGGGGTTGCGCTAACGCGACTTAGTTGACCTCGAGATACGCCGGAACGTCGAACGAGCAGCCGTAGACCTCGCCGATGACCGGCGGGCGCGATGTCCTGATGGGCACATCGAATTGCACAGTGCCGCTGTCCGAGGGGGCGACATAGACCTCGCGCCTGCCCGTCTCGTCACCCTGGCGCGACCGCGCCCGCACGATGCACACCGCAGGCCGGCTCGGATCCTGCCTGGTCACACCCATCTTGATGGTCAGGGTCGAGTCGTCGACGACCTCGAAGGAGACTTGCTTCCCCTCGATTTCCTTGACCCCGAACTCCCGGTAGCCGACGTAGGCGATCCCGATACCGAGTGCCACCACGAGCACGCCGAGCAGCACGATCACCCAACGCGAGGAACGTCGGCGACCCGTTGCGGACGGGTAGCGATCGGCTGGGCCGACGTGGGTCATGAAAGCTCCGGACGGGGAGGTGGCGGGGGTGAGGCTGAGCGCACAGTGCGACGAGTGGAACTATAGGGAGGTGACGCGCCGCTGTTTCAGGCGGGCGCTGGTGTAGCGAACCAAAGCTGAGGTGAAGGAAAACGTGAGCGGACTGCGGCTCATGGCGGTGCACGCCCATCCCGACGACGAGTCGAGCAAGGGCGCGGCCACGCTGGCCAGGTACGCCGACGAGGGGCACGAGGTTCTGGTCGTCACCCTCACAGGGGGCGAACGGGGCTCGGTGCTCAACCCGGCGATGGACATGCCCGGCGTCGAGGATCGGATGATCGAGATCCGCCGCGAGGAGATGGCGGAGGCCGCCCGGATTCTCGGGGTGCAGCAGCACTGGCTCGGATTCGTCGACTCGGGATTGCCCGAGGGCGATCCGCTGCCGCCGCTGCCGGAGGGATCGTTCGCGACCGTTCCGCTCGACGAGGCGACCGAGGCGCTGGTCCGCGTCGTGCGCCAGTTCCGTCCGCAAGTGATGATCACCTACGACGAAAACGGCGGTTATCCGCATCCGGATCACATTCGCTGCCACGAGGTTTCGATGGCCGCGTACGAGGCGGCCGGCAACCCGGCGCTGTTCCCCGAGGCCGGCGAGCCGTGGGAACCGCAGAAGATCTACTACACGCACGGCTTCATCCGGCGTCGCCTCGAGCTTTTCAAAGAGGAGTACGACCGCAACGGTGATGCGTTCCCCATGCAGGAGTGGTTGGACCGCTGGCGGCCCGAGCATGGCGACATCATGGCCCGCGTGACGACCCAGATCCAGTGCGGCAAGTACTTCACCAACCGCGACGACGCGCTGCGCGCGCATCGGACGCAGATCGACCCGAATGGCGCCTTCTTCGCGATCCCGCTGCAGTTGCAGCAGCGCGTCTGGCCCACTGAGGAGTTCGAGCTCGCCAAGACCCGGGTGCATACCGGGATTCCCGAGACCGACCTGTTCGCCGGAATCAACACGGACGGCGCGGAATGATCACTCAGATTCTCGCGCAGAACCCGACCGGGCCGGAGTTCGGCAAGGCATCGCCGATCGGGCTCGTCATTGTGCTGCTGCTGCTCGTCGGGCTGGTGCTGCTGATCCGCTCGATGAACAAGCAGCTGCGCAAGCTCCCGGATACCTTCGAACCGGACCATCCCGAACAGGACCAGGCCGCCGATGAGGGCACCGATCGCTTTTCGGATACCGATGACACGGGGCAGCCGAAGTCCGGTGGCACCGCCGAGCAGAAGCCGAATGGGAACGACACGGCGGGGCACGGCACCGATCGTTAGGAGCCACACTGCGTAACGCGAACGCGCTCGGCGCGGCGACGAGTCCCTACCTTCGTCAACACGCTGGCAATCCGGTGCACTGGCAGGAATGGAGCGAGGACGCGCTGGCGTGGGCGCGCGAACGCGATGTGCCGATCCTGCTCTCGGTCGGTTACGCAGCGTGCCACTGGTGTCACGTGATGGCACACGAGTCGTTCGAAGACGACGACACCGCCCTCGTGATGAACGACAACTTCGTGTGCATCAAGGTGGACCGCGAGGAACGCCCTGACATCGACGCGCTGTACATGAACGCGACCGTCGCGATGACCGGGCAGGGCGGCTGGCCGATGACGTGTTTCCTCACGCCCGCCGCCGAACCGTTCTACTGCGGCACGTACTACCCGAAGACGGCGCGCGGCGGGATGCCGTCGTTCACGCAAGTGCTCCTCGCGATCGCGCAGACCTGGCGAGACCGACGCGAAGATGTGCAGGAGGCCGCGACCGGCGCGGTGGATGCGTTGCGGCAGAACGCCGACGCGCTGCCCGCGGGTGAGTTCGAGGTGAACGCCGAACTTCTCGACCACGCCGTTGCTGCTGTGCTGCGTGACGAGGACCGGACTCATGGCGGTTTCGGTGGCGCACCGAAATTTCCGCCGTCCGCATTGCTCGAGGGCCTGATCCGCAACTTCGAACGAACCGGTGCTCCGCAGGTGTGGGAGGCTGTGCACCGCACCGCCGAGGCGATGGCGCGCGGCGGTATTTACGACCAGCTCGCCGGCGGGTTCGCGCGATACGCCGTCGACACCACATGGACGGTGCCGCACTTCGAGAAGATGCTCTACGACAACGCGCAGTTGCTGCGCGTGTACGGGCATCTCGCCCGGCGCAGCGGATCCCTGCTCGCGCATCGGGTCGCGGAGGAGACCGCCGAGTTCCTGCTGACGGACCTGATCACGGAGGCCGGAGGCTTCGCCTCGGCGCTGGATGCCGACACCGTCGTGGACCCGGCCGCCGAGGGTGTCGAGGGCGCGACCTACGTCTGGACGCCGGGGGAGCTGGCCGGTGAACTCGGCCCGGCCGACGGCAACTGGGCCGCAGAGCTTTTCGCCGTGACCACCGCAGGCACCTTCGAGCACGGCACCTCGGTGCTGCAGCTGCCGGTCGATCCAACCGACGCGCCGCGAATGGCCCGGGTGCGTGCGGCGATGCGTGAGGTGCGCAACCGGCGCCCGCAACCCGCGCGTGACGACAAGGTGATCGCCGCCTGGAACGGCATGGCCGTCAACGCACTCGCCGAGGCCGGTGCCTCGCTAGGGCACGCCGAATGGGTGCAGGCCGCGGCACGATGCGCCCGGCACCTGCTCGACGTGCACGTCACCGACGGCCGGGTGCGCCGAGCCTCGCTCGGCGGCACCGTCGGGACCGCGGACGGTGTGCTAGAGGACTACGCCTGGCTCGCGACCGGACTGCTCGCACTGCATCAGGCCACGGGCGAATCCGACTGGCTGGCTCAGGCGCAGGAAATCCTGGACGCCGCGATCTCCCATTTCGCCGACCCCGACGAACCGGGCGGCTGGTTCGACACCGCCGACGACGCCGAAGTACTCGTCCTGCGTCCGCGCGACCCGATCGACGGCGCGACGCCCGCCGGGGCATCGTCGCTGGCGGAGGCGCTGCTGACCGCGTCGTGTCTGGCGGACCCGGATGCGGCGGCTCGCTACGGCGAACTGGCCGACGCGACGCTGCGGCGGGCATCGGTGGTGCTCGCGCGGGCGCCGCGCTCGGCCGGCCAGTGGCTCGCCGTGGCGGAGGCGGCAATTCGAGGTCCGCTGCAGGTCGCGGTGTCGCTGGGTGAGGACGGGGACACCGGACTCCTCGCCGAGGCACGCAGTTACGCGCCGGGTGGCGCGGTCATCGTCGGAGGCCGTGCCGATTCGACGCCGCTGCTCGTGGACCGTCCGCTAGTCGAGGATGCCGCCGCGGCCTACGTCTGCCGGGGCTTCGTGTGCGACCGCCCGGTGCTGACCGTGGAGGATCTGCGGGAGGCACTGGCCCGCTGACCTACCCGATCTTGGTGGCACCGCACTCGGCTCGGCAGTGCGGCTCGAAGGCAGTGCTCAGCCGAGCACGATCAGCCACACCGCGAAGTAGTGGCATAGCGCCGCGAGAACCGTTGCGGCGTGAAAGAACTCGTGATGCCCGAAGGTGTGCGGCCAGACATCGGGCCACTGGGTGGCGTAGAGGATTGCCCCGCCGCTGTACAGCAGGCCGCCGATGACCAGCAGCACCATCGGCGCGACCCCCACCTGATGGGTTATCTCGCCAACAACCGGTAGCACCGCCCAGCCGAGCAGCAGGTACAGCGGGACACCGACCCAGCGCGGCGCGCCCGGCCACAGCATCTTCAGTGCGACACCCGCGGCGGCGCCGGACCAGACCACGGTGAGCAGGATCTTGCAGGTGTCGGGAGGCAGCCCGAGCACCGCGAAGGGCGTGTAGCTGCCCGCGATGAACAGGAAGATCATCGAATGGTCGGCGCGCTTCATCCAGATCCGGTGGCGCGGGTTGTGCCAGTGAATTCGGTGGTACGCCGCACTGACCCCGAAGACTCCGCACACCGTGGCCGAGTAGACGGCGGTAGCCCAGCCAGCCGCTGCCGAGTGCACGACGACCGCCGTCGCCACGAGAGCGATGCCGGTGACCACCGAGACCGCAAAGGCCCAGGCGTGAATCCAGCCCCGCATACGCGGCTTGACGGGTAGTTCGTCGAGGCCAAGGACGGTCAACTGCGGCTCCTGTGTCGGGGACGAACCTACGGTACCGTAGGTTCTCGTTCATTCCCCGCAGTGCGAGGTCAGCCGCCTGCGAGCAGCCGCATGACCGCGCGGCGGGTGCGGCGACGTGCGCCGCCGAGGAGCGCGGACCGCGCCGCCGCATAGCCGCACGCGCCGTGCACTCCACCGCCAGGGTGCGCCGACGAACTGCCCAGGTACAACTTCGCGATCGGGGTCTCCGGGCCGCCGAGGCCGGGCACCGGCCGGAAGACGAGTTGTTGATACAGCTGGGCGGTTCCGCCGTTGACCGCGCCGCCGTGCAGGTTCGCATTCGCCGCTTCGAGATCGCTCGGCCGCTGCACCTGCCTGCCGACGACCGTGTCCCCGAAACCGGGCGCGTGCGCCTCCAGGACGCGGTCCACTCGTGTCGCGAGCTCGTCGGCGAGGCCATCGTCGTGCATCTCGCGCGGCAAATGGGTGTAGGCCCAGGCGCTTTCGGTGCCGGCCGGTGAGCGCGAGGGGTCGGCCGTGGTCATCTGGCCGAACAGCAGGAACGGCGACTCGGGCAGCACGCCGGTGTTCAGATCGGTCATCCAGCGCACCAGGCCGCGCTCGTCGGCGCCGAGGTGTACGGTTCCCGCGTCGGCGAGCCCGGCTGACCGCCACGGAATAGGCTGCGACAGAGCGTAATTCACCTTGACCGTCGGGGTGTCCCATTCGAAGTCCCGAAGGCTCGACTGCACCGCGCTCGGCACGGCATCGCTCGGCAGTAGTGCGGTGTACAGCGCCGGGGCCGAGACGTCGGCCACGACAGCGCGCCGCGCGGTGATCAGCTCGCCGCCCGCGAGGCGCACGCCCGTGGCTGAGCCGGAGCGCGTCTCGATGGTCTCGACGCGCGCACCGCAGCGCACCCGGGCACCCGCGGACTGTGCGCGAGCGACGAGCGCCGCGGACAGCGCGCCCGCGCCGCCGACGGGAACGGGATTGCCGCCGTCCTGCCCGAGCATCGTCAGCAGGTACCCCATGACGCCGCTGCCGGGGGCGTCGAGCGGTATGTCGGCATGGGTCGCGTTGCCGAGGATCAGCAGCCGGGCCTGCTCGCTCGCGAACAGTTCGCGTGCCATCCGCCGTGCGGGCAGCATCAGGAACCGGACCAGGGCCAACAAGTCGCTGCGACCGGTCGCACGCAGTAACTTCGTGGCGGCCTTGACCGGTGGAAACGGGTCGAGCAGCGCACCGAGCAGCGGCTCGCGATGTTTGTGCCACTGCTCAACCGTGCGCAGCCAGGCATCGCGGTCGTCGATGTCGAAGCGGCCGAGTTCGTCGGCCGTGCGGTCCGGGTCCGGGTGAAGCAGGACGGCGTCGCGGTCCTCCGGACTGCGCGGGTGGCCGAGCACCGCGGGTGCGCGCGACCAGCGCAGGCCGTGGCTTTCGAGGTCCAGGCGGCGCAGTACCCGTGAGGCCACCGCGAGTGGATAGAACGCGCTGAACAGATCCGAGCAGTAACCCGGGAACAGTTCTGCACTCCGCACCGCTCCGCCGGGTTCGGGCTGCGCCTCGACGACCAGCACGTCCCAGCCCGCGTCGGCCATCGTCGCGGCGGCCACCAGGCCGTTCTGCCCGGCGCCGATCACGACTGCGTCGACGGTGTCAGTCACCGGTGGAACGCTCCGCAAGGAGGGCGAGCCGACGCAGCGACTCGACGTTGCGTGGATGCATTGCCGCGCGCTGAGCCGGGCGCGGGACCAGCGTGAACGGCGGCGTGCTCAGGTGCTCGATGATTTCGATCTTGCAGCCGCGCACGAGGTCGTGCAACCGAATGATCACCTCGGCTTTGCCGAACGGCATCGCCCTGGCCTCCAGGCGCAGTTCCCGGCCCGGATGGCAATCGAGCGACTGGGTTGTGTCGTTGATGAGCAGTGGCCACAAGCCGATCGAATGGTGGATGCGGCTGCCCTCCTTCGGCCAACCGGGGTCGACGGCCCGGATTCGCGAGGCCCCGACAACCCACAGTGGGAACTTCCAGCCGTCGGACAGCACCTCCCAGACCTCATCTGTCGACGCGGCGGTCTCATAGCTGGTGGTCGGCACGGCGTCCTCCCCAATCCGCAGGTTGCCAGCCGGATACCCGTCCGCGAATCGCCGAAACGGCACTGTGGCATGGGTCGCACAGCGGCAAATCCCGTCGGCGTAGGGTTTAGACCCGTGTTGAATCTCTCCGGGGCGCGGCAGCTGTGAAGCCGCGCGGTCTGCTCTACAAGCTGTACGAGCGTCGATTGCTGGCGCAGCTCGACGGTTTGGAGCACCCGCGCCACGTCGCCGTCATGTGCGACGGGAATCGCCGCTGGGCCAGGGAAAATGGCTTCACCGACGTCACCCACGGGCACCGGATGGGTGCGCTCAAGATCGCCGAACTGCTCACCTGGTGCGATCAGGCCGGCATCGAAATGGCGACCATCTACCTGCTGTCCACAGAGAACCTGCGACGCGATGCGTCCGAGCTCGACTCGCTGCTCGAGATCATCACCGATGTCGTCGAGGAGATCAGCGGACCCAGCAAGAACTGGAGCGTCAAGATCGTCGGCACGCTCGACCTGCTGCCTTCGGAATCGGCCCGCCGCCTCAAGGAGGCCTCGGACCGCACGGCGGGCCGCACCGGCACCCACGTCAACGTCGCGGTCGGCTATGGCGGGCGACAGGAGATCGCCGATGCCGTGCAGTCGCTGCTGACCGAGCGGATCGCGGCCGGCGTGAGCGGTGACGAACTGGCCGGGCAGATCACCGTCGACGCGATCGATGCGCATCTCTACACGGGCGGTCAGCCGGACCCGGATCTCGTCATCCGCACCTCGGGCGAGCAGCGGTTGTCCGGCTTCCTGCTGTGGCAGAGCGCGTACTCGGAGATCTGGTTCACGGAGGCGTACTGGCCCGAGTTCCGCCGGGTCGATTTCCTGCGTGCACTGCGCGATTACGCCGCCCGGCATCGCCGCTTCGGCACCTGACCAGCCGCGCGCCGGGAACGCCCGGATTGCCGGTAACCCCAGTCACACCAATTGCGGGACTGGCGTAGCCTTCGCCTTGTGGCACAACCGAATGTCAGTGACGACGCGGCCTATATCTCTTACGAGAACTTCGGCCGTCGGTTCTTCGAGTTGGCCGTTTCGCCCGAACGGGTCGCCGCAGCATTCGGTGAGCTGGCCGGCAGTTCCTTCGACTTCGGTCCGATCGGTGCCGGGCCGGGCCGGTTGGCCAAGGTCTCGGCCAAGGTGCATGTCGGATCGCCCGAGTTGAAGCGGAACGACGGCGAGACCATCACCTTTGATCTCACCATCCCGATCCGGCTGCATTTGCTCATCGACCTGTCCGTGGACAAGCAGCGCTTCGACGTCGACGGCGATGTCGTGCTCCGGCTGACCGTGCGGGCCGCCGAGCCGCTGTGGGTGATCATCGACGTCGACGAGCCGTCCTCCGAGGATGTGCTCATCGACGTGCGGGCAGAGACTTTGCGCGGCAATGTGCTGCGCGCGCTCGGCAGCGTGGATCACGAGATCAAGCGGTTCGTGGCGCGCTACATCGCACAGGAGATCCGCAAGCCGCATATCGAGGCCGCCCGCACGATCGATGTCATCTCCCAGATCGAACGGGCCTGGTCCACGCCGACCGGCAAACGCGACGAGTCTGGTGAGGATGCGCCGGACGAATCCGGCAACGCGCCTACAACTTCCGGAGCCGCAACCGATTGATCGAATGATCGGCGTCCTTACGCAGCACGAGTGTGGCGCGCGGGCGGGTCGGCAGGATGTTCTCCACCAGGTTGGGCCGATTGATGTTGTGCCACAGCTCTTCTGCGGCACTGGTGGCCTGCGGATCGGTGAGGCCCGCGTAGTGGTGGAAGTGTGCCTGCGGATCGGCGAAAGACGTTCCCCGTAGCGCGAGAAACCTTCGCACATACCACTTTTCGATGTCCTCGATCCGGGCGTCCACGTAGATCGAGAAGTCGAACAGGTCCGAGACCATCAGCCGCGGACCGGTTTGAAGGACGTTGAGTCCCTCGATGATGAGGATGTCCGGCTGCTTGATCAGGTGGTACTGCCCGGGCACGATGTCGTACGAGACGTGTGAGTAGACCGGCGCAACCACTTCGGGGGCACCGGATTTCACCTCGGTGACGAAGCGGAGCAGCTTTCGCCGGTTGTAACTCTCCGGAAATCCCTTGCGGTGCATGATGCCGCGGCGTTGCAGCTCGGCGGTGGGGTAGAGGAAGCCATCGGTGGTGACAAGGTCCACGCGTGGGTGGTGCTCCCAGCGCGCGAGCAGCGCCTGCAACACACGAGCGGTGGTGGACTTGCCAACCGCAACACTGCCGGCGACGCCGATCACGAACGGCACCTGCTGGTCCGGATGCGATTCGCCGAGGAAGGTGGCGGTGGCCGCGAAAAGCCGCTGTCGTGCGGCGACCTGCAGGTGGATCAGTCGGGCCAGCGGGAGGTAGACCTCGGCGACTTCCTCGAGATCGATCTGTTCACCGAGACCGCGCAGTCCGAATAGTTCTTCCTCGGTGAGCACCAGCGGGGCCGACTTACGCAGCTCGCGCCACTGCTTGCGGTCGAACTCGACATAGGGACTCGGCTCGCTCACGCGCGGCATACGCATACCCGCTGCTCCGCGCGCTCCGCTCGGATCGGCACCTGTCGCATAGACGGATTGTGCTCGTATCGCCGTCGGTGCGTGCTGCCAGGGTCCGTGCACGCTCGTCGGGATGCCCGCCCGCCGGGTGTGGCGATAGTGTCGCGGGCATGGAGTCCGAGGTTCTGGTTCGGGAGTATCTGCAGCTTGGGCTGGCGTTCGATCGCCTCGAGGAGGGGTTTGTCGACGCGTACACCGGCGACCCGGAACTACGCCGTGCGGTGGAGAACGCGCCCGCGCCGGACCCGCGCGAGTTGGCGCACCGGGCCGTCTCGTTGCGCCGAGAGCTCGACGGTTCCGGGCTGCCTTCGCAGCGCGCCGAGTTTCTCGACGTGCACCTGCGCGCGCTGGAATGCTCCGCGCGCAAGTTCGCCGGCGACGAGATCGGTTTCGTCGACGAGGTCGAGGCCTACTTCGACGTGCGTATCGAGCCGGGCGACGAGGCGGACTACCGCGAGGCTCACCGACTGCTCGACGAGGTGCTCCCGCACGGCACCGGCGATTCGCTCGCCGAGCGGATGGCCGCGCACCGTAAGGCCGACGAGATTCCGCCGGAGCGTCTCGCCGAGTGCGTGGAGGCGTTCTCGAGTGCGCTGCGCGATCTGGTGCGCGCCCAGTACCCGCTGCCCGAGACCGAGCGGGTGACCTATGAGGTGGTGGGGGACAAGCCCTGGTCGGGCTTCAACTACTACCTCGGCGACTTCCAGTCCAAGGTCGCGATCAACTCGGACCTGAAGCAGTACCTCGCGGGGCTACCGCACCTGATCGCGCACGAGTCGTACCCGGGCCACCACACCGAGCACTGCCGTAAGGAGGCCGGCCTGGTCGCGGGCGGTCAACTCGAGCAGCAGCTGTTCCTGGTGAACACCCCGCAGTGCTTGATGGCGGAGGGTCTCGCCGACCTCGCGCTGAAGTCGATCGTGCCGTCGAATTGGGGGATGTGGGCGCAGGAGATCTACGCCGATCTCGGGCTGCGGTTCGATGGCGAACGGGCCGAGGCGATTTCGAAGGCGTCCGCGAAGTTGCTCGGCGTGCGCCAAGATGCCGCGCTGCTGCTGCACGACCGCGGCCGCAGCGCCGATGACGTCGCCGAATTCATCCAGCGCTGGTCACTCGCCACGCCCGAGCGGGCCCGGCAGCAGTTGCGGTTCCTGTCGTCGCCGCTTTGGCGCGCGTACATCAGCACGTATGTCGAGGGGTACCGGCTGCTCGGTCGCTGGCTCGATGCCGCTGCCGATGCCGACGAGCGCGTGGACCGGTTCGGCCGCCTGCTCGACGAGCCGCTCACCCCCGGCGCCCTGCGCAGCCAGGTCTAAAGCGCTCGTGTTTGGGCACTAACGGGCGCGAAACTTGTTCCCGGGTGCGAAGTTTCGGCCCCGTTTACACAATTTGCACCCGCGAACGGCCAGAACTCAGCCCGTCAGCGGAAGATCGCGCAGGTCGTTGTGCCGTGCGCGACGAGCCGGCCCTGCTCGTCCACGACCCGGCCCTCTGCGGTCGCGGTGGTACGGCCGACGTGGATGGTCGTGCCCGTCGCGGTGAGTCGGCGGCCGTCGATCGGGACCGCGCGGATGTAGTTCACCTTGAGCTCGAGCGTCGTGTAGCCGACCCCGGCGTCGAGCGTGCTTTGCACCGAGCAACTCATCACCGAGTCGAGCAGGGTCGCGCAGATCCCGCCGTGTGTGGTGCCGAGCGGGTTGGCGAAATCGGGCCGGGTGGTGACGCCGAATACGACGCGGCCGTGCTCGACCTCGTCAATTTCCAGGCCGAGCAGGTCGCCGATGTAGGGCGGGCGACCCTCGAGGTCGATTGCGGTCCGCAGCAGTTCCAGTCCGGAGAGCTTCGTGAGATCGATCGCGGAAGTGGTCATCAGTTGCTCCTTTTCGGTGAACCGATCGGTCCATGTCTGGCATAATTGGAACATGGACCGATCGGTTCACGCAAGGCGCGCTGAGGCGCAGGAGGATGAACGAATGGCAAACCGGGAGCAGGGGCCGCGCGAGCGGCTGATCGACGGCACCATCGCGCTCGTCCGTGAGCAGGGCGTGCACGGCACCGGGCTTGCCGAATTGCTCGGCCGCACGAACACCTCGCGAAACTCGCTCTACCAGCACTTTCCGGCGGGTAAGAGCGAACTCGTCGCGGCGGCCACTGTCGTGGCCGGCGACCGGCTGTCCGGGATCATCGACAAGATCACCAGCACCGGCGGCCCGGAGGACTGGGTGGTGGCCCTCACGAGCTATTGGCGCCGCGGGCTCCCGGCGACCTCTTATGGCATGGGCTGCCCGATCGTCGGCGCCGCACTCGCGGGATCGGAGCCGGACGTGCAAACCGCGGCGGCCGGTGCGTTCACGGCGTGGATCGCCCAGCTCGAGGGCGCCTTCATCCGCGAAGGAATCGCAGCCGACCGGGCCCGCTCGTTGGCGAGTTTCGTGATCAGTTCTATCGAGGGCGCGATCATCGTTGCCCGTGCGCGTAAGTCCACCGTGCCGCTCGACGACGCCGAGGCGAACCTGCTTGCGCTGTTACGGTCCGATCCCGCTGCAAGCGACTGACGTGCGCCCACATAAACTGAGCCCGTGACGCAGACGACCTCCTCCATCCTTTCCCAGTCTCTCGGTGAGCTCGATCCCGAGGTTGCTGTCGCGATGGCGGGTGAGCTCGCCCGCGAGCGCGACACCCTCGAGATGATCGCCTCGGAGAACTTCGTGCCGCGCGCGGTCCTGCAGGCGCAGGGTTCCGTCCTCACCAACAAGTACGCCGAGGGTTACCCGGGTCGCCGCTACTACGGTGGCTGCGAGCACGTCGACGTCGTCGAGGATCTGGCCCGCGATCGCGCGAAGGCCCTGTTCGGCGCCGAATTCGCCAATGTGCAGCCGCATTCCGGCGCGCAGGCCAACGCCGCGGTACTGATGGCGCTGATGAACCCAGGCGAGAAGCTGCTCGGCCTCGACCTCGCGCACGGCGGCCACCTCACGCACGGCATGCGCTTGAACTTCTCCGGCAAGCTGTACGAGGTGCACGCCTACGGCGTCAGCAAGGAAGACCACCGCGTCGACATGGACGAGGTGCGCAAGATCGCCCTCGAGGCGCGCCCGAAGGTGATCGTCGCGGGCTGGTCGGCCTACCCGCGTCACCTCGACTTCGCCGCCTTCCGCGAGATCGCCGATGAGGTTGGCGCGTATCTGTGGGTCGACATGGCGCACTTCGCCGGTCTCGTTGCCGCCGGTCTGCATCCCTCGCCCGTCCCGCACGCGGACGTTGTGTCCTCGACTGTGCACAAGACCCTCGGCGGCCCGCGCTCGGGCATCATCCTGGCCAAGCAGGAGTTCGCCAAGAAGCTGAACTCGGCGGTCTTCCCCGGCCAGCAGGGTGGCCCGCTCATGCACGCGATCGCCGCCAAGGCTGTCTCGCTCAAGGTCGCCGGCACCGAGGAGTTCAAGCAGCGCCAGGAGCGCACGCTCTCGGGTGCGAAGATCCTCGCCGAGCGGCTCACCGCCGATGACGTCGCGGCCAAGGGCATCACCGTGCTGACCGGTGGCACCGATGTGCACCTGGTTCTGGTGGACCTGCGCAACTCCGAGCTCGACGGCCAGCAGGGCGAGGACGCGCTGCACGAGGTCGGCATCACGGTGAACCGCAACGCGGTGCCGTTCGACCCGCGCCCGCCGATGGTCACCTCCGGCCTGCGCATCGGCACCCCGGCGCTCGCCACCCGCGGTTTCGACGACGCGGCGTTCACCGAGGTTTCCGACATCATCGCCGCCACGCTGACCGGTTCCTCGGACGTCGCGACGCTGCGCGGCCGCGTGTCCGCGCTGGCCAAGCAGTACCCGCTCTACGACGGTCTGGAGAGCTGGAACCTGCTCGGCTGAGCCAGCCGAAATCTGATCGCACGGCGTCGGGCCGGGGCAGTTGCCCCGGCCCGACGCCGTTGCCGTATCGGCGATAAATCGCAGGTCGGAGGCCTGGCCACCAGATCCTCACGCGCGCCGTTCCATGCGTGTTGCACCCGCTTAATAAGTTGTTCACTCGACACGCCTCTGTCCAACAGGCCGACACGCGGAACAGGTATTAGCGTCGGCGGTACAGGTAGCGGGGAAGCCGCCTGTGCGGGAGGTCCTGATCGTGACTGAGCTACTCAGTTCGAGGGGGCCGGCACCCGGCCCTTGTGTCAGCTGACACAACAGGACGGACCGGCCCAGCGAGTTGAGTTTGTGCGGGTGCCGCGCAGGCGAAGGAGCCTCACGTGACTGCTACACGCTCCGTTCCCGACACCAACGGACACGCGGGGGCCACCCCCGCCGCTGGCATCAAGACCTACGTTCTCGACACGTCGGTGCTGCTGTCCGACCCCTGGGCCGTCATCCGCTTCGCAGAGCATGAAGTGGTACTGCCGTTGGTCGTCATCGGTGAGCTGGAAGGCAAACGTCACCATCACGAACTGGGCTGGTTCGCCCGCGAGGCGTTGCGCATGCTCGACGATCTCAGGCTTTTGCATGGACGACTCGATAAACCGGTGCCCATCGGCACCGAAGGCGGAACGTTGCACGTCGAGCTCAATCACACCGATCCGATGGTGCTGCCGGTCGGGTTCCGCACCGACACAAACGATTCCCGAATCCTGGCCTGTGCCTTGAATCTTGCCGGCGATGGTCACGACGTGACGCTGGTGAGCAAGGACATTCCGCTGCGAGTGAAGGCCGGTGCGGTGGGTCTGCCCGCCGACGAATACCACGCACACGATGTGGTGCCGTCGGGCTGGACCGGGATGGCGGAGCTCGATGTGGCCTCCTCCCAGGTGGATTCGCTCTATGCCGAAGGGATCGTGGATGTCGACGATGCGCGAGAGTTGCCTTGTCACACCGGTATCCGGCTGCTGAGCAGTTCGTCGAGCGCGCTTGGCAGGGTCACCGCGGACAAGCGGGTGCAGTTGGTGCGCGGCGAGCGTGAGGCCTTCGGACTCCACGGCCGCTCCGCAGAACAGCGCATCGCGCTCGACCTGCTGCTCGACGAGAGCATCGGGATCATCTCGCTCGGTGGCAAGGCGGGCACCGGCAAGTCGGCGCTCGCGCTGACGGCCGGGCTCGAGGCGGTGCTGGAGCGGCGCACCCACCGCAAGGTCGTGGTCTTCCGCCCGCTGTACGCCGTTGGCGGACAAGAACTCGGCTACCTGCCGGGCTCCGAGAGCGAGAAGATGGGGCCGTGGGCGCAAGCCGTCTTCGACACCCTCGATGGGCTCGCCAGCCCGGAGGTGATGGAAGAGGTCATGAGCCGCGGCATGCTGGAAGTCTTGCCGCTCACGCACATTCGCGGCCGTTCGCTGCACGACTCGTTCGTGATCGTCGACGAGGCACAGTCGCTCGAACGCAATGTGCTGCTCACCGTGCTCAGCCGGCTCGGGTCCGGATCGCGAGTGGTGCTCACGCACGATGTCGCGCAGCGTGACAATCTGCGCGTCGGGCGGCACGACGGCGTGGCGGCTGTCATCGAGAAGCTCAAGGGCCACCCGTTGTTCGCGCACATCACGCTCACCCGAAGCGAGCGTTCGCCGATCGCTGCGCTCGTGACCGAGATGCTCGAGGAATTCGGCCCCAACTCGTAACCAACCCGACGGGAGAGCGCCGGGAAGCGCATCACGGTCGGGACACGCCGAGGTAACTTGCCAACGGTCATCTCGGCAACGTCGCACCATGAGATATGCGCAAACGTGTTCTTGCAGCGCTGATCTTCCCGGCGCTCCTCCTGCTCGGTCTGTCCACGGCCCTGCCCGCGAGCGCCGCGCCCCTGCACCGGGTGCCCGCCCAGTCGGTGGGCGGGCCGTGGTTCGAACCCCAGGTGGGCGTAGCCCTGCAGGTTGTCTCTGTCGAAAGCACCGGCGGCAGCCGCGCGAACGTGACGGCGTGGCAACGCACCTTGACCGGCTGGCAGCCGGTGGTCGGGCCGGTGCCGGGCTGGGTCGGGTCGCGGGGCATCGCGCCTGCGGCTCGCGATGGGATCCCGGCAACCCCGGCCGGAGTGTTCTCGCTCGGCCCGGTCTTCGGGACGGCCCCGCCGCCGGGTGGGTTGCTGCCGTACCGGCGGATCGGAGGGAACGACTGGTGGGTCGGCGACGCGCGTAGCCCGCTGTTCAACACCCACCAGGTCTGCGCGCCGGGCCGCTGCCCGTTCAACGAGTCGGCGAGCGAGAACCTCCAGATCCCGCAGTACGAATACTCCGTGGTCATGGGTGTAAACCCGGGCCGCGTGCCGGGCGGGGGATCGGCGTTCTTCATGCATCTCACCGACGGCACGCCGACGCTCGGTTGCGTCGCGCTCGATCGTGGGCCGCTTGTGCAGATCATTCGCTGGCTCGCGCCCGGTGCGGTGATTGCCATCCGCTGATTGGGACTACCGTTCCAATTTATTGTTTGTGTGAGCTACCGCACATCCGCGAGCCGAGACGGCTACCGTGGGCGGGGTGCAGACGCTAACCGATCATGAGCTCATGGATGCGCTCGCATTCGAGATCGAGCTCAATTTACGTCGCCACGTTGAGGCCGCCGATATCTGGCAGCCGCACGAACTGATCCCCTGGAGTGATGCGCGAAGTTTCGCGGCGATGGGTGGCGAGGATTGGGCGCCCGAGCAGTCCACGCTCGGTGAGGTCGAGAAGCTCGCGCTGACGGTCGGGGTACTGGTCGCCGACAACATGCCGTCCTACCACCGTGAGATCGCCCGGAACATGTTCATCGGGGTGTGGTGGCGCTGGGTCAACCGATGGACAGCGGAGGAGTTCCGGCACGCGGTGCTGCTGCGGAACTACCTGGTGACAACTCGCGCGGTGGATCCGGTCGAGCTGGAACGCATTCGGATGCAGGCGATGACCGACGGCTACAACCACCAGCCGATGCACCTGATCGAAATGCTGACGAACTGTGCCTTCGAAGAAGCCGCGTCGGCGCTGCGCCATCGCAACACCGCGGCCTTCACGAGCGACCCCGTCGTGGCCGCAATCTGCAATCGCATAGCCCTGGACGACGAGCTGCAGAGCGAGCTGTTCGCGGACCTCGTCGCCGCCGCGTTGAAGCTCACGCCCGAACAGACGGTGGCGGCGGTCGCCAGCCGGATACCGCAGTTCGTGGTGCCGATGGTCGAACTGCCCGGACGCGACGCCGTTGCCGAGCTCGCCGATGCGGGTATCTACGACCCGCGCCGGGAGCCCGAGCTGGTGTTCGCCCCGCTACTGCGGCGCTGGAATATCGCGGAACGTCCCGAGTTCGCGGAGCTGCTCGCGGGCGTCGGGTCGTAAACCCTAGGGGCTATCGCGACCGCAGAGCCGCGATCGCCCCGACCGCGATTCCGCGGATGGCATCGGCATAGCTGAAGTGGTCGTGCCACAGCACGACCTTGCCGTTGCGGAGTTCAAACGTGCCACAGGCCCAGAAGCCGGCCTTGAACTTGCCCTTGCCCATGTAGTCGGTCCGCTCGGTCAGCACGACGTCGCCTTCGCCGGCGATGTGGTGGATATCGACCGCGAAGAACGTGTTGTAGCGGTCCATCGACGCAAACGCCTTGCGGACACGGTCGATGCCGCGGATGGTCGGAATCCCGGTGTTGCGCCACTCGATATCGGGATCGGCCAGCGCGAACGCGCCGTCGACATCACCGAGTTCGAGCAGTTTCAGGAAATTGCGGACGGTGCTTACCGCATCGACGTTCAGTTCGGTTGCTTCGCTCATGTGGGTGATCCTCCCCTGATCCGGATGTGCAGCCGACGATAGTCCGGGCTACTTGACCTTGGCCATGCCGAGTACGTCGAGGCGGCGGTCGAGCTCCTCCTCCGACAGCTTCTCGCCGATCAGGCCCCGGTCGATCACGGTCTGCCGGATCGTCTTCTTCTCCTTCAGCGCCTGCTTCGCGACGGCCGCAGCCTCCTCGTAACCGATCGCGGAGTTCAGGGGCGTGACGATGGACGGTGAGGACTCGGCGAGCGTCCGCAGCCTGTCGACATCGGCGACCAAACCACTGATGCAGCGGTCGGCGAAGAGCCGAGACACGTTGGCCAGCAACGTGAACGACTCGAGCAGGTTGCGCGCCATCATCGGGATGTAGACGTTGAGCTCGAATGCGCCCGATGCGCCGCCGAAGGTCACCGCCGCGTCATTGCCGATCACCTGCGCGGCGACCTGCGTAACCGCTTCGGGGAGAACGGGATTGACCTTGCCCGGCATGATCGAACTACCGGGCTGCAGATCGGGCAGTTGCAATTCGGCGAGGCCGGTGAGCGGGCCGGATCCCATCCAGCGAATGTCGTTGGCAATCTTGGTCAATGAGACCGCGATGGTGCGCAGCGCACCGGATGCCTCGACCAGACCGTCGCGCGCCGCTTGGGCCTCAAAATGATCCTTCGCCTCGGTGAGCGCGTCGATTCCGGTGGTCGCGACGAGTTGCGCAACCACCTTGGTTCCGAAGCCATCCGGGGCGTTGAGACCGGTGCCGACCGCGGTGCCGCCGATCGGCAGTTCGCCGAGCCGGGGGAGCGTGGCCATGACCCGCTCGATACCCGCCTCGATCTGGCGCGCATAACCGCCGAACTCCTGCCCGAGCGTCACCGGCACCGCATCCATCAGGTGGGTGCGGCCGGACTTCACGACGTTTTTCCACTCGACTGCCTTATCCAGCAGTGCAAGCCGCAGGTGCTGCAGCGCGGGCACAAGATCCTTCACCGCGGCCTCGGTCGCGGCGAGGTGGGTAGCGGTCGGGAAGGTGTCGTTGGACGACTGCGACATGTTCACGTGGTCGTTCGGGTGCACGTCGATACCGGTTCGCGAGGCGATCGAGGCGATCACCTCGTTGGCGTTCATGTTCGAGCTGGTGCCCGAACCGGTCTGGAACACATCGATGGGGAACTGATCGTCATGCCGGCCCTCGGCGATCTCGTTGGCCGCCGCAATGATCGTGTCGGCCAGCGGGCCGTCGAGCAGCCCGAGGTCCTTGTTGACCTGAGCGCACGCGGCCTTCAGCTGACCCATCGCGCGGATCTGGGTGCGCTCGAGCGGCCGGAAGCTGATCGGGAAGTTCTCCACGGCCCGCTGAGTCTGGGCCCGCCACAGCGCGTCGATCGGAACGTGCACCTCGCCCATGGTGTCGCGCTCGATGCGGTACTGCTGATCGGATTCGCTCATGAACCCGACATTAGGCGCGATCAGCTACGGACGGGGATGCTCCGGAACACGACCGACTCCTCGGTGGGGTTCGCGAAGAAGTCGTTGCCCTTGTCGTCCACAACGATGAACGCGGGGAAGTCCTCGACCTCGATGCGCCAGACCGCCTCCATGCCGAGTTCGGGGTACTCCAGCACCTCGACCTTCTTGATGCAGTCGAGCGCGAGGCGAGCTGCGGGGCCGCCGATCGAGCCGAGGTAGAAGCCGCCGTACTTCGCACACGCATCGGTGACCTGCTGGCTGCGGTTGCCCTTGGCCAGCATCACCAGCGAGCCGCCCGCAGCCTGGAACGCTTCCACGTAGGAGTCCATGCGTCCCGCGGTGGTGGGGCCGAACGAGCCCGACGCGTAACCGTCCGGAGTCTTGGCCGGACCTGCGTAGTACACCGGGTGGTTCTTCAGGTACTCGGGCATCTCGCCGCCGCCGTCCAGCAACTCCTGGATCTTCGCGTGCGCGATGTCACGCGCCACGACGAGCGTGCCGGTCAGCGAAAGCCGGGTCTTCACAGGGTATTTGGTGAGCTCGGCGCGGATCTCGTCCATCGGCTGGTCGAGGTTGATCTTCACCACGTCGTCGTCGAGGTGCTCGTCGGTGGTTTCCGGCAGGTACTGGGCCGGGTCACGCTCGAGCTGCTCGAGGAACACGCCCTCGGCGGTGATCTTCGCGACCGCCTGGCGGTCCGCCGAGCAGGACACCGCGATCGCCACCGGGCAGGACGCGCCGTGGCGCGGCAGCCGGATGACGCGCACGTCGTGGCAGAAGTACTTGCCGCCGAACTGCGCACCGATGCCGATCGTCTTGGTCAGCTCGAAGACCTTCTCCTCGAGGTCGAGGTCCCGGAAGCCGTGCCCGGTCGGGGAGCCCTCGGTGGGCATCTCGTCGAGGTAATGCGCCGAGGCGTACTTCGCCGTCTTCAAAGCGTGCTCCGCGCTGGTACCGCCGACCACGATCGCGAGGTGGTACGGCGGGCAGGCCGACGTCCCGAGGCCGCGGATCTCGGTCTCGAGGAACCGCAGCATCGCCTTCTCGTTCAGGACCGCCTTGGTCTTCTGGTACAGGAACGACTTGTTCGCGGAACCGCCGCCTTTGGCCATGAACAGGAACTTGTAGGCGTCCCCGTCGGTGGCGTACAGCTCGATCTGCGCTGGCAGGTTCGAGCCCGTGTTCTTCTCTTCCCACATGGTGATGGGGGCCATCTGGGAGTAGCGCAGGTTGAGCTTGGTGTACGCGTCGTAGATGCCCTGCGACAGCGCTACCTCGTCACCGCCCTCGGTGAGAACGTTCTGGCCGCGCTTGCCCATCACGATCGCCGTGCCGGTGTCCTGGCACATCGGCAGCACACCGGCGGCGGCGATGTTCGCGTTCTTCAGCAGGTCGAGCGCGACGAACTTGTCGTTCGCCGACGCTTCCGGGTCATCGAGGATCCGGCGGAGCTGCGCGAGGTGAGTCGGCCGCAGGTAGTGCTGGATATCGTGAATCGCCTCGGCGGCGAGCTTGCTCAGCGCCTCCGGTTCCACCTTGAGGAAGGTGCGGCCCGCCGCCTCGACGGTGCTCACTCCTTCCGAGGTCACCAGCCGGTAGTTCGTGGTGTCCGGGCCGGTCGGAAGAAGTTCGGTATAGGCGAATTCGGGCAACGTTCTCGCGTCCTCGTTGAGTGGGCTGTCTCGGTGAGTGAGCTGTGTGTCGAAACGGAGTTTCGGTTACGGCATCGGCGGCGCGGCGGTCTCGTCGCCCAAGAAGTCGACGGCCGAGAACTCGCGCAGCTTGGTGAGCCGGTGGTACGCGTCGATCATCCGGACGGTGCCGGACTTGGAGCGCATCACGATCGACTGCGTTGTCGCACCGCCACCGCTGTAGCGAACACCGCGCAGCAGATCGCCATCGGTCACGCCGGTCGCTGCGAAGAAAACGTTCTCGCCGCCGACCAGGTCCTCGGTGAGCAGCACGCGGTCGAGGTCGTGGCCGGCGTCGATCGCCTTCTGGCGCTCCTCGTCGTCCTTCGGAGCGAGCCGGCCCTGCAGCGCGCCACCCATACAGCGCATCGCGCAGGCGGCGATGATGCCCTCGGGGGTACCGCCGATGCCGACCAGCATGTCGGTACCGGCGCCCGGACGGGCCGCAGCGATTGCGCCGGCGACGTCGCCGTCGGTGATCAGTCGAATGCGCGCACCGGTGTCACGGACCTCCTGAATGATCTGCGCATGCCGGGGACGGTCGAGGATGCAGACCGTGATGTCGGAGACCAGTTCCTTCTTCGCCTTCGCGACGCGGCGCACGTTCTCCGCGACCGGGGCGGTGATGTCGATGGCGTCGGCGGCATCCGGGCCAACCGCGATCTTGTCCATGTAGAAGACGGCCGACGGGTCGAACATCGCGCCGCGCTCGGCGACCGCGAGGACGCTGATCGCGTTCGGCATGCCCTTGGCCATCAGGGTGGTGCCGTCGACCGGATCGACCGCGAAGTCGCAGTCCGGGCCGTCGCCATTGCCAACTAGCTCGCCGTTGTAGAGCATCGGCGCCTCGTCCTTTTCGCCCTCGCCGATCACGACGATGCCGTTCATGGAGACGCTCGAGACCAGCTGACGGATCGCGTCGACGGCCGCGCCGTCGCCGCCTTCCTTGTCACCGCGTCCGACCCAGCGGCCGGCAGCCATCGCGCCTGCCTCGGTGACACGCACCAGTTCCATCGCAAGGTTGCGATCTGGTGCCTCACGGCGGCTCGGTGTGCTGCTGGTCGTCATAGTGCTTGGGCCTCCTGGGGCGTCCGCGCAAGGCAAGGGCGAGTCAAGCGTGATTGTCTCATCAGGCGCTCGACGGACCGCCTGTGGGTCACTGCCCGCGGTGCGGGATTGGGTCGCCTCCAGGCCATACGGGATACTGGACCCGTGGCAAACGACAAACCGCGGATTCTGCACAACCAACGGGACATGATGCTTTCCCTGATCCCGCTGGCGCTGATCTGCCTGGTGTTGGCCGGCGCCGCAAGCATGTGCAGCTTTGCACCCTTCGGCGCGAAGAGCGGGCCGGTGCCCAACTTCGACATCGACGCGGCGCTTATGTCCGACGCTTCCGAGCTGGACTTCCCGATCCGGAACCCGCAGGTGCCGGGCACCTGGCAGGCCAACTCGGGCGGTCGGACCACCCTCACCGACGAGGGCGGTGGCGAGGTCAGCACGGTTGGTTTCATCACCAATCACGACCGCTACGTGTCGCTGACCCAGACCGACGCCACCGAAGAGGCACTCATCCCGGCCACGGTCGGCAAGCGCGCGGCGACGGGCACCGAGCAGGTGGCGGGCAAGACCTGGGTGGTCTACGACCACCGGGGCAGCGAACCCGCCTGGGTCACCGATCTCGGCGGGGTTCGGGTGTTGATCCGAGGCTCCGGCACCGCGCAGGAGTTCACCGAACTCGCGACCGCGGTCCAGCAGGCGCAGCCGCTCGAGCGGTAGCTCGCGCTCCCTTTCCCGGGTACAAATCTATTAGCCGGGGGCAATACTTCGCACCCACGAACACAATTCGCACCTGTGAGCGCAAGCCAATGGGGGCAAACCTTGTTCCTGCGTGCGAAATTTTCCCGTATAAACACAATTCGCCCCCGTGAGGCGCCTGCGTTCAGGACGTCGGCGAGGTAAATCGCCAGCGCGTGGGCCGCTCGATTTCGCCGATCCAGCCGAACGCCACCTCGGGATCGAGCACGAACACCGGGCCGCCCTGACCGTCACTGCTGCGAATCTCGTCCCCATGCGGGGTCATCGGGTAGTCGTACTTCGTGCTGTAGACCTCGCACATGCGCTGCACTGCGTCGGGTTCGTGGTGTACGGGCCGGGCCCGGCCCTCGACGATCACCACCGATTCGCCGTCGTCGATATGCACCTCGTACGCGTCATTGGTTACGAGGTTGGTCCGCGCCAGTGAGCCCGTGCTGTACCAGAGGGCGTTGTCGAGCCACACGGCCCAGATCGGCCGCGAGTGCGGCCGTCCGTCGGGGCGGGTGCTCGAGATCCAGAAGTTCCGTGCCGCATTCAGCCGCTCTTCCGCCCACGACCACGGCAGCAGGTCGGTGTTCTCGGTCTGGATGCCGAACATGATCGGCGCGGACGGGCGCGGATCGCTCACCGGTTCACGGTATCGCGCACTCCCGAGGGATCTCCGCTATTCGGAATCGTTGGTCTCGGCCTCTTCTGCAGTTCCGAGGGCACGCTCGATCCGCGCCCGGGCACCAGCGAGGTGTTCCTCGCAGCGCTTGGCGAGCGCCTCGCCGCGCTCCCACAATTCGAGCGAGGCATCCAGGTCGAGGCCGCCCTGTTCGAGCGTCCGCACCACGTCGGCGAGTTCGTCGCGGGCCTGTTCGTACCCGAGTTCGGAGATCTCGGTCATGTTTATCGACTCCCAGATTTGTCGGGGCCAAGCGAGGCGGCGGTGACGGCACCATCGGCGACGCGGATGCGCAGCTGCGCGCCGGGCGGTGCGTCGGCGGCGGTGCGGACCACGTGCGGATCCTCGATACCGACCCGCTGCACCACGGCGTACCCGCGCGCGAGCGTCGCCGCCGGGCCGAGGGTGGCCAATCGTTCCCTCTGGTGGCGAGTGGTGGTCTCTTCCTTGTCGAGGCTGCGCAGCACGTCGCGCCGGGCCGCCAGACGAAGCCGCTCGATCTCCTCCTCGCGGTGGTGCAGCTGACCAAGCGGGTCGGCGAGTGCCGGCCGGCTGCGCATCTGTGCGAGCAGGCGAGACTCGCGCTGCACCCAGCCGCGCAGCGCCGCCGCAGCACGGTCGCGCAACTCGCGCACCCGCGTCTCCTCCGCAGCGGCGTCCGGCACGATCCGTTTCGCTGCATCGGTCGGAGTGGCCGCGCGCAGATCGGCGACGTGGTCGCACAGTGGCGAGTCCGGCTCGTGCCCGATCGCGCTGACGACGGGAGTGGTGCAGGCGACGATCGCGCGGCACAGGGTCTCGTCGGAGAAGGGCAGAAGATCCTCGACACTGCCGCCGCCGCGGGCGAGCACGATCACGTCGACGTGCGGGGCACGGTCGAGTTCGGCGAGCGCGGACAGTATTTGCGACACCGCGGTCGGGCCCTGCACGGCAGTGTTGCGAATCTCGAATCGCACTGCCGGCCAACGGGTTCGGGCGACCTCGAGGACATCGTGCTCGGCTGCCGACGCGCGCCCGGTGATCAGCCCGACGGTGCCGGGCAGGAACGGAATCGGGCGTTTGAGCCGCGGATCGAACAGCCCCTCGGCAGCGAGCAAGCTGCGCAGGCGTTCGATTCGCGCGAGCAACTCGCCAATGCCGACAGCGCGAATCTCAGTGATCCGCAACGAAAGTGAGCCGCGGCCGGGGAAGAAGGACATTTTGCCGAAGACGATGACGCGAGTGCCTTCACGCAGTGGCACCGGCGCATCGCGGATCAGCTCCGGAGTGCAGGTCACCGGAAGCGACATGTCCGCCACCGGATCTCGCAGCACGAGAAACGCGGTCCGAGTGCCCGGCCGGATTTTGATCTCGGTGACCTGACCCTCCACCCAGATGCTGCCGAGCTTGTCGATCCACTGCGAGACCTTGTTGGAGACCGTGCGAACCGGCCATGGCTGCTCGGGTGAGTTGGCCACCTTGGTGCGCGGGGACCCGGACGGTGCCGGGGAATTGGGGGTGCCCTGGGTCACTTGGCCTTCGCGGACGCGATCCGATTCTCGAGCATGGTCTGGAACGGCGCACGGGCCAGCGTCTTGGCCTCGTACTCGAGCAGCGCGGTGAGGTCCTCGACGGACAGCGAGCGCAGCCGTGCACGCAGCTGGGCGAGGGTGAGGCTGCCGTAGTCCAGGTACTGCGCGATCTCGGGCTCGGCCACGCCACCGTTCGTCGACTCGACGGTGCCGGGCTCATCGGCGGGCGACACGGGCGGCATCGAGTACAGCGCGAATCGGCCGGCCGCGCTGTCCAGGTTGTCGGGCAGGTCCGAAGCCTCGATGTCCTCGTCGAAGGTGGCCCACTCGGGCTCCTCGACGCGTTCGCCCGTGAACTGGCTCAGTACCTCGTCGCCCTTGATCGCGAGGCTGGTGACGAACTGCTGGAAATGCATCGCGGTTTGCAGGACCTGGCTGATGGCCGTCATGGGCAGCGTGATGGCCTGCGAGGGCAGCTTGCGGGACTCTTCGATCACGTAGACGGCGGCTCCGGTCGCGACACGGGCCAGATACGGAGGACGGACCATAACGCATAGAGTGCCTGATCGGCATCGGTTTTGGTAGTTGGCCCGCCGATTCATCTCAGCCCACAGCCCAGGGGAGCTGCGGATTCGGGGTTGCACAGGGGGCGACCCGTATTCTGATGGCATGTCTTCTGCTGTTCCTCTGAATGTCGGCATCGCGGGATCCGCGAGTGCCGGTCCGACGACTGCGAACGGCGGCAAGCGGGTGCTGCTGGCCGAGCCGCGTGGCTACTGCGCGGGAGTCGACCGCGCCGTGGAGACCGTCGAGAAGGCGCTCGAACGGCACGGCGCGCCGATCTACGTGCGCAAGGAGATCGTGCACAACCGGCACGTGGTGGAGACGCTGAGTGAGCGCGGCGTGGTTTTCGTCGGTGAAACCGACGAGGTTCCCGAGGGTGCGCTGCTGGTGTTCTCGGCGCATGGAGTGTCGCCGGCGGTGCACGAGGCCGCCGCGGAGCGCAATCTGCGCACCATCGACGCGACCTGCCCGCTGGTGACGAAGGTGCACCAGGAGGCGAAGCGATTCGCCCGCGACGACTTCGACATCCTGCTGATCGGCCACGAAGGGCACGAAGAGGTCGAGGGCACTGCCGGTGAGGCGCCCGACCATGTGCAGCTCGTCGACGGCCCCGACGCGGTCGATTCGGTCATTGTCCGGGACGAGTCGAAGGTGATCTGGCTGTCGCAGACCACGCTGAGCGTGGACGAGACGATGGCCACGGTCGCCCGGCTGCGTGAGCGGTTCCCGCTGTTGCAGGACCCGCCGAGCGACGATATCTGCTACGCCACGCAGAACCGCCAGGTCGCTGTGAAGGCGATGGCGCCGGAATGCGACCTCGTCATCGTGGTGGGCTCGCGCAACTCCTCGAACTCGGTCCGGCTCGTCGAGGTCGCCCTCGGTGCCGGTGCGAAGGCCTCTTATCTCGTGGATTACGCGCGCGAGGTCGACCCGTCCTGGCTGGACGGTGTGCAGACGGTGGGCATCACCTCGGGCGCATCCGTTCCGGAGGTGCTGGTGCGCGGCGTGATCGATCTCCTTGCGGACCACGGCTTCGCCGATGTTCAGCCGGTGACCACCGCGAACGAGACGCTGGTCTTCGCCCTGCCGCGTGAGCTGCGGCCCTCCGCACGAAAGTAACTCCGGACCAGTTCGCGCCCGCGCATCTCTTCGTGCGCTCGCGCATGCCTGGGCGTGCGCGGTCATTGCAGAAAGTGCGCGGTGATGCGGCCCTACTGGTCGCGGTAGCGCACCTGCGGCATCGGGTGCTCGGGTACGTCCGAAGCGGATCGTGCGGTGGGCATGCGAACGGTTGACGTCGGTGCCGGTCGCTGCGCGCGCTGTTGCGGTGTGCGGGCTTGCTGTCCGGTTGGCGTCCGCGGCTGCCGCTGAGTCGGCGCGTCCTGGCGCTGCCGAGGCGGTGTCTCCTGCCGCGGGTTGCCCTCTGGCTCGGTTCGCCGCGGCCGCGGGGCCGGTGCGTCCTGCCGTCGCCTCTGGGTCGGTGCCGCCTGCTGCTGGCGCTGAGTGGGCGGGTCCTGCCGCTGGCGCTGAGTGCCCGCAGGTTCGGTGCGCTGGCGCGAAGGCGTTTCGGGGCGGCTGGTCGATTCCGCCCGGGTGGTGTCCCGCGCGGGGGTGGCCGGTGAGGTCTGCGGCTGCGTCGCAGTCCGCGGTTCCTTGCTGCGGCGCTCGCTCGCGACTACCGGGCCACTGCGCTTCAGATATACCCGGTAACCACCGATGATCAGAGTGACCAATGTGGTGAACAGCATCAGCGGGAAGCGGTTGACCAACGGGATCGCCGCATTGAGTGCGATGTCCTTCGGGGAGACGCCACTGTCGTCGGACATGAACTGATACGCCACGGGCACGGCGATGAACAAAATCAGCGGTGGCTGGACAACCGCGGTGAACAGGCCGCGATAGCGAACCATGAGTGCCGCGACGATGCATCCGCCCAGGTAGAGCACTGAAAAGGTGCGGGTGAGTTCATCTCCGCCTGCCGCGCACAGCAGTACGCCGACGAGGGTGGCACCGCCCGCGATGAGCACCGCGGAGATTGCCGACACGCCCGGCACGTCCTGGAGTATCGACCGCTGAGAAACCGGTACTCCGGAGCGAGCACGTTGCGAGGATGGCACCCCACGACATTAACCGTTCAAGTTCGAAATACGTCGTTGGCATGTCCGTCGCCAACCCGGGGATCAGCGAACCCAACCGCGCGTGGCCACGAATCGACCTGCTGGATCGGCTCGACGTCGCCATCGAACAGGTCCATCTCGTTGAGCCTGCGTGCGGTGACCATCACACGCGTCTCCATCGACGCGACAGTGTGGTTGTAGGAGTCGACTGCCTTGCCGAGTTGCGAGCCGAGCCGGTCGAGATGCTTGCCCGCCGTGCCGAGGCGGCTGTACAGCTCGCGACCGAGCTGCTGGATGGTCGCCGCCTCGCGGGACAGCGCCTCCTGGCGCCAGGTGTAGGCAACGGTGCGCAGCAACGCAATAAGAGTTGTCGGCGTGGTCAGGATCACGTTCTTGCCGAAGGCGTAGTCGAGCAGTCCCGGATCGGTGGTGAGTGCCGCATCGAGGAACGGGTCTCCGGGAAGAAACAACACGACGAATTCCGGCGACGGGTCGAAGGACGCCCAATACGTCTTTCCCGCGAGCTGGTCCACGTGCGTACGAACGTGGCGCGCGTGCCGGGCCAGGTGCTCGTTCCGCTCGGCGTCCGTGCGGGCCTGCGCGGCGTCCAGATAACCGGCGAACGGCACCTTGGCGTCCACCACGATCTGCTTACCGCCCGCGAGGCGCACGACCATGTCCGGGCGGACACCATCGCCCACGACCTGGGTGTCGAAATCGCAGTGCCGCGTCATGCCAGCCAGCTCCACCACGCGCTCGAGCTGCAACTCGCCCCAGCGGCCCCGCACCTGAGGCGCGCGCAGCGCCGTGACGAGCTGACCGGTCTGATCGGTCAGCTGTTGCGAGGTGCGGTGCATGCCTGCGACCTGCTCACGCAGACCGGCGTAGGCCTCCATCCGGTTGCGCTCGACATTGTCGACCTGATCATTGAGTGCCCCGACGGCGACGCGCAGCGGACCGACCAATGCCTCGACCTGATCTCCGATCGCCGTAGAGTGACGCCGTGCCGAGTCCTCGCTCGCGGCACTGAGCGACTGCCGCAGCAGCCGCTCGTTCTCCTGCATCGCGGCCAGCCGCGCCTCTGCGCGGGCCGCGCGATCACCCGCGCGACTGGCATGTAGCAGCCAGCCCACAACGACTCCCACGGCCAGGGCAATGGCGAGAGCGAAAGCGGTCGCGACGGTCATGGCGAGCAGAATGCCCCATGCCACCGACAAGTTCGGTAACTGCGACGCGAAACGCCCCGAGACACAACGGGGTTTGTCGGTGTCATCTCCTACCGTCGAAGACATGCGGATTTTGCACACCTCGGATTGGCACATCGGTCGGACCTTTCACGGGGTCGACCTCCTTGCCGATCAGGCCGCCTGCCTCGACGCGATCGCCGAACTCGTGACGGCGCATGATGTTGATGTCGTTGTGGTTCCGGGAGATGTGTACGACCGGTCGATTCCAGGTGCCGACGCCATCGTCGTCTGCAACAACGGTTTCGAGGCCATCCGCGCTGCCGGCGCGGTCATCGTTGCAACCTCGGGGAACCACGATTCGCCCGCACGACTCGGCGCGGGCGCGCGTTTCGCGGCGGCCGGCGGGCTGCATCTGTTCACCACCGTCGCTGGTGTGGACCGGCCGGTGCTGCTGTCCGACGAGCACGGTGAGGTCGCCTTCTACGGCCTGCCCTACCTCGAGCCCGAACTCACCCGTGTCGAACTCGGTGTTCCGCAGGCACGTTCGCACGCCGAGATCGTCGATGCCGCGATGGCCCGCGTCCGCGCGGATATTGCAGCGCGCGACGGCATCCGCTCGGTGGTTCTCGCGCATGCCTTCGTCTCCGGCGCGGCCGCAACGGGATCGGAGCGGTCCATCTCGGTGGGCGGTGTCGAGACGGTCCCGGCCGCCTGCTTCGACGGCGTGGACTACGTGGCGCTCGGCCACCTGCACTCGCCGCAGACGGTCACCAGCCGGGTTCGCTACTCGGGCTCGCCGCTGCCGTACTCGTTCGGCGAGAGATCGCACCGAAAGGCTGTGTGGCTCATCGATTTCGACGAGTCCGGGCTGCAGTCGGTGCAGCGAATCGATTTGCCGCTGGTGCGAGGGCTCAGCCGGTTGAACGGTACGTTGGACGAACTGTTGGAATCGGCTGCCTACGCCGCGTGCGAGAGCCACTACATCTCCGCAGTCCTCACCGATGAGGTGCGGCCGGTGGATGCGATGCGCCGGCTACAGACTCGTTTCCCCCACGCGGTGCACATCGAATGGCAGCCCCCCGGCGGTCGGCCCGATCTGGCCTACCGCGAGCGGGTCGAGGGTCGCAGCGATCTCGATATCGCGCGCAACTTCCTCACCGACGTGCATACGGAGCCCAGTGAGGCCGAGCTCGGCTGGGTCGCGCAGGCGCTGGCCGCCGCAGTCCGCGAGAAGGCCGATCGCGGAGTTGACATCGACTCCGATTCGCCGGCTGCGCTGGCGGTCCCCGCGTGAGGTTGCACAAGCTCGAGATCACCGCATTCGGCCCGTTCGCCGAGACTGCCGTGGTCGACTTCGACACGTTGGGCGCGGACGGACTGTTCCTGCTGCATGGGCAGACCGGCGCGGGCAAGACGACGATCCTCGACGCCATCGCCTTCGCGCTCTACGGAACGGTTCCCGGAGCGCGCAAGGAAGCGAAGCGACTTCGATCGGATCACGCGCCCGTTGGTGTTGTGCCGAAGGTTGCCCTGGAGGCGACCCTCGGTGGTCGTCGCGTTCGGCTCGCGCGCAGCCCGGACTACGCCCGCCTCAAACGGGATGGGTCGGGGATGCGGACGCAGCCGGCCTCGGCAACGCTGACCTGGCTGGACGGTGAGGGGCAGAACCTCTCGCGAATTCCCGAGATCGGCGACGAGGTACTCCGGCTGGTGGGGATGAGTGCCGACCAGTTCTTTCAGGTGGTATTGCTGCCGCAGGGCGATTTCGCACGATTCCTGCGGACCGACAACGACGATCGCGAACAGTTGCTCGAGCGGCTCTTCGACACCGAACGCTTCGGCACCGCCGAGGAATGGCTAGCCGAAAAGCGCCGGAAGGGCGCGGCGGCGCTCGACGCCGAGCGCGCAGCGATCGACCAGCTCGTCGCGAAGGTGTGCCAAGCCGCCGAGGTCGGGGAGGCTTTGCCCGGCTCGCATGAGGAGCAGTTCGGCTGGGCAACAGGCTTATTGACGAACGCGCGCGCCGAGCTGGCGGTCGCGAGCGGCCGGGTCGAGACCTTCGGTCGCGATGCGGACGAGGCTGCGGACGAGCTTGCGCACGCGCGACGGATCGCGGACCTGCATCGACGTCGCGGGATTGCGCGCGAGCAATTGGACGCCTTTGACGCAGGCACGGCCGATCGCGCAGAGCGAGCCGCTGTGCTGGCGCGTGCGAACCGGGCCGTCCCTGCCTCGGCGGCTATTGCCGAGGCAGCCGAGGCACGCCGCGCCGCCGATGCCGCCGTGGATGTGGTTGCACGGCAGGCGGAACGGCTCGCCGGGATCGAGGGCGGCCTCGATGTGGAGGAACTCCCGGATCTGTCGGGTGAGTCGAGCCTGCGGCTCGACAACGAGATCCAAGCGTGGACAGCAGAACTCGGTCGACTCGGCGACCTCGTCGCTGAGGCCGACACAGCCGATCGGCTCGCCGCCGAACACCGGCAGTGTGTCACCGACGCCGAGCAGGCCGAGGCAACAATGGCCGCCGCTCGCGCGGCGCGAGCGGAGCTGCCCGAACTGATTGTCGACGCCGAGGCCGCGCTGGGCGCGGCACGCGAGGCTGCCGCCACGGTTCCTGCCCACACCGCCGACTGCGATCGCGCCAAGGCGGTCGCTGCGGCCGCAGTTGAGATGGCTGGGCTGCGCGCGAAATTGGAGAGGGCAGCAGTCGAATACGAGCGGCTGAGGGTCGCGCACAGCGATGCCCGCGAGCATGAACTCGACTTGCGCGAGCGTCGACTTGCCGGCATGGCGGCGGAACTGGCCGCTGGACTCGTCGACGGCGACCCCTGCCAGGTCTGCGGTGCCACCGAGCATCCCGCGCCCGCCGCGCCGATCGGTGACCCGGTTTCGGACGCCGAGGAGCACGCCGCGGTCGCGGCCGAACGTAAGGCCGCCCAGAAGCGCGATGGCGCCGGCGCTGTGGTGACCGAACTTCGGGGGCAAATCGAAGCCTGCGCCGCGCGCGGCGGCGACGGCGACCCGGCAGAGCTCGCGGCGCGGCTGGAGGAGGTCAGCCGACAGCTGGCAACAGCCAAGCGGCTCGCCGCCGAGGCGGAGCCCCGCGCTGTTCGCGTCACCGAACTGCGTGGTCGCGAAGAGGAACTCGGCAACGAGCTGCGTGCTCTCGGGCAGAAGTCGGCGACGCTGGAGGCGGTTGGCAACTCACTCGCCGTCCGACTCGCCGAACTGCGCGAGCAGCTGCGGGTGGCCG
Source organism: Aldersonia kunmingensis (assembly GCF_001646865.1). Lineage (GTDB taxonomy): Bacteria > Actinomycetota > Actinomycetes > Mycobacteriales > Mycobacteriaceae > Aldersonia > Aldersonia kunmingensis. The sequence goes on along the minus strand of NZ_LRRB01000324.1, from coordinate 19,330 downwards.
CGGGCGGCGACGAGAGCGTGCGGCACCGGCACGCCCGCATTGCTGAGCTCGTCGGCTCCGCGACCGACCTGCGCCGGTTCCGCGAATCGGCACGCAGCGGTTGCGATTCTGCGGCGGCGCTGGCAGCCCGCGCCGAGACTGTTCTGCGCGATGCCGGCTTCGCAGACGCCGACGAGGTGAGCGCGGCACATCGCGACACCAACTGGCTGAAGGACACGGAATACGCGATCGAGGCCGCGAATAACCAACGTGCGCATGCCGTTGCGGTGCTCGCCGAACCAGACATCGCCGCCCTGAGCGAGACCGAGCCCGCGGATGTGGACACGCTTGTCGAGCGCGTCACAACGGCAAAGACTGCGCACACCACCGCGGTGGCCGCCCATGCCGAGGCGCAGGGTCGGGCTCGGCAGCTCGAGGCGTTGACCGTGGAGCTATGGACGGCGGTGGATCGTTTCGCCCCGGTTCTGAAGCGGCAGGCAGAACTCACTGCCGTGGCCGACCTGGTCGCCGGCCGCGGCGAGAACACCCGGCGAATGTCGTTGCGCTCGTACGTGTTGGCTGCTCGCCTCGAAGAAGTCGCCCTCGCAGGCTCGGCGCGGTTGCGCCGGATGTCTGGCGGGCGATACGAGTTCGTGCATTCCGATGCCGCGGGCCCGCGCGGCAAGCGCGGTGGACTCGGGCTCGATGTGCGCGACGACTACACCGGCGAGGTGCGGCCCGCGAAGTCGCTCTCGGGCGGCGAGACCTTCCTGGCTTCCCTTGCGCTCGCTCTGGGCCTTGCGGACACCGTTGCGGAACATTGCGGCGGACGTGTGCTCGACACGATGTTCATCGACGAGGGCTTCGGCACCCTCGACAGCGAGACTCTCGACTCTGTGATGGGCGTGCTCGACGAACTGCGCGCCGGCGGCCGAGTGGTCGGCATTGTCAGCCATGTCGACGAGATGCGGCAGCGAATCCCTAGCCGCCTGCACGTCATTCGGGGGCGGGCTGGCTCTCGTCTGGCTCCTGCTGTGACTGGATAGCGTTTTCTGGTGCGTCGGGGTCCGGTGCGAGGAGATCGATCTGCTCGCCGATGTAGCGAATGATCACCGCCGCAACCGCGGCGACCGGAACGGCGAGGAACGCGCCCGGGATGCCGTACAGCGAGCCGCCCGCGGTCACCGCAAGCAGCACGATCACCGCGTGCAGCTTCATCGTTCGGCTCTGCAGCATCGGTTGCAGCAGGTTCCCCTCGATCTGCTGGACCGCGATGATGATGCCGAGCACGATCAGTGCCGTCGTGAGGCCGTTGGCCACCAGCGCGACGAGGACCGCGAGCGCGCCCGCCACGAACGCACCGACCATCGGGATGAACCCGCCGAAGAAGGTGATCACGGCGAGCACGAGAGCGAGTGGGACGCCGAGGATCACGAGGCCGGTGCCGATGAACACGGCATCGATGAGGCTCACCAGCGCCTGGGTGCGGATGAAGCCGCCAAGGGTGAACCACGACCTGATCGCCACTGCCTCGAGGTGCCGACCGCCCTTCGACCCGGCGACCGCGTGCATCCACGGCAGGAACCGCGGCCCGTCCTTGATGAAGAAGAACGACAGCACCAGCACCAGGAAGAACGTGATCAACACCGAGGTCGCCGTCGACACACCGGAGAAGACGCCGGACGCGATCTGGTCGGCGCTGGACTGCACGCGTGACACGATGGCGTCCCCGGCGGAGCCGAGTTGGTCGTCGTCGATGTTGAGGGGCGGGCCCTGCATCCACTCGCGCACCTTGTTCACGCCATCGGTGGCCTTGTCTGCCAATTCCGGCACCTGGTCGACAACCGACGGGACGATCAGCGCGATGACACCGCCCACGATCGCAAAGAAGCCCACCAATGTGATGCCCGCGGCGGCGCCGGGGCGCAACCCGAGTCTGGTCAGCCCGTTGGTGGGTGGCCACAGCACGGTGGAGACGACGATGGCGAGCAGCACTGGCAGCACGATCACCCACAGCCGGGCAAGGATGAAGCCGAGCACCCATGTACCAGCGGCAATTGCCACGATGCACAGCGCCCACTTGGCCACCCAGATCAGGCCCTGGCCGATCACGGCGCCGCGATCGGCTCCCGAGGAAGTTGTGGTTCCGTTGGGCTTCGAGTCTTCCTCGGTCACGCGCGATCCTTCCGGTCCGCCCCAAACCGGGGCTGCTGGCGGGGACTCGCGATCAGCGTCTCATTCTTCGTGTCGTTCGTGCGCGATCAACCACCGCTTCACGTCCGTGCCCCAACGAAATCCACCCATACCGCCGTCCGTTCGGACGACACGATGACACGGCACGAAGAGCGCCGCGGCGTTTCGGGCGCATGCGGATGCCGCGGCGCGGGTCGCTGCGGGCCTGCCGGAGAGCTCGGCAAAGCCCTGGTAGGTCACCGTGGTGCCGGACGGCACCTTGCGCAGCACTCGCCACGCGTGTTCAAGGAATTCGCCGGATCGCTGGGCCACGGGTATCGCGTCGACCGCGGTGACGTCGCCCCGGTGGTACGCCTCGATCGCTCGGGTGGCTTCGCCGAGCTCGGCGCGGACGGCGGAATCCGCGGGTCGCAGCGTCGGGTGAATCAGCCCGCGCAGCGCCTCCGGATCGGCGGTCCACCCCGAGGCGAGGACCACGCCGTCGGCGTCGACCATTGCGGTGAATGGTCCCGCAGGGGTTTCCAGCGTCGCGTGCATGACGTTCATGGTGCCAACCTCCTCGCTGAGCGGCGCGTCAACGCGGTGCGCCACAGGTGCATGGATACGTAGGAGCGCCAGGGCGCCCAGTGTGCGGAGTCGTGAAGTGAGATGCCGAGTTGTTCGGCGCCCTGCCGGACGACGAGGTCCGTGCCGAGCAGTACGTCGGGATCCGCGAGGATCCGCATCGTGACGTAGTCCGCGGTCCACGGCCCGACATGGTCCAGCGCGAGCAGGTCGGCGCGCAGTTCGGCGGCCTCCCGCCCGGCGTGCAATGCGAGGCTGCCGTCCGCGAGCGCGCCGGCCGCGGAGACGATCGAACCGATTCGCCGGGCCGGGCCGGTGAGCACGGTTGCGCCGTGCTCGGCGATCGACTCGGCGGTGGGGAACAGGTGCGTGACACCCGGGGCGTCGGAGGTGACGGGTTCGCCGAGGGCGGCGACCAGGCGGGTGGTGTGCGTCGCGGCCGCGGCCACCGAGACCTGTTGGCCCATCATGGTGCGGATCAGTAGTTCGGTGCTGTCGAGGTTTCCCGGTACCCGGATGCCGGGCGTGTCCGCAACGGCTGGGGCGAGCAGTTCGTCGCGCATCAGTGCGTCGTCGACAGCCCGCGGATCCGCATCGAGATCGAGCAGGTGGCGCAGCTTCGCGACCGCGGGGGCAAGGTCCCGCATATCGGCAAGAGCGATCTGAGCCCGGACATGCTTGGGCTCCAAAGTGATTCGAACTACCGCGTGGCGGTTGGGCAGGCGCATGGCGCGCACGTACCCGTCGCCCGACCACGCCTCGAGACCTCCGGCGGCATGCGAGCGGAGGAACCACTCGAGCCACGACCGGTCGAGTGGTTCGCGGAACGGCAGCGACAGCGTGATCGTCCCCGCAGCAACAGCCGCATCGGCGGACGTGCGCTTGGCCGCCTCCTCTCGCAGCCGGGTGGGCGTCACCGCAAAGACCTCGCGAACGGTGTCGTTGAACTGCCGGATGCTGCTGAAACCCGCCGCGAACGCGATATCGGAGAGCGGCATATCGGTGCGCTGGATGAGCAGGCGTGCGGTCTGCGCGCGGTGCGAGCGGGCAAGGGCAAGTGGGCCGGCCCCGAGTTCCTCCGTCAGCGTGCGGGTGAGTTGTCGCGACGAATAGCCGAGCGCGGCTGCCAGTCCGGCCACGCCGACACGGTCGACCGTGCCGTCCGCGATCAGACGCATCGCGCGCGCCGACAGGTCGGAGCGGACGTTCCACTCCGGTGAGCCGGGCGCGGCATCGGGCAGGCAGCGGCGGCAGGCGCGGTACCCCGCGCGTTGTGCGGCCGCGGCGGTCGGCAGGAAGGAGACATTGCCTGGTTTCGGGGTGATCGCCGGGCACGACGGGCGGCAGTAGATGCCTGTGGTGCGCACGGCGGTGACGAATTGTCCGTCGAACCGTGCGTCACGCGCGGACGCCGCGCGATAGCACCGCTCGAAGTCGAGCGCCGCGGTGCGGATGGTTGCGGTCATGCCTCCACTGTGCCGATGCACATCCATCGAGGCTAGCGGAAATCGGACATGGCGAATCGGACACGACCGACCCCGAATTGGTGTACAGCGGATGTGCGGCAAGTCGACGCCGATTGGAGGCAGGGCGATGACCGAACAAGCTGTACGACGCTGGCCTCTCACCCGCGTGTCCGGGGGGTCGGGGCTGGCGGAGGCATTCCTCCTGATCACCGTCGCAACCATCCTTGGCACCCGGGCGTACCTCGAACTCAGCGGCTATCCGCAGGTCGGTGGCAGAAGTCTGCACATCGCGCACGCGCTGTACGGCGGTGCGGCAATGGTGGTCGCGTTGCTGATCTGCTGGCTGCTGCTGGGAGCGGGGGTTCGGGTGGCCGCCGTCATCGTGGGCGGCGTCGGATTCGGGTTGTTCCTCGATGAGGTCGGCAAGTTCGTCACGAAGGACAACGACTACTTTTACGGACCGTCGGCCGAGATCATGTACATCTCGGTGTTCATCTTGCTCATTGCCTCGCGCATCACGCGCGACATCCGGCCGCTCAGCGCGAACGAGTGCCTCGCGTCGGCGGCGTCGATCGCCGCGGATGGGGTCGCGCGGGGGATCGCACCCCATCGCCGAGTCGAGGCGCGGCATCTGATCGACCGTGCACTCGCCGGCGGCGCCGACGCCGAAAAGGCCGCGCATGTACGGGCACTCGTCGACGCGGCCCCTACCGCGCCTGCGAGGTTGCGTGCGGTGCAGGTGCGGGCCCAGCGGCTGATCCCGGACTTCTTCCGCAGCCCGCGCTGGATACCGGTGGTCGGTTGGCTGACGGTGGTCACGTCGTTCCTGTCGTTCGCGCTCGGCGTGACCGGCATTTCGATGGGCGGCGTCTACTACGACGATGACAACGTCAAGCTCGAACTCGAGGGCGCCTCCATCTCATCGGTGATCCTGCTCGTCAGCGCGACGATCACCTTTGCGCTCTCGCTGCCGGCGATGATCGCTCGAACGCGCACTACGAAGGTGTGGCCGTTGCAGTGGTTGCGCTATGCCGCACTGGTTTTCACGTTCCTGAACGCGCTCGTCGATTTTGCCGTCGAAGGATTCGGCGCGGTGACCTACATGGCGATCGGGTTGTTCACACTCGCGATCGTCACCTATCACCTGAACCTCGCGATGAGAGCCCAATCGGTCCTGCCCGCCCCGGAAGCGGTCGCTACCGGTCGCTGATTCCGGCCGTCGCCCGGACGAGTTGGCTGCCGACCTCGTCGACCTCGGCCGAGGTGAGCGCCCGCAGCGGGTGGACAGCAACGATCAGTGCGACGCGATGATCGCGGAACACCGGCGCCGCGATGGTGGCGACCGACTGCGCGTCCCGCGCGGGATCGTCGTTGCCGAGCAGGCCGATGGTGGTGAATTCCACGAGGAGTTGATCGGTGATCTCGCGGACGTGATCGGGCAAACCCTCGTTGGGCAGTGTGCTCATCAGATGCGCGGCCTGCACCAATGCCGGTGTCGTCCAGTCCACTTCGTAGCCCCGCTCGCGGGTACGCGTGAGGATCTCGTCGAGCCGGCGGACGAGTTCCGGGCTATCGGCGGGGGCGCGATCGATCCATGCGCGGCGTCCAGCGGGGGAGTCCCAGGCCGCGAAGGCGACTCCGAAGGGGGGCGCGAAGCGGATGCGCTCACCGGGCGCTCCGGCAGGGGCAGGGCCACCGCCCTCGAATGCGGTGATCACGAGGGAATCATCGACCCGCTCCACGACCGAGGCCGCGTAACCGGTGTCTGCCGACAGTTGCGCGGCGACGGCCTGTGCGGAGTGTGCCAGTGGGCGAGCCGTGCTCATGCGGGCGGCGACGACAGCCATTGCCGGTCCGAGCGAATACGACTTGTCCAACGGATCGCGGGTGATCCAGCCGCGGTCGGACAGCGTGGCGAGGATCGCGTGCGCGGTGCCCTGTGTCAGGTCGAGGCGGCGCGCGATATCGGAGAAGCGAAGTGAATCGCCCCGGGCGACCAACTCGAGCACGTCGAGCACGCGTTTTGTGGGTGCCGATGTGGGAATCGTTGACTCCTCTCGCTGCTGCCGCTTACAGTCCGTTCGAAATATCGAGAGAGTATCTCGAATATTAGAGATCACCTAATCGGAGGTCCGAATGCGTGCGGTTGTGCTGCGTGAGGGAAAGCTCGAGGTCCGCGACACCGCGGACCCGGTGCCGGGCGAGGGTGAACTCCTCCTGCGGACGCTGAGCACGGCGATCTGCGCCTCGGATGTGCACTTCATGGACCATCCCGAAATGGGTGTCGATGATCCAACCGGTCGATCGCTCTATGACGCCGATCGCGACATCGTGCTCGGCCACGAATTCGTCGGTGAGGTCATCGGGCACGGACCGGGCACGACCGACAACTTCCCGGTCGGCACTCGGGTGACCTCGATCCCCATCCGGCTCGTCAACGGCGGTGCCGACGGAGCCCGGATCATCGGTCAGCATCCCGACGCACAGGGCAGCTTCGGTGAATTGGTCGTGGTCGCCGAAGGGATTGCCCGACGGGTCGAGAGCGATGTCGCAAGCGATGCGGTCGCACTGGTCGATGCCTTTGCGGTCGGCGAATTCTATGTTCGCTCAGCCGCTCTCGCGCCCGGCGAGATCCCGATCGTGATTGGCGCCGGCGCGATCGGCCTGTCCGCGGTAGCGGCGCTCGCGGCCCGGGGCATCGACCCGATCGTCGTGTCCGACTTCAATCCCGAGCGACGCGAACTGGCGCGCGACTGCTTCGGCGCGCATGTCGTCGTCGACCCCGCGCAAGAATCGCCGTTCGATGTCTGGCGGGAACTCCGCGCCGAACGAAATCTGTGGGGTCCGGCGGTGGTGTTCGAGTGCGTCGGCGCTTCCGGGCTGATCCAGAAACTCGTCGAGTCCGCGGACATGGCCACCCGAATCTATTGCGCCGGAGGCTGGTACACCGGTGACACCCTGGACATCACCACCGCGACGCGGCAGGGTGTGACGATTCAGTTCGGTGGCGGCCCGATGCCACAGGACTGGTACGGCACGCTCGACGCGATCGCCGCAGGTCGGCTCGACCCGACGCCGAGTATCGGCAGGGTGATCGATCTCGACGATGTCCCCGCCGCAATCGACTTCGCCCGCCGCGGCGAGGGACCACCCCGAATCATCGTTCATCCCAATGGAGCTGCATCATGACCGAGCGAGAAGACCGCCAGGACATCAACGATCTGCTGTTGCGCTACGCCACCGGTATCGATCGGCGGGACTGGCCGCTGTTCCGGACCGTGTTCACCGAGGACTGCGTGCTGGACTACGGCGACATCGGAAAGTGGAACGGCGTCGGCGCGGTCACCGAATTCATGGAGGCAGTACATGCGCCGGCCGGTCACACCATGCACCGGATGAGCAATCACGTCGTCACCGTCGACGGTGACCGAGCACAGGCACGGACCTACGTAGACGCCTTCGTCATGTCTGCCGACAATGCATCGGGCGTGAATGCGGTCGGCTTCTACGACGACGACCTCCTCCGCACCGGCGACGGCTGGCGCATCGCGAACCGGGTGTTCACCTCGGTGCGCGTTGTGGTGGTGTCGAACCCGTGACTAGCACAACGGAATTCGCGCGCAAGTACGGTCCGTGGGCGCTCGTCGCCGGTGCGTCCGACGGTGTCGGCGCGACGTTTGCCGAGTCACTCGCGGCGCGTGGTGTCGACGTCGTGCTGATTGCGCGTCGCGCCGAGGTGCTGAACGACGTCGCGTCCGGCATCGCCGAGCGACATGGTGTGGGGACTCGCGTGCTGGCACTGGATCTCGCACAGCCACAGGCCGCGGCGCAGATCCTCGAGGGCGTGGCCGATCTCGAGATCGGGATGCTCGTGTACTGCGCGGGGGCCGACCCGAATTTCGCGCCGTTCCTGTCCAATTCGATCGAGACCGCTGAATCGATGGTGCAGCGCAACTGCGTCGTACCAATGCAGCTGTGCCACCAGCTTGCACAGCCGATGGTGGCGCGCGGCCGGGGCGGCATCGTGATCTTCGGGTCGGGCGCCGGACTGGCCGGTGGGCCGAACATGGTGGCCTACGGCGCCTCGAAGGCCTTCGACATGGTGTTCGCCGAATCGCTGTGGGCCGAATTGCACGGCGAGGGCGTGGATGTGCTCGGGGTGATCCTTGGCAAGACGAACACCCCGGCGCTACGCCGACTCGAACACAGCCGTGGCCAACTCTCCAGTGAAGACGCGGTTCCCGAAGGCGCGGCCGCCGTCGAGGACGTGGTTGCCGAGGCAATCGAGAACCTCGGCAACGGTCCGACGTTGATGGCCGGCGAACAAATGCGTGCCGCCGCAGGGTTCCTGGGGTCTCTGAGCCGCAACGAGGCGGTGGCGCTCATCTCCGCGGCATCGGCTGGCGCGATGGGTGCCTCGTAATCGCGGCTAGCTGAGGTAGATCCCGAGAATCGCGACGACCAGCACCGTCAGCCAAGCGTCGGTGGCTCGTATGAGCCACCGGGGTGCCGCGCGCACTTCCATGAAGTACTGGATGATCACGCGCGATTTGATCGCGGCCAGAACGACGACCACGAAGGTGATGGCCGTGCTGGGCTGCACTGGACCTGCGACATGCGCCGGTGCGAGCCAACCCGACCCGATCGTGATCGCGACCAGTGCCAGCCAGGCCCAGGTGATGCTCCGCTGCGAAATGGGGCGGGGCGAGGCGTTCGCTTGGTTCGTCATGGCTACCTCATCACATACAGAAGAGCGAAGATGATCACCCAGAGCAGATCGACCATGTGCCAATAGACCGCGCCTGATTCGATGACCGACACCCGTCGCCGCGACGGGTTTCGCAGCTCGCGCACGAGGACGCCGAGCACGATCAGGCCGATCAGCACATGCACCAGGTGAACACCGGTGATCACGTAGTAGAACGAGTAGAAGACCTCGGAATTGGTCTGCCCGGCATTGATTTTCGTGTACCACTCGTAGCCCTTGACCGCCATGAACAGCAGGCCGAGGAGTCCGCCGGCGTAGAGGAGCCGCACAGCGTGTTCATGCCGGTCCGATCGCGCCGCGAACGCGGCGCGGGCCACGAACCATGAACTCGTCAGCAGGACAACCGTATTGAGCACACCGAGGTTGATGACGAGATGTTGCTGCGCTTCCAGGAACTCGTCCGGATACATGTTCCGGTAGATCATGTAGATGATGAAGTAGCCGCCGAAGATGATCAGGTCGCCGAGGACCATCACCCACATGTTTCCGTCGCCGGGAAGGTGTGCGCGGGGAGCTGCCTCCGGCTCGTCCGACGGCGTCGGTGCCGGAACGGGCAGAGCGTCTGATTGCGTCATTTCGATTGCCTCAGTCCAGTGCCGGTTCGTCGACAGGTTCGTTCGCGGCCGCCTGCCGGAGTATGAAGATCAGCGCACACAGCCAGACGGAGAACACCACCACCGCCCACCAGAAGGCGATCGAACCGTTCCAGGCGAACGGGCCGGATTCGAACACGAACATCTGGGTGGCGATGACCTCGGTGATGACCTGCCAGATCGTCACGTAGGCGAACCATTTCGGAAAGATGTCGTTCTTGTCGTAGAGGATGGCGACCGCGAGCACGAAGTACGCGGCGGTGAAACAGCCGAGTGATCCGTTGTAGGACAGCAGGCCTAGGTCGTAGAGCAGTCCGACCAGTTCGGGCTCTCGATCGGCGCGGAACGTCGCTGTCAGGAAGCACACCGCGACGAGCAGAAAGCCGGGCAGTGCGCCGACGGCCATCCCGCCGATGTAGCCGTAGGCAAAAACCGATCCCACCGACATGCGCTTCATGTGATACGCGACGAGTCCGTTTGTCATCGCGGCGCCGCCGAGCAGGATCAGCAGGAGGCAGAAACCGATCTGGATGGTCAGCCCGTGGGCGGTGAAGAACTCGACCTTCTCGGCATCGCTCACATCCGGCCGCGGCGGCGGTGTCACCCTCGCCAATAGGCAGATGATGACCCCGAAGACGCCGTACCAGGCCGGAAAGAACCACGTCATCAACCTGACGTCCGGCTTGCCGCCCGGCGGCTGCACCGGCGCTTCGGCGCTCCGGTCGGGTGTGAAGGTGCTCAACTGGCCACCACGCCTTCGTCGACCGCCTGCCGAATGATCGTGCGGCGCAGTACGAAGAACATGACGATGATGAACAGGACAAACGCGCCGTTGCGTACCCAGAACGACAGGAAGCCATCCCACGCAAGCGGGCCGGTCTGCACGACGGCCGCGCCCGCGGCGGGAACCATCGCGACGGCGGTGGTCAACGAGTAGTAGCCGACCCACCGCGGGAACACCGGATCCGGGCCGTTGTCGAAATAGACGGCCACGGCGATGAGCAGGAACTGGCTCACCACCATGCCGATCGGCGCAATCAGCACGATCCACGCCAGATCGTTGAGCAGCATGACGAGTTCGGGCCTGCGGTCCGGGCGGAACGCCGCTACCAGGAACAAGATGTTCGACAACGCGAAAATCGTTGCACCACTGACCAATGCGGTCAGGTAGCAGTAGGCGAAGATGTGGCTCTGGCTCTTCATGCGCTTCATCTGCACGCAGATCACCATGAAGAACGGCAGCACCATGATCCCGCACAGGTTGAAGGTCACCTGGCTGAACCGCATCCACGCGGTGTGGTCGGCGTAGAACGCTGCCACTTGGTCCGCCGACATCGTCGGTGACATGGGTGGCCAGAAACCCGGAAACGCCAGCGTTGCCACGAGGAGCACGGCGCCCACCGCGGGGCCGGTCCACAAGCTCACCCATTGGGCTTTGATGTTGCCCGCCTTGGGCAGGTCCTGGACCTCTTCCAAGATCTGCACTCCACACCTCCAAGAATTGACTTCAGTCAGGTTGCTATGGACGTGGGGCGCTGAGTCATAGCCTGCCTACTAGCCATGACGGACCGATGAGTTGTGTCCTCGGCCTGCACCCTTGCTCGACTCGCACGATATCGCTCGATCCGTCGGATGGGAAGAAGAAAACTGAGTCGAGTCAGTAATCTGGCGTAGGATGGGGCCCGGCGTCCGGCGCGGTGCCGGCAAATAAGAGGACGGACGGGCAACTGAAGGCGACGACACCCGAGCGGCGCACCAAAGGGACTCAGACGCGTGAGCGCCTAATGGGTGCAGCGATCGCAGAATTCAAGCGCAACGGCTTGGCTGGAGCCGACACCGCGGCAATCGTCGCGGCCGCGGGAGTCGCGCACGGGACCTTCTTCTTTCACTTTCCGACGAAGGAACATGTTCTGCTCGAGCTCGAGCGGCGCGAGCAAGAACGTATGGCGGTCGAGTTGACGCGGTTCTTCGCCCGCCCGCATGACGTCCGGGCGACGTTGACCGAGGCTGTGCGGGTTCTGGAGAAGCTGGAGCGGCGCCTCGGCCGCAAACTATTCAAAGACTTTCTGGCCCTGCACTTTTCCACCACGAGGCCGCCGTCGGAGGAATGGGCCAACTACCCGGTGATTGTCGCAGTTGTCGAGGAATTGCAGAGCGCCAAGGAACGCGGCGAGATCCCTGCCGACGTCGACGTCATGCACAACGGAGTGTCATTCCTCGTCGGCCTGTACGCACTGCTGATCACGATCCCGGAGGACAAGGCAATGCGCGCGCCGATGATCGCCGAATACCTCACGACTTACATGTACGGGCTACGCGTGATCTCGCCGGGCGCTACCTAGGCGTCGTCAGTCTGGCGATCCAGGTGCGGGTGTCGGCCGGATCGATAACGTCGTCGAGTTCGAAGTTCGTCGCCGCGTTGAGTGCCTTGCCGTGGTGGTAGGCCTGTTCGACGAGGCTGTCGAACAGTCGGTCCCGTTCGGCGGGGTCGGCGACAGCGGCGAGTTCCTTGCGGAACCCGAGCCGGACCGCTCCCTCGAGGCCCATCGGCCCGAGCTCTCCGGTGGGCCAGGCGATGGTGAAATCGGGGGCGCGCAGTGACCCGGCGGCCATGGCCATCGCGCCGAGTCCGTAGGCCTTGCGCAGGATGACCATGCCGAACGGCACCGTGGCGCGTGCGCCGGTGACGAACAGCCGGCCGAACCGGCGTACCGCCGCCGTCCGCTCGGTGTCCGGGCCGACCATGAAACCCGGTGTGTCGCACAGCGACACGATGGGTAGCCGGAATGCCTCGCACAGTGCGACGAAATCGGTCATCTTGTCGGCGCCCTCGGCATCGATCGCACCGCCGAGGTGGTGGCTGCTGTTGGCGACGAGACCGATCGGCGCGCCCTCCACACGGACGAGCGCGGTGACGATGCCGACCCCGTAGTCGGCGCGCAGTTCGAGGACCGAGCCGACGTCCGCGATCGCCTCGATGGCACGACGAATGTCGTAGGCGCGCAGGCGGTTCTCAGGAATGGCATGGCGTGCCAGCCGGGGATCGGGCGCCTGCCAATCCGCAACCGAGCCCTGGAAATACGACAGGTACTGCTTGGCGACCGCGACCGCGTGTGCCTCGTCATCGGCCACGACATGCACGACACCGTTGTTGCGCTGCACGTCGATCGGGCCGATCTCCTCGGGCCGGTACTCGCCGAGCCCGCCACCGGAAATCATTGCCGGACCGCCCATTCCGATATTGGCGTCGCGGGTGGCGATCAGCACGTCGCATACGCCGGCCAGCGCGGCGTTGCCGGCGAAGCAGCGACCCGAGACAACAGCGACCGTGGGGACCAGACCCTGCAGCGCGGCCATGGCCCGGAAGGTCGGCACGTCGAGCGACGCGCCCGGCGGGATATCGGTGTCACCGGGCCGCCCGCCGCCGCCCTCGGGGAAGAACACCAACGGGAGTCGTTTGCGGGCCGCCAGTTCGAGCATGCGATCGGTCTTCGCATGGTTGCGTGCGCCCTGCGTCCCAGCCAGCACCGAGTAGTCGTAGGACAGCACGGCGACCTGTGCTTTGTCGCGGCCGAATTCGTCTGCGCCGACCGTCGCGATACCGCAGACCATGCCGTCGCCGGGGGTATTGGCGATCAGGTCTTCCTCGCTGCGGCGGGCACGCTGAGCGGCGATGGCCAGCGCGCCGTACTCGACAAGGCTGCCCTCGTCCACCAGATCCGCGATGTTCTCGCGGGCGGTACGCCTGCCGCGCGCGTGCACCTGCCCGACCGCGTCGGGTCGGGCGGCATCGAGCGTGACCTCGTGCCGTCGGTGTATCTCGCCGAGATCGGGCCGCACGTCGTCCAGATCCGATTGCACCGCATCGATTTCGGTGTCACCAGTGGTAGCGGTGAACAGCGCCAATGGAGCGCCCGGCCGAACGGTATGGCCCGGGGTGACGAGGATGCGAAGCACTCGCGCGCCGGTTCCGGCGGTGAGCACATGCTGCATTTTCATGGCCTCGAGCACGACGATGGGTTCGTGCGCGGCCAGTTCCGCGCCCTCATCCGCGACCTCGAAAACTGTCCCCGCCATCGGGGCACGCAGCGCGAATTCACCTGGCCGGAGATCGATCTCGGTTGCCGAGATCGCGGCCGGCATCGCGACCTCGGACACGAAGTCCTTGCCGCGGCGGTCGAGGTAGCCGGTGTCGACAGCGCCGGCGCGGAACTCGTCGTCGCGAAGGATCGCCCGCAGGAACTCGAGATTGGTTGGCACACCATCGATCACAAACTCCGCGAGCGCGGTGTCTGCCTTGCGTGCGGCGGCGGCGAGTGAATCGCTCGCGGTGTGCACGATGACCTTGGCGAGCAGCGAATCGAACCGCGGGCTCGGTGACAGGCCCGGTCGGCCGAAGGTGTCCACCCGCACGCCCGGACCACTGGGCGGTGTGAAGGCGTGCAGCGTGCCGGTTGTCGCGATAACGGATCCGTCCGCCGACATCGTCTCCATATTGACCCTCGCCTGGATCGCGGTGCCGCGGGCTTCGTATCCGGCGAGGGCGATGCCGTCGAGCGGTTCGCCCATGGCGATGCGCAGGCCGACCGCGACCAGGTCCAGGCCGGTGACTGCCTCTGTGACGGTGTGTTCGACCTGCAGCCGCGGGTTCACCTCGAGGAACGTGAAACCGGTTTCGGATGCGGCGCTCGCGCCGGTACCGGAGACCAGGAACTCCACGGTGGCCAGACCGCGGTAGTTCGTGCTGGCACACACGGCAATCGCGGCGTCGTGCAGTGCGCGCCGCAGGGTCTCGTCGAGTTGTGGTGCGGGCGCGATCTCGATGACCTTCTGATTGCGGCGCTGCACGCTGCAGTCGCGGTCGCCCAGGGCCACAACGGTGCGGGCATCGGCGGCGATCTGTACCTCGATGTGGCGGGCGTGGGGGACTAGTGCCTCGGCGAATAGTTCGTCGCTGCCGAAGGCCGCGCGCGCCTCGGCCGCGCACGCCCGGATCGCTTCATCCACGGCGTCCGCGGCGCGCACCGCGCGGAGCCCGCGTCCACCGCCGCCAGCGAGTGCCTTGACCATGATTCCGTCGGGGTGGTCGGCGAAGAACGCGCGAATCGCATCGGCGCTACTCGGGCCATCGGTGGCCGCCAGCACTGGCACCTCGGCGGCGATAGCGGCGCGGCGGGACGCAGACTTGTCGCCGAACAGTTCGAGGTGCTCGGGATCGGGTCCGACGAAGGTCGCGCCGGCGTCGCGGACCGCGCGGGCGAAGGCTGCGTTCTCGCTGAGGAAGCCGTAGCCGGGGTGCACCAGATCGGCCCCACTGCGCTTGACCGCGTCGACGACTGCGGCGATGTTCAGATAGGCCGAAGCACCCGTGCCCGGCAGTGCGATCGCCTCGGTCGCGGCGCGCACGTGCGGGCTGTCCAGATCGTCTTCACTGTGCACGGCGACGGTGTCGAGATCGAGATCATGAGCGGTGCGGATGATCCGCAGCGCGATCTCGCCGCGGTTGGCAATGAGTAGGCGCACGTGCTCAGCGTAGGGGGAGACGGCGATGCCCTAGGCACGTTGCAGCGACGCCCGCAACTGCATGAACCCGAACCGACCCGGATGGCCGATGACCTTCTCGTATTCGTCCACGACGGCCCCGATGAAATCGTCCACGTCCTGCTGTGGAATCCGCGCGGTCCAGTCCGAGAAGCCGACCCGGCACCAGCGCTCGAAAGCCTCGCGCGAACCGAAATCCCAGCTGCGGTCGATCACCTTCTTCTCGACGACCCGCAGTCCGGCGGTGTCGACGATCGCGTCGAACATATCCGGATTCGGGTGCTCGAACGGCGCTTCGAATCCATTGAACGCCGTCGACCAGCGCGGATCCTCGGCGACGATCATGCCGACCTGCTCGACAGTGCGGCGGTCTCCGGAGCACACGAACACCACGAGGGCCCGGCCACCCGGTCGCAACGCTGCAGCGATACGGCCGAACGCCGCCGGCTGGTCGTGCACCCAGTGCAGCGCGTTGAACGAGACGACCACATCGAACTGGGCGTCGAAGGTCATCGTCGTGACGTCGCCCGTCTCGAACCGTAGCCCCTGGTCCGGAGGCGCGGAGCGTGCCCGCGCGGCGGTGATCATCCGCGGGCTTGGGTCGATTCCGAGGATCGAACCCTCCGGCAGCAGGTCCGCGATCTGGGCGGTCACATAGCCGTCGCCGCAGCCGACGTCGAGCACCTGTTCGTTCCCGTTGAGGCTCACGAGCGATAGCGACTCGGCCGCCATCGCGCGCTGAAGTTCGCTGATATCGCCGTACGCCGTGCCGTCCCAATCCGCCATAACGACCATCGTGGTGGGTGGAGGATTCGCGTGCCCGTAGAATCCGAATACCGTGAGCCTTACCCTCGGGATCGTCGGCCTGCCCAACGTCGGCAAGTCCACCCTTTTCAACGCCCTGACCAACAACGACGTGCTCGCCGCGAACTATCCGTTCGCGACGATCGAGCCCAACGTCGGCCTGGTGGAGCTGCCGGATCCACGGCTGGAGGAGCTGGCCAAAATTTTCGGTTCCGAGCGGATCCTCCCTGCGACGGTGTCGTTCGTCGACATCGCCGGCATCGTCAAGGGTGCCTCGGAGGGCGCGGGCTTGGGCAACAAGTTCCTCGCGAACATCCGCGAGGCCGACGCGATCTGCCAGGTGGTCCGGGTGTTCTCCGACGACGACGTTGTGCACGTTGACGGCCGCGTCGACCCGGCGTCGGACATCGAGATCATCGAGACCGAGCTGGTCATCGCCGATATGCAGACTCTCGAGAAGGCGCTGCCGCGGCTCGAGAAGGAAGCGAAGAAGAACAAGGAACTCAAGCCCCAGCACGAGGAAGCCGTCAAGGCTCAGGTTTTCCTCGAAGCGGGTACGACCCTGTTCAGCGTGAAGGACCAGCTGGATTTCGGGCTGCTGCGTGAGCTGCACCTGCTGACGACCAAACCGTTCCTTTATGTGTTCAACGCAGACGAGGCGGTGTTGACCGATGAGGCGAAGGTCGCGGAGCTGCGGGCCTCCGTCGCTCCCGCCGATTCGGTCTTCCTCGATGCCAAGGTCGAGCAGGAACTGCTCGAGCTGGACGAGGAGGACCGGCAGGAGATGCTCGACTCGATCGGGCAGACCGAGCCGGGTCTGCACGCCCTCGCCCGCACCGGGTTCCACACCCTCGGCCTGCAGACCTACCTGACGGCCGGACCGAAGGAAGCACGCGCTTGGACCATCCATAAGGGTGACACCGCACCCAAGGCGGCCGGCGTCATCCACACCGACTTCGAGCGCGGCTTTATCAAGGCCGAGGTCGTTTCCTACGCCGACCTCGTCGCGGCGGGGTCGATGAATGCGGCCAAGGCCGCCGGCAAGGTCCGGATGGAGGGCAAGGAGTACGTCATGCAGGACGGCGACGTGGTGGAGTTCAGGTTTAACGTTTAGGGCGCGGCGTATGTCGCGGGTCGCAATCTTCTAGCGTCAGTTCGAAGAATGCGACTGCTGAGGGTTTCCAAGGTCGGTTGAGGCCGCCAACCGGGACCACGGAATATGTAGCCGACGCTGTCCGATAGTTTCGTCGCGTTTTGGCGTCGTGCCACATCGCGACGATCTCGTGCGAGTTGATCTTCGCGACGTTGTAGGTGTGGATGTCCTTGGTGAGGCCGTACCGCACTGTCAGCGAGGGACCGCCTACTGCGCCCAAGGTGTCCGTGTGCACCACCCCTGACGCCAATGAGGAACGTCGTTCGAACGAGAAGCCATGGGTGTTGGCCGCCGGTGGGATTCGTAGACGTTGTTTCGCGACAGATTCCGGTGGAGATCCGCTTCAACTTGTGTAGGGCGGTGGCGCGTGCGCGCTTTCCTGTGGCGTTTGCCGTATCGCCACGTTAACCGGGCGTAGCCCCGCTGTGCGGACGCTTCCGCTACGGGCGGTTCCCGGCGTCGACTGCATCTCGTTGTGATGCTTAGTAATTCGGGCGGGGGTTGAGCCAGTGCCAGGCGGTGCCCGTCGATTCTTCGGTCTCGCGGAGTATTTCGTTCTTGTGCGAACGCCGGCTTGCGGCGGTACGGGCGCGGCTCGCAACCGAGCGCGCATTATACTCTACGGATAGGAAATCCGCTACCAGCCATCGGCTCCGATGAGTCCCTGGGCGCCGGTTGATGCGGCCGACGGATCCGGAACCAGTGTGCAGCGTGTCGCGATCGCGAAGTGCTATGTCGCTCGCCGACTCGTTTTCTGTAACACGTTCACCCCGTCGGAAATGGGTGTGGATACGTGTTACTGCGAGTATCGGCGCTGCGTATGGGTCGCTCGCCGATTCATTTCTGTAACACGTTCTCTCGATCGGCGAAGACCTATGTGGCACTTCGCGAATGTGAATCATTCGTCTTTAAGAAGGTCTTGTGATCCTCGTTACGATCCTGTTAAGTTTCCGGCGCGCCCCCCCGCGCCGCCGATGTTGGTCAAAAGCCCGACATCGGCGAACCCCTGACGAAAGACCCTCTCCCTATGAATCGACCAGTAATTCGACGGACGGTGGCATGCACCGGGGCCGTCGCTGTAGCCGCGGGGCTTGCCTTGACTGGCAGCCCCGCCTCCGCTGTTGTCACCGTCGTGCCGTTTACCGACTTCTGCGCGGCCACGTCGATCATCGGCAACGTGGACAAGCCGACGGCGTACTCGGTCAGTGTCGACGCGCCGGCGCAGGTCAACGCAGGGCAGACCTTCACCTACCGGGTTCAGAACCTGGCGTCGGCCTACCCGGACAAGGACTCGGGCGCCACCACGACGAACATCACGCGCCTGAAGGCCGACTACGCGATCCCGGCGAACTCCACCTTCGTCAGCGCCGCGGTCGTGCCCGGCACCAGCTTTAACTTGTCTGGCGTCGCCCCCAACGTGCTGCGCGTCAACACCGCCGGCGCCGCCGATGCGAACGGTACGATCATCCGCCTGTCCGGAAACAACGCGGTGATCGCAAACGGTGCGCAAAACAGCACCAACTCCGAGGGCGGCATCGTCGCGCCGAAGACCAAGTTGAACCTCAACGGCACCCCCAATACGGCTGGCGACAGCTGGTTCCAGCTGCCCGCCGTCGACATCACGGTCGTGGCCGGAGCCCCCGGCGTCATCCAGCCGAAGGTGCGGACCGCCGGCAATGCCGCCTTGTACAACAACAACGAGAACTGGTACACCCTGCTCGCCAAGGCCAGCCTCCTCGGCACCCAGTGGGCACCCACCCGCTGCGTCCCCTCGGACACCAAGAATGGCCCGCTGAACGCGGGCGGTGGCCCCCTGGCCACCGTCAACGTGGTCGCGGCTGACGTTGCCACCACCACGACGCTGACCGCGCCGGCGACGGCGACCACGGGCGTGTCCGTGGACCTGACCGCCAACGTCGACCCCAACCAGGCCGGCGGCACCGTCCAGTTCAAGGACGGCGCGACCGACATCGGTACCCCGGTGCCGGTGACCGCGGGTGTGGCGACTCTGCCGCACACGTTCACCACGTCGGGTGCGCACAGCATCACCGCGGTGTACAGCGGCGGTACCGGGTTCATCACCTCGACCTCGGCGGCGAGTGTGGTCAACGTGACCGACGCTGACGTGGCCACCACCACGACGCTGGCCGCGCCGGCGACCGCGAACACGGGCGTGTCGGTGGACCTGACCGCGAACGTGGCTCCGGCTGAGGCCGGTGGCACCGTGCAGTTCAAGGACGGCGACACCGATCTGGGTGCCCCCGTTGCG
>NZ_LRRB01000206.1 GCF_001646865.1 Aldersonia kunmingensis | reverse complement strand
AACCAAGGCGATCAGTCCGACCGCGGCCAGCGCCGACCAGCCGATCACACGCTGCGCGGCAGGCGTACCGCTGGGGCGAAGCCAGCCCGGTACGAAAAGCAATGCCACTGCGGCCGCGGTACCAGCGGCGAGACCGCCGAGGTGGCCCCACAGCGATATGCCCGGGGTGGCCACGCTGATGACGACGTTGATCACGATGATCGCGATGATCGGGCCGGGATTCTGGCGCAGCCGCAAAAGAATGATCCCGAGCGCACCGAACAGACCGAAGATTGCGCCGGAGGCGCCCGCAGTGACGGCATTCAGTTCGAGCGCCATGACCGCCGCGGAGCCACCGAGCAGGCTCACGAAGTAGACGAGGGTGTACCGGGAGCGGCCGAGCACGCGCTCGATATCGCGCCCCACGATCCACAGCGCGAACATGTTCACCGCGAGGTGCAGCGCGCCGTAATGCAGGAATCCACTGCCGATAAGCCGGAACAGTTGGCCGTCGGCCACCGCGGGCGGCCACAGCGCCCAGTCGCGGAACAGCTGCGACCCACGGTCGTTTTCGATGACGCTGCCGGACTGAAGGACGGTGATCGCGTAGACCACGACGTTGATCGCGATGAGCGCGTAGGTGACGACGGGTGTGAAACCGGTCGACATCGTGGCACCGGCGACGGTGCGCGGAGCGCGGACGGTCGCCGCACCGGCACGAACACAGTCGACACACTGGTACCCGACCGCCGCCTCACGCAGGCACTCCGGGCATGCCGGTCGCCCACACCGGACACAGGTCAGTCCGGTGGGGCGATCCGGGTGCCGGACGCAACCAGGCAATGGCTGCGAACCGTGTGGATTCGGGTATCCGCCTGGTTGGTTCACGCGAGTTGTTTCAGGAAATCGTGATGCTGTTGATCACCACGTCGTCCTTCGGCCGGTCGCGGAAGTCGACGGAGGTGTTCGCGATCGCGTCGACAACCTGCTGCGAAGCCGGGTTGACGACCTCACCGAAGATCGTGTGCCGGCGGTTCAGGTGCGGCGTCGGGCCGACGGTGATGAAGAACTGCGAACCGTTGGTGCCCGGTCCCGCGTTCGCCATGGCGAGCAGGTACGGACGGTCGAACTGCAGCTCGGGGTGGAACTCGTCGCCGAACTGGTAACCCGGGCCACCGGCGCCGGTTCCGGTCGGGTCGCCGCCCTGGATCATGAAGCCCGAGATGACGCGGTGGAACACCGCACCGTCGTAGAACGGTCCATCGCCGGTGCCCTGCGCGTTCTGGGTGGTGTAGTCCTGCGAGCCATCGGCGAGGCCGACGAAATTCGCGACAGTCTTCGGCGCGTGGTTGCCGAACAGGGCGATCTCGATGTCGCCATGGTTGGTGTGCAGCGTTGCCGTAGCGGTCTTGTTAGGGGAAGTCACGCCCTTATCGTGCCACTCGCATCGCGCCCGCTTGCGCGCGATCCGGCAGTCGGCGGTATCAACCGAGTCGAAGTCGGCCCGCCAACAGCCGGATCACGTAAAGGGCCGTCGATCTATGGAATGGTGGGGACATGGGGCGCAGGAACGTCAAGACCACAGCAGTCGAAACACTCGAAGTGCCCAAGTCGGCGCTGACCTACTCGAGCGCGCTGGGCAAAGTCGGCTCCGGCGCAGCCGATCTTGGCAAGGCGACGGGAATCCTCGCGCTGCTCGCGACCCGCGATGCAGTAGCACTGGGGAAGTCCGGAATCGACAAGGCAGTCGCCGCCGGTAATCGCCGCACCGCCGCCAAGGTTGGCCGCGCGGCCGCGGCTCCGGTGGTCGCCACCGGATCGGGCGCAAACCACACCACGCGCAATCGACTCATCCTCGGCGGTGTCGTTGTCGCTGCGCTGGCCGTGGGCGGATTCGCATTCCGATGGCTGCGCAGCCAGAACGAACTGCCGGAGCCGGCGGCAGCGCCACCGTCGGTACGCGATGTGAGCACCAATGGTTCCGTGCCCACTGCAGCACGACCGGCCGGCCGGAACCCTTCGCTCAACTGACGCCGCGATAGTTCGGCGCGCCTAACCTCTCGATCCACATTTTCGCGGGCCAGGTCCGCGATTTCTCGGGCACCATGGAGTCATGTCCTGCCCGTTCCGTGCAGCGTTGCACGAGCGATGATTCACGCGGCCGAGAACATTGCGGTCGTGGTGGCGGCGATCGCCACCATGGCGGCGCTGTTCGTCCGGTCCTGGCAGTACCGCAGCCCGCACGTCTCGGTGTTGTTGTGGCAATCGGCGGTGGTCTCGTTCGGGCTCGGCCTCGTCGGGCTGCTACTCGCGGTCGGACTGTCCCCGGATCTCGGTGCGCCTGCCCCGGCGCTCGGTTCGATCTGGCGAGTCGGCTCAACCGACCTGCACCCATTGCGCTGGCTTGCGATCGGCGCGGCCGCGGCGCTGGCCTGCTGGATCGTTTTCACCGTTGTCGCGCTCGCCTGGCAGACCACCCGGCGGCGTATGCGCGTGCGTTCGCTCCTCGCACTCGTCGGCACCCACGACGATGAGGTGGACGGCGTTGAGGTGGTCGAGCATCCGGCGCTGGCCGCCTACTGCGTGCCGGGCTGGCCGTCCCGGGTGGTGGTGAGCTCTGGAGCGATCGAGACATTGCGCAAACCCGAATTGCGGTCGGTACTGGCGCACGAGCGCGCCCATGCTCGTGAGCGGCACGACCTGGCGCTGCTACCGATGGTGGCGGCATCCCGCACGCTCGGGGGGTCACGGCTGGGCTGTGCGATTCGCGCCGAGGTGATGCTGCTGGTGGAGATGTGCGCGGATGAGTCCGCCGCACGCGAATGCGGTCGGCGCGAGTTGTCGCGCGCACTGCGGCGCTTCGGCGCACACGGGACTCACGCTCCGGACGGCGCGCTCGCTGCCACCGGCGGAGGCCCGGTTGAGCACCCCACCGGGGTCAGCCCGCAACCGCCGACTCCAGCGGTCGCGTCCCGCTGTGCTCGGCTCGAAAACCCGCCGGAACCGCTGCCGAGTTGGGCGGTCGGGCTATCGCTGGCGGTTTCGGTAGGCCTGCTCGCGCTGCCGATGTTGCTGATGCTGGTCCGGCTCTAACGCCGCCGCGCAGGGCGTGCGCGGCAGCGCCTGTGTCAGTCCTTGCCCGAAGCGAGCTTCGACGGCCACCAGATGAACTTGCCGATGTCCGCACCCAGGGCCGGCACCAGCACACTCCGCACGATGATGGTGTCGAGGAGCACGCCGAAGGCGACCGCGAAGCCAACCTCGGCAAGGAACACCAGCGGCAGCGTGCCGAGCACCGCGAAGGTGGCCGCGAGCACGACACCGGCGGAGGTGATGACACCGCCGGTCACCGCGAGACCGCGACGAATGCCATCGCGAGTGCCGTACTCGAACGTCTCTTCACGCACGCGAGTCATCAAGAAGATGTTGTAGTCGATCCCGAGCGCGACGAGGAAGACGAACGCGAAGAGCGGGAACGATTGGTCTGATCCGGCGAACCCGAATACGTGCTCGAAGAAGAACGCGCTCACGCCCAGCGCCGCGACGAACGACAACACGACGGACGCAATGAGCAGGACCGGCGCGACCAGCGCGCGGAGCAGCACCGCGAGCACGATGAAGATCACGGCGAGCACGATCGGGATGATCAGGTTGCGGTCGTGGATAGCCGCAGCCTGCACGTCGACCGTCTCGGCGGTGCTACCGCCGACGAGCACATCCGCATTCGGGATCGCGTGCAGTTCCCCGCGCAGTCGCTTGATCGTCTCGACCGCCTCGGCCGAGTCGTACGGGTCCACGAGGATCGCATTGACAATCGTCCGGCCGTCGATCGGCTGGACCTGTAGTTGTGGCGGCAGGCATCCCGAAACCGAACCCTCCGGCGGCGCGCCGCCGAACTGCTTGGCCAGGTCGGCGAGCTTCGCGATATCCGGCTGGATGCACACCGATCCCGCAGCCTTCGAGACGCCCGGATCCTCTTGTGCGACGCGGATGACGTCGTCGACTGCGTCGGTGTTGGTAAGGATCACCGCCGGTGCACCGGCACCCCGATCGAAGCTGGCGTCATAGAGCTTCTGGCCGACGATGGCGTCCGGCTCATTGGTGAAGCTCTCCATCGAGGAGAGGCCACTGGTATCGAGCATCGTCATGCCGAGTGCGCCGATGAACAGGATTGCCGTGGCACCGATCCAGGCGGGCCTACGCCGGTTCACGACGGTGTTGGCGATCTTGCCCCAGTAGCCGTGCGTGGCCAGGTCGGTCATGTGGTCCGTCCGCGGGATACGCGGCCAGAACACCCAGCGCCCGACCGCGGCGAGCGCAACGGGAAGGAAGGTCATCATCACGATCACGGTGCACGCGATGCCGATCGCGGAGACCGGTCCCAGGCCCTTGTTGGAGTTCAGCTCCGAGAAGGTCAGGCAGAGGAGGCCGATCATGACCGTCAGGCCGGATGCGACGATCGCCGACGCGCAACCCTTCCACGCCGCGATCATCGCGTCGAAACGGTTGTCGAACTCGTGCAACTCTTCTCGGTAGCGCGCGATCAACAGCAGCGCGTAGTCGGTTCCGGCACCGATCACCAAGACGGAGAGAATGCCCTGGCTCTGGCCATTCAGGGTGATGATCTCGTTCTTGGCGAGGAAGTAGACCACCATCGACGCGATGCCGAGGGCAAGCACCGCGGACAGCAACGGGAAGATCCACAGGACCGGCGAGCGGTACACCACCAGCAGAATCAGGATCACGACGCCGAGTGCCGCGAACAGCAGTGGCCCGTCGATGGCGCTGAAGACTTCGATGAACGCCGAGAGCAGCCCGGCCGGTCCCGCTGGGTACACGCCGAGACCGTTGTCCTGGCTGACCGCCTGTCGCGCTGCGTCGAGCACGGCGTCCTCGGTGGCCTGCAATTCGTCGCCGGTGACCTCGACGCCATTCGCTTTGCCGATCAGCGGCACCAGAACCGAGGCGGTGGTGTTGTCCTCCGAGAACTGCGGCGCGAGCACACCGGGCGCATCGACCCCAGGCACCTTCGCGACGGCCACCTGTGCTGCGGCGATATCGGCGCGGTCCGCCTCGGTCAGGCCCGAATCACGGTTGAAGACAACAAATCCCGGCACGTTCCGGATCGTCAGGAACT
This sequence comes from Aldersonia kunmingensis, assembly GCF_001646865.1. Classification (GTDB taxonomy): domain Bacteria; phylum Actinomycetota; class Actinomycetes; order Mycobacteriales; family Mycobacteriaceae; genus Aldersonia; species Aldersonia kunmingensis. The sequence continues at coordinate 63,060 of NZ_LRRB01000206.1, read as the reverse complement.
TGTCGGCCTCTTTGCTGGCCAGGGTCGATTCAGCCGAGCCGGGCAGGAACGCCGCGTTGTCGTTCTTGGAGACCTCCGACAGTTTGGCCTGGAACGAACCACCGAAGCCGCCGAGGAAAAACACCACGATCGCGAAGGCGACCGCCGTGAACACCGGCCATCCGCGCCGCGGCCGAGGCGGGGTCTCGCCGCTAGTTGTTGCGGCGTCCGTCGCCGTGCGATCCATCGGTGATCTCCTCGCCTCAGGTTGCCGCAAGCGTAGTTCCGGAGGTGGAAACGCCCGATTCCACCCCCGACGACGACCCCGTCCACAACGTGGCAGACGGGGTCGTGCGCGAATTCCTCAGCGGCTCACTGCCTTCTTGTAGCGGTTGATCGCCAAGGGCACGAAGACGATGAGGATGAGCACCGTCCAGATCAGTGACGCGAGGATCGCGTTCTGCATAGGCCAGGCGTCCGGAACCGGCATCGACGGGCTGGTGTTTCCCATCAATTCTCGGGTGGCCTGGGTGACGGCCGATATGGGGTTCCAGTTCGCGATGGTCTGCAGGGCGGGGGGCAGCTGGCTGGTGTCGACGAAGGTGTTTGCGACGAAGGTGAGCGGGAAGATCACCATGAAGCTCGCGTTGTTGTACACCTCCGGCGTGCGGATCCACAGGCCCACAACGGCCATCACCCAGGACAGCGCATAGGCGAAGAAGAGCAGCAGCGCGAAGCCGGCCAGCGCCTCGAGCAGGGACGATCGGATCCGCCAGCCGACGAGCAGGCCGGTTATCGACATGACCACGAGGCTGATGATGTTGATCAGCACGTCACTCGCCGTCCGGCCGGTGAGCACCGCGGACGACGCCATCGGCAGGGAGCGGAACCGGTCGATGATGCCTTTCTGCATGTCCTCGGCCAGCCCGAGCCCGGTCCAGCTGGCGCCGAATACGACGGTCTGCACAAAGATTCCGGCGATCAGGAACTCGCGATACGACATCCCGGGGATCTCGATCGCACTGCCGAAGATGTAGGCGAACAGCAGGACGAACATCACCGGCGAGAGCAACGTGAAGACGATGAGGTCGGGCACGCGCTTGATCTTGATGAGGTTCCGTTTGGCGATCGTGGTGCCGTCGGTCGCGGCCATCATTACGGCGTTCATCGGGAAAGCTCCCTTTCTTTACGATCGGCGACTGCCTTACGGCCGGTGCCGCGATCGCCCTGCTCGGAGTCCTCGTCTGCTTCTTCGGTGCTGTGGCCGGTGAGCGCGAGGAATACGTCATCGAGAGTGGGCCGGCGCAGGCCGACGTCGTGCAGTTTGATGCCGCGGTCGTTGAGCAGTGCGATCGCGTCCACCAGCGACGACGAGCCTCCGCTGATCGGAACGGTGAGCCTGCGCGTGCCCGGGTCGGCGTGAATGTCACCGCAGGACAACCGCTCGAGGGCCTGCCGCGCTGTCTGCAACTCGGCCTGATCGGCGACGACGAGTTCGATGCGCTCGCCGCCGACGCGGTCCTTCAACTCATCGGCGGTGCCGCGTTCGATGATCGTGCCGCGGTCGATCACCACGATCGAGTCGGCCAAGCGGTCGGCCTCCTCCATGTACTGCGTGGTGAGGAGCAATGTGGTGCCGCCCGCGACCAACTCGGAAATCACGTCCCACAGGTCGAGCCGCGCACGCGGGTCGAGTCCAGTGGTTGGTTCGTCGAGGAAGAGCACGCGCGGGTTGGCGACGAGCGCGCCGGCGAGGTCAAGGCGGCGGCGCATACCGCCGGAGTAACCCTTGACCGGCCGATCGCCGGCCTCGGCCAGATCGAACCGCTCGAGGAGTTCGCGCGCGCGAGCCTTACTTCGTTTGGTGCCAAGGTGGTACAGGCGTCCCACCATTTCGAGATTCTCGAAACCGGTCAGGTACTCGTCGACCGCGGCGTACTGCCCGGATGCGCCGATTCGTTCGCGCAATTGGCGCGGCTCGGCGAGAACGTCGATACCGGCGACGGTGGCGCGCCCGGAATCGGGAACCAGGAGCGTGGTCAGCACGCGGACCGTGGTGGTCTTCCCTGCCCCATTCGGTCCCAGCATCGCCAGCACCGACCCTTCCGGGACGGCGAGGTCGATCCCATCGAGCGCTGTCACTTTTCCGTACCGCTTGACCAGGCCTTCGGCAAAGATTGCGTCGGTCATGCCATTTCCTCCCGTGGGGGGATTCGTTCGCTTTCGGAGTCTTCGGTGACGAGCCTGCCCGGTATTGCGGTCAACGAGTGTCCGCGTTTCGGATGTCCCTTTCGCCGCTTTCTCCCTGTCTCAACCTTCTATCGAAACGTCGAATACAGCCACTAGTTTTCGACATCCATCCTCCGCTCGTGGTCTGACAACTTCTTGGACGAATGCGAAGCAGCACAGCCATTCCGTCCGCGCCCGCGAGCGGCGAATTGTCGGCAAACAAATCCACGCAATAAGCCCAACTGAAGCGCCTGAAACGCGCATTATGGGCGGGTCACAGATTTGCTGTGACGAAGCTCGTCCGACTCGGGGATCGTGTGGGCTTCACGTTGTTACGGGTCGGGCGCAGCAGTGCGGCCGGCACCATGCGGCCGCACGGCCGCATGGGCGCGACATTTTCATCACCGGTGCCCAGCGTCCTCCCCTTCAGAGGTGACTCCCCGATGCGTTCTCCCACTTCCCGCCGTACCGCAGGGTTGGTGCTGGCCGCTGCCGCGGCACTGACTCTCCCTCTCGCCTGTAGTAGCGACGACAACAACGAGCCCGAAACGTACTTCGGTCCTTCCGCGGACCTGGGCGACGGGACTGTCAAGGCATTCACCATCGTCGATGCCGACGGCAATGCCACCGATGTCGGTGTCCGGATGTCCGCCGATGCATTGAATGGCCTGACCACCGAGGTGATCACCGATCCCCTGTCCCCACCGCCCGGCGTGATGCACATGGTCGACTTCCCGGACCAAGCTTCGGAGACCGTATTCGATCACGTCATGGTCGACTGGAACGCGCAGGGCCATGAGCCACCCGGGGTATTCGACAAGCCGCATTTCGACATCCACTTCTATCTGACCGATATGGCGTCACTAACGGAAATCAACCCGGCCAACCCGGAGTTCGCGGCACAGGCCGCGAATCTTCCTGCCCCGCAATATGTTGCGCAGGACTATGTACCGGTGCCCAACGGGGTCGTGCCCGCGATGGGGGCGCATTACGTGGATAGCACCGAACCGATCGTGCCCGGCCAGCCGTACGACTTCACTGAGGTTCTGCTGACCGGTGCGTGGAACGGGGAGAACACCTTCATCGAGCCGATGATCACCCGCGACTACCTGCTCACCAAGCCGACGGTGAACGAACAGATCAAGCAACCCGAGTCTTACCAGAAGTCCGGGCTCTACCCGCAGACGTACTACATCAATTTCGACGAGGAGACGCAGGAGTACGTCATCGGGCTCGGCGGCCTCACCGCGCAGACGGCGTCGTAACAGCGCAGATGCAGTCCTGAGCCCTGTGCCGCTGCCGCCGGTCAATCCGGTAGCAGCGGCACACTGATGCCCTGGTCCCGACCCAGCAGCACGGCCCGGGTGACCACGGTACTGCCGAACCGATCGCGCAGGCTGTCGAGCGTGGTGTCGAGCGAACCACCGGCGTACGGGTCGAACGGCAGCACGAGTTGCACCGCGCCGTCGTCGTCGAGGTTGGTGAGGGTCAGCCCGACCAGAGTGCAGCCACGTTCGTGAATCATCGGCAGCGCGTCCTCGAGCAAACGCCGTGCCGCGGTGAGGATCGTCTGCGTATTGGCGGTGGGTTCGGCCAGGGTGTGTGACCGCGTCGCACGACCGAAATCGTCGAATCGAAGCCGCAGCACCACTGTTCGGCAGACCCGCTCGGCCGCGCGTATGCGTTTGCCCAGCCGGTCGGCGATACCGGCGATCATCGCCTCGAGTTCGTCATCCGCACGGTGACGGCGGCCGAGCGCCCGCTGCGAACCGATCGACCGGCGGCGCTTCCCCGTCTCCACTCGACGCGGATCCTGCGCCCAGGCCAACGCGTACAGATGCCGCGCCGATCCCCGCCCGAGGATGGAGACCAGGCCGCGCTCGCCGACATGCGCCAGCTGGCCGACGGTGGTGATGCCGTGATCGCGCAGTTTCGCTGACGTCACCACACCAACGCCCCACAGACGTTCCACCGGCAACGGATGCAGAAAGTCCAGCTCGCCACCGGCCGGAACCTCCAGTAGTCCATCCGGTTTCGCAACAGCGCTGGCGACCTTCGCTACGAATTTCGAGCACGCGACGCCGACCGTGATCGGCAGTCCTACCTGATCGCGTACGTCGTCGCGGAGCTTGCGCGCGATGTCGATCGGCGGGCCGGCAATCTTGCGCAGGCCGCCGACGTCGAGAAAGGCCTCGTCGATCGAGATGCCCTCGACGATCGGCGTGGTCTGCGAGAAGACCTCGAAGACCGCCTTGCTCGCCTCCGAGTAGGCGGCCATGCGCGGCCTTACGACGATCGCCTGCGGGCACAACTCCAACGCCTGCCGGCCACCCATCGGCGTCCGCACCCCGTACGCCTTCGCCTCGTAACTCGCCGCGAGCACAACGCCGCCACCAACGATCACCGGGCGACCGCGCAGGCTCGGATCGTCACGTTGCTCGACGGAGGCGTAGAACGAATCCAGGTCGGCGTGCAGGATGGTCGCCTCGGCACGCGTCCGGATACGATCGCGGCCGCGTTTGCCCGACTCACCCCTGCTTTTATCCGACTGACCGCTGTCCGACACGAACATATGTTCGCATCAGTGTCCGACAGGACAGCTGACCTGCGCTCGAACTAGTCCGCGCGCCCGGTGTAGAACGCCTCGACCACAGCCTGCTGGGTCAGTGCGCCCGAGTCGTTGCCGTAATCGACGGTCCACGTCGCGAGGGATTGATTGATCCCGTCGTCGGATCGCTCACCCCAGATCGCGGCAGTTTCACTTGCGGCGCAGCTGTAGTAGACGACGTAGCCGGGTTCGACCTGCGGTGCGGGTGACGTACCCCCGACGCGCAGCCGGCACCGATCGCCGTTCTCCAGAATCAAGGCGATCGGCCGCGGGTCGGTCAGTGCGCCGACCTGCGCGAATTGACCCGTCGTCGTGTACTCGACGACCGTGTTGGAGAACGGATCCACCAGGCACAAGGCGCGCCCAGCGTCTGCCGATGCGAAGCATGCGTCGGCGATGGCGGTGTTCGGCGGACAGAGCAAAACGTCGTTGCTCCGCGCGCTCGGCGACGGCTCTGGACGCGAGCAGTCGATCGGCGGCGCGGATGCTTTGTGCTCGACGGACCACCCCTTGGCCGGATGACCGCCGGCATCGACGGGACGTAGCACCGTTGTCTTCGTAACGCTTTGCGGCACAACAGATGTCACCGACGGGTCGGCAGCGGATACGAAATTCGCCTGCACCTCCCGGTCGGCCGCTCCACACCCGGTCACCGCGGTCGTCAGCACCGCCAAAAAGGCAGCGGCGATCGCCCTTTGCATCTCCTTGCTCCCCTCGTGAGCTTCCCCCCGCGCACGAAACGTCAAGTCTGCCAGCGTCGGTTGGTTGACATCCCCTCGGGATCGCGCAATACTGAACTGGATGGTTCAGTATTTGGGTCTCGACACCTCCTTCGCAGCACTCGCCGACCCCACAAGGCGGGGAATCCTCGAGCAGCTGCGGCGGGGACCGGCGTCGATCACCGAGCTCGCCGAGCGTTTCGACATGACCCTCACCGGCATGAAGAAGCACGTGGCGCTGTTGGAGGACGCCGGCATGGTCATCACCGAAAAGCGGGGCCGGGTGCGGTACTGCCGCCTCGGGGACAACCCGCTCGATCGGGAGGCCGCCTGGCTCCTCGACTACCGCACGGTGGTGAAGGAACGGCTGGATCGTCTCGAACAATTCCTCGAGCGAACGGAGCAGGATCGATGACCTCGCAGAAGAACGACGAGTATCAGATGACCACGCCCGGCGAACGGGACATCCACGTCGAACGCGTATTCAACGCCTCCCGCGACCGCGTCTGGGCCGCCTACACCGAGTCCGAACTGCTGGCGCAATGGTGGGGCCGCGGCAACAAGCTCGATGTCGAGAAGTGGGAGTTCGAGCGCGGCGGGCACTGGCGCTTCGTCGAGCATCACAAGGATGGCATCGACGGTTTCGAGGGCCGCTTCCGCGATATCGCCGCCAAGGACTACTCCTACGAGCAGACCTTCGAATGGGACGGCATGCCCGGCCACCCGTGCATCGAATCCGCGAAGTTTGTCGACCTCGGCGATGGCCGGACGAAGGTCGTCCTCGACGACGTGTTCTTCACGAAGGAAGAACGCGACGGCATGATCCAGTCCGGGATGGAAGGCGGGATGAACGAATCCTTCGCCGCCCTCGACGCTTTGCTCGCCCGCGCCTGAGCGGATCGATCGACTGTGCCGCGAATGGTTTCACGGGAAACGATCCGGGCGACGTCCTGAGTCAGCACGCACCAATCGCGAGCTAGGCGTACGCGTAGTCGTCGAGCGGGAAGTTGTTCGCCTCGCGGAATGCATTGATCGTCGACGTCGGCCGCAGGATCACCGCCTCGCCGTGCGGGTTGAAGTAGTAGCTGTTCGAGGTGGCACACGAGCCGAGGTGGAACACCGAGTCGCCGAGGCGCTCGGTCATCCGATCCAGGAACTCCGCGTTGGCCTCCTCGGTCACCTCGAACGTGCTCGCACCACGGCGGCTCAGCTCCTTGAGCAGCCGCCGGATGTGGCGCATCTGCGATTCGATCGTGGTGAAGTACGACAGCCCGCTGTACGAGTACGGGCTTGCCAGTGTCAGGAAGTTCGGGAAGTGCGGCACTGCAACACCCTCATAGGCCTGGAACCGATTGTCGCGCCACCACTTTCCTAGGTTGCGACCGTCCCGCCCGATCACCTCGATCGCCGGGAAGTTCACGTCCCACAGGTTGAACCCGGTGGCCAGGATCAAGGTGTCGATCTCCGTGCGACCACCATCGGCGGTGACGATCGCGTCCGGCTCGATCCGCTCGATCCGCTCGGTCTCGAGATGGACGTGCGGTGCGTTGAAGGTGCGGAAGTACTCGTTGGAGAACGTCGGCCGCTTGCAGCCGAAGTCGTAGTCCGGGGTGAGCTTCTCGCGCAGCTTGGGATCGCGAACCTGTGCGCGCAGATGTGCTTTTGCAAGCAACGCGGCGGCGTGGTTGAACACCTTCGCCTGCCGGAAGTGCAGCACGCTGGTCACCATCATCGCCTCGAGCATGGCCGTGTTCGCGAGCCGCGCGACCTGCTGGGTGAGCGGCACCCGCGCGAACAGCTCCTGCACCACACCGGGAATGGGCGTGTCGACCTTCGGCACCACGTAGATCGGTGTGCGCTGGAAGACGGTCAACTCGTCCACCTGGCGCGCTACTTCGGGCACGAGTTGCACTGCGGTGGCACCCGTCCCGATCATCGCGGCACGGTGGCCGTGCAGGTCGAACGAGTCGTCCCAGTCCGCGGTATGGATGATCTTTCCGGCGAACGTGTCGATACCCGGGATGTCCGGCGTGTGCGGCTGCGACAAGAAACCGGTGGCGGTGAGCAGGAAACGTGCGGCAACAGGCTCGCCCTTGTCCAGCGCCACCACCCAGTGTTGTGCTTCCTCGTCCCAACGCGCGCCTTGTACGGACGTGGAGAACCGCATGTGCCGGCGCAGGTCGTAGGTCTCGGCGACGTGGTCCGCGTAGCGCTTGAGCTCATCGCCGCGCGCAAACAGCCTCGACCAGTACGGATTGGGTTCGAACGAGTACGAGTAGGTCAGGGACGAGATATCCACAGCGAGCCCGGGATAGCGGTTGACGTGCCAGGTGCCGCCGAGATCGTCTTCACGCTCAACGATGACGATGTCATCGATTCCCAAGCGCTTCAGTGCGATCGCGGCACCCATGCCGCCGAAGCCGGCACCGACGATGACCGCCTCGTGCTGGGGCAAACTTACTGTTACCTTGGGTTTCATATATCCTCCCTCGAGGGGAGGCTAGCACCGCAAAGGGGCTATGCCCAGAGAATTCGAACGAGATTTCAATGGCCGAACGGCCGAACATGCGAGTGGGTGGAGCCTAGGGGAATCGAACCCCTAACCCCTGCCTTGCAAAGGCAGTGCTCTGCCAATTGAGCTAAGGCCCCTTGACCAATGATCCAGTGCGATCAGCCGGTCGTGGCATCGTGCCAGACATCGGACTTTCCCTGCTGCGAGCGCAGCTTGATGAGTCCGATAAGCACGACTACCGCGGCACCCAGAGTGAGGACAATTTTCATGTCATCCACCCTACGTGGGACTGCCGGGGAGTGGGCCTAGGAGGACTTGAACCTCCGACCTCTTCGTTATCAGCGAAGCGCTCTAACCGCCTGAGCTATAGGCCCGTACCAGTTCCGGTGGCATTTTCACCACCCTGAACCGAGGCAGAAGATTACCGCACCGGGGCGCGAAGAACCAAAACGGCCCCGGGCGGTACTTCTGGGATGGCTAGTCCGGATCAGCGAGGGTTACCTGGATCCCGCCGACCAGGTCCGTGCACTGGTTGTAGATGAACGATCCGATCGTGGCGAGCGCCGTCAGCAGCACCGCATTGATCAGCCCGATGACCGCGGCATAGCCGAAGACCTGACCTGCGGAAATCAGCCCGTCAGACGACCCGTCGGAGACGATGTCGGTGAACGCGTTGTTGAGCCGCTCCCAGACGCCCATCCCGTCGAGGACGCCGTAGAGCAGACCGACCGCGACCATCCACACCAGGAACAGCGCGGCAGATATGACCAACGACACTTGCAGTGTCGTCCACGGGTCGATGCGGCGCAGTTGAACGGTCGCGCGCAGCGGATCAGGGGTTGCCGCTGCGGCAACAGACGCGGAACCACGAGCCGGCGTGTACATCGGCAGGTCCGGGTCAACGGACCCGGGATGCCGCGCCGCCGACAGATCCGGCATGTCCTTGTTCAGCTGCGGGCGAGCCAGGTTGCGCGTCGGCCCGTCGATGACCGCGGCCTTCGTGCGATTGACCTGCTTCTGCGCCGCCCGCTCGACCTCGCTCGGAGTCCGGCCGCGGCTCGGGACACCGTTGCCGCCGGACGCAGGACGACCTACCACCGGCGCCGTACCGGGCCGCTGCAGGTTCGTTTGCGGTTCCTGCTTCCACGGCGGCTGACCGGGGCCCTTTTCCTGAGCCTGGCCGGGCACGTTGTGGATTGCCTCCGTCGGCTGCTGCCCTACAGCCCCCGCCTCGGATGACTGCCCCCGAGGGGTCACGTCCTCACCGGAAAGACGAGCAGCGTCGTTCGGGTGGTTCGGAGTGCTCACTTGGACTCCTTGGCTGGGTCGGCGCCGTTCTGCGCCACCTCGTCGGGCTCGTCGGCATTACGTGCTATTTCGAGCAGCGTGTCACCCTCCCCGAGATTCATCAACCGCACTCCCTTGGTCTGTCGGCCGGCCTTACGAACCTGCTTCGCGGCCGTGCGGATGACACCGCCTCCCGATGTGATCGCGTACAACTCGTCATCATCGTCGACGATGACGGCGCCGACCAGGCTGCCACGCTTCGGGTCGTACTGGATCGTCAGCACGCCCTTCCCGCCGCGCCCCTGTGCGGTGTACTCCTCGATCGCGGTCCGCTTGGCGTAACCACCGGCCGTCGCGACGAGCAGGTAGGTCTCCTCGCGGACGACGTTGAGCGAAAGCAGCTCGTCATCCTCGTTGAACCGCATGCCCTGGACACCGGACGTCGCCCGGCCCATCGGGCGCAGCGCCTCGTCGGTCGCGGAGAACCGGATCGACTGCCCCTTGGCGGAGACCAGCAGCAGGTCCTCCTCCGCCGAGCACAGCACGGCGCCGACCAGTTCGTCTTCACCGCGCAGGTTGATCGCCACGATGCCGCCGGAGCGATTGGAGTCGAAGTCGGTGAGCTTGGACTTCTTGACCAGACCGTTGCGGGTGGCGAGCACCAGGTACGGCGCATCCTCGTAGGACTTCAGCTTGATGACGCCCTGGATGCGCTCGTCGGGCTGGAATGCGAGCAGGTTCGCCACGTGCTGACCACGCGCGGTTCGGTTGGCCTCCGGCAGCTCGTACGCCTTGGCCCGATACACCCGGCCCTTGGTGGTGAAGAACAACAGCCAGTCGTGCGTCGAGGTGACGAAGAAGTGGCTGACAATGTCGTCCTGCTTCAGCCCCGCACCCTGCACGCCCTTGCCGCCACGCTTCTGCGAACGGTAGAGATCAGTCTTGGTGCGCTTGGCGTAACCGGTTTCGGTGATCGTGACGACAACGTCCTCGCGGGCGATCAGATCCTCGTCGGTCACATCGCCGTCAGCCGCGACAATCTTGGTGCGCCGCTCGTCGCCGTACTTCTCGACGATTTCCCCGAGCTCGTCGCGAACGATGGCACGCTGTCGCTCCGGCTTGTCGAGAATGTCCTTGAGGTCGGCGATCTCGGCCTCGATCTTGGCCAACTCGTCGATGATCTTCTGCCGCTCGAGGGCAGACAGGCGACGCAGCTGCATATCCAGGATCGCGGTGGCCTGGATCTCGTCGATTTCGAGCAGATCCATCAAGCCGGTGCGCGCGGTCTCGGTGTCCGGCGAACGGCGGATGAGCGCGATGACCTCGTCAAGCGCGTCAAGCGCCTTGACCAGGCCACGCAGGATGTGGGCCCGCTCCTCCGCCTTGCGCAGCAGGTAGCGGGTACGCCGGACGATGACGTCCAACTGATGCTCGACGTAGAGCCGGATCATCTGATCGAGACGCAGCGTGCGCGGCACGCCGTCCACGATCGAGAGCATGTTCGCACCGAAGCTGGTCTGCAGCTGGGTGTGCTTGTAGAGGTTGTTCAGCACCACCTTGGCAACCGCGTCGCGCTTGACCGTCACCACGATCCGCATACCCGCGCGGTCCGAAGACTCGTCGTGGATGTCAGAGATGCCGGCAATCTTGCCGTCCTTCACCTGCTCGGCAATGCCGTTGATGAAGTTGTCGGTGTTGACCTGGTACGGCAGCTCGGTGATGACAATCGTGGTCCGGCCACGGTTGTCCTCTTCGATCTCCACGACACCGCGCATACGGATCGACCCGCGACCGGTGGTGTAAGCGTCATGGATGCCCTGGCCACCGACGATCAGGCCGTAGGTCGGGAAATCCGGGCCCTTGACCCGCTCCATGCACGCCGCCAGCGTGGCTTCCTCGTCGGCGTCGAAGTTCTCGAGCGCCCAGTAGATCGCCTCGGCGAGCTCGTTGAGGTTGTGCGGCGGGATGTTCGTCGCCATACCGACCGCGATGCCGCCGCTGCCGTTCATCAGCAGGTTCGGCACACGGCTCGGCAGAACCGTCGGCTCCTGCGAGCGGCCGTCGTAGTTTGGGATGAAATCGACTGTCTCGTGGTCGATTTCGCGCAGCATCTCCATCGCGAGCGGCGTCAGCCGGCACTCGGTGTACCGCATCGCGGCCGCCCCGTCGTTGCCGCGGGAACCGAAGTTGCCCTGGCCGTCGACAAGCGGGTAACGCAGCGACCACGGCTGGGCCATGCGCACGAGGGTGTCGTAGATCGACGCGTCGCCGTGCGGGTGGTAGTTACCCATCGTCTCGGCGACCGGGCGCGCGGACTTCACGTAGCCGCGATCGGGGCGGTAGCCGTTGTCGTACATCGCGTAGAGCACCCGGCGGTGCACAGGCTTGAGCCCGTCGCGGACGTTGGGTAGCGCCCGGCCCACGATCACGCTCATCGCGTAATCGATGTAGCTGTTCTGCATCTCGTGCTGAATGTCGACAGGCTCGATGCGATCGCCCGAGGTTCCCCCGGTCGGTGGCAGCGTGGTGTCGGTCATGAAATCTCCTTAAGGGTCGTGCGCACGGATTGGAATCCGTTGCGCACGCGCGCGAAATTCATTCGTGTCACGCGGGGCGCCTACACATCGAGGAAGCGAACGTCCTTGGCATTACGGGTAATGAAGCTGCGCCGCGCCTCGACGTCCTCGCCCATCAGGATCGAGAACAGTTCGTCGGCGGCCGCGGCGTCATCGAGCGTCACCTGGCGCAGCACCCGGACCGCGGGGTCCATCGTGGTCTCCCACAGTTCCTTGGCATTCATCTCGCCGAGACCCTTGTAACGCTGTACGCCGTCGTCCTTGTTGATCTTCTTGCCCCCGGCCAGCCCGGCCTCGATCATCCCGTCACGCTCGCGATCGGAGTACGCGAACTCGGGTTCGGACCGCTGCCATTTCAGCTTGTACAACGGCGGCTGCGCGAGATAGACGTGGCCGTGTTCGACGAGCGGACGCATGAAGCGGAACAACAGGGTCAACAGGAGCGTGGAGATGTGCTGACCGTCCACGTCGGCGTCGGCCATCAGCACGATCTTGTGATAGCGCAGCTTTGCGATGTCGAACTCGTCGTGGATACCGGTGCCGAACGCGGTGATGATCGACTGCACCTCGTTGTTCTTGAGGACGCGGTCGATGCGGGCCTTCTCGACGTTGATGATCTTGCCGCGCAGCGGCAGGATCGCCTGGTACATCGAGTCGCGGCCAGACTTGGCCGAGCCACCGGCGGAGTCACCCTCCACGATGTAGATCTCGGACTTGCTCGGATCCTTGGATCGGCAGTCGGCGAGCTTGCCCGGCAGACCGCCGAGGTCGGTCGCGCTCTTGCGGCGCACCAGCTCACGAGCCTTGCGCGCAGCCATTCGGGCCTGGGATGAGGACACCGCCTTGTTGACGATCGTCTTCGCGTCAGCCGGGTTCGCCTCGAACCAGTGCGCGAGGTGCTCGTTGCAGGTGCGCTGCACAAACGACTTGACCTCGGTGTTGCCGAGCTTGGTCTTGGTCTGGCCCTCGAACTGCGGTTCCGCGACCTTCACGCTGACGATCGCCGCGAGACCCTCGCGGATGTCGTCGCCGGTGAGCTTGCCGTCCTTCTCCTTGAGCAACTTCTTGTCCAGGGCGTACTTGTTCACCACCGTGGTCAGCGCCGCGCGGAAGCCCTCTTCGTGCGTGCCGCCCTCGTGCGTGTTGATCGTGTTGGCGAACGTGTGCACCGACTCGCTGTAGCCGGAGTTCCACTGCATGGCGACCTCGAGCTCATGCCCGGTGCCCTTCCCGGTGAAGCCCACAACGGAGTTGTGAATCGACTGCTTGGTGCGGTTGATGTGGCGGACGAAGTCCTCGAGGCCACCCGGGTAGTGGTAGGTGCGGGACTTGACCTTGTGCACGGGCGCCTCGCCCTCTGCCTTCGGCGCTTCCGCGGTCTCGCTCACCACTTCTTCGGTGATGTCATCATCACTGACGCGCTCGTCGGTGAAAGTGATCGTCAGGCCTCGGTTAAGGAACGCCATCTCCTGCAGGCGGCGCGACACCGTCTCGAAGTTGTAGACGGTGGTCTCGAAAATATTGGGATCGGCCCAGAACCGGATGGTGGTACCTGTCCGCTTGGTCGCGTCGCCCTGCTCGAGCTCGCCGGGTACCGCGTCCTTGTACACCTGGTTCCAGTGGTAGCCGGCGTTGTCGATCTCCACCTCGAGGCGGCTGGAGAGCGCGTTCACCACGGAGATGCCGACACCGTGCAGACCACCCGAGACCGCGTAGGACTCGGAGTCGAACTTGCCGCCGGCGTGCAGCTGAGTCATGACCACCTCGACGGTGGGCACACCGGAGGCATGCATTCCGGTGGGAATGCCGCGGCCGTCGTCGACGACCTGCACGCCACCGTCGGCGAGCAGTGTCACGTCCACCTGGGTCGCGTGACCGGCCATCGCCTCATCGACAGAGTTGTCGACGACCTCCCAGATCAGGTGGTGCAGACCGCGCTCGCCGGTGGAGCCGATGTACATGCCGGGGCGCTTGCGGACCGCCTCGAGTCCCTCGAGGACGGTGATGGACGAGGCGCCGTATTCGCTCTTCGCGCCGTCGCTCTTGCCAGATTTCTGCGCAGCCACTCTCCCCGGTTCTCCTTCTCGACTCGTCCACTTCCCGGCGCGATGGCGCAGCGGCGATCCACGGCGCTCACACGCAGGAAGGTCGGCTCGGCGCCGGTATCTCTCATCCTACTGGTACGTAGGGGTAGTAGCGGTACCTTGACACCCCGGGAAGCCGCCTGACTGGCCCGCAGGCGCAATTTCGGACGACTTTCCGAGACCGGATGTGGGTCACGCTCGTTTCTGCGGCCACTCGTGTTGTCCGCCCCCACGACTGCCGGCCGCGTCAGCCATAGGTGTCGCGCGGCCCTCGACCGGGGATATGCCGGTCACCCTTGCGCCAACTCGGCGCCGCGGGCCCAGTGATCCGCAACCCCGTGACCACGCCATCTCCTACCGCGGCAGCGATCTTGGCGAGGATCTGCGGCTGCAGTAGCCGCAGTTGCGTCGCCCAGGCCGTCGATTCCGCGGACACGTGCAAAACCCGCTCCCGCAGCGCGGTCGGCGCGCAGTGACTGGCCACATCGGTTCCAACCACCGCCGGCCACCGACCGAAAACGGTTCCCTCCGCGAACTTGTCCGACCATCCGGCACTGCGCGCCATCCCCGACACCAGGCTGCCGAGCATCTGTGGGTCTCGGTTATCCGGACCAGGCCCCGACCAGCCGCGTGAACGCCGCACGGCCGCCGGACGGGCCTTCCGTGGCGAGGCCTTTCCCTGACCGACCGCTTTCCCGCTGGCGCGCGCCTGGGCTCGGGCCTCCTCGAGGGCGCGCCGGGCGATATCGCTGCCGGAAGGAGGCGATGGACTCGCGGAATTGGCAGTGTTCTCTCCACCGGCTGCGCCCGTTGCATTCTCCGCGGAACGCTGCTCGGATGCGCTGTCGTCAGGATTCACCTACTGACCTCCTCCGCACCATCACCGACCACGAGCCGGGACACTCGGCCCGATTCCATGGTCGTGGTCTCCACTCCGATCCGGGTCGCCTCGAGTTCCCCAGGCACGTCCTCGGGGACCGCTGCGGTCATCAGCACCTGCTCCGCACCTGCCGCGACGGCAGCCAACGCACTGCGTCGACGCCGGTCCAATTCGGCAAATACATCGTCGAGCAACAGTACGGGCTCGGCCCCTTCGACACGCAGCAACTCGAAGGATGCGAGGCGCAAAGCCAGTGCGAACGACCAGGATTCGCCGTGACTGGCGAACCCCTTCGCTCCCGTGTCGCCGAGCACGAGGTCGAGGTCGTCGCGATGCGGACCGACCAGGCACACCCCGCGCTCGAGTTCACGTGGCCGGGCCACGGCGAGTTGCTGTAGGAAGATCGCCTCGAGCAGTTCGCGGTCATCGGGTGCCGGCTCCCGCGCCGGATCGAGGAATTCCGGCGGCAGCCCATCACCGAGGCTGCTGCGGTATCGCACGGTCGCCGGACGTGACTCCGGCGCGATCGAGCGATACGCCTCCGCCAGCTGCGGCTCGAGCACCCCGACCAGGCGTAACCGCTCGAGGAGCAACTCGGCGCCATGCGTGGCGAGGTGTCCGTCCCAGACGTCGAGCGTGCTCAGTTCTGCTTCACCCGAGCGAGCGCGCCCGCGGCCGGCGGTTTTCAGGAGTGCGCCGCGCTGGCGCAGCACCCGGTCGTAGTCGGCGCGAACCGCGGCGATCCTGGGTCTACGAGTGGTGGCGAGTTCGTCGAGAAATCGGCGTCGTTCGGACGGGTCGCCGCGAACCAAGGACAGATCCTCGGGCGCGAACAGCACCGTGCGCAGAATTCCGATAATTTCGCGCGGTCGCCGTGCCGGCGAACGGTTGATCCTGGCGCGGTTGCCCGCGCCGCTGTTCAGCTCGACATCGACGGTGAGTTCACGACCCTCGTTCACCACGGTCGCCCCGACCCGGGCCTGGCTGGCGCCCTGCCGAATCAGCGGTGCGTCCGCCGCGACCCGATGGCTCGAGAGCGACGCCAGATACCCGAGCGCCTCGAGGATGTTGGTCTTGCCGTTCCCATTCGAGCCGACGAATACGGTCCGTCCCGGCTCGAGCGAAATGTCGAGCTCGGGCCAGGACCGGAAGTCGGCCAGCGACAGCCTGCGTACGAACACCGGCCTCAGCCGGGCAGACGTACCGGCATGAGCAGATAGGTGTAATCGCGGTCGGGTGCCGGGAACGTGCCGGAGGCATCCGGGGTCAGCTCGGCATCGTCGGCGGACTGCAGCACCGCGGGACGGCTAGGCGTGGTGAACCCGAATGACACCCGCGGGGTGTGCAGCGCAGTCAACCCGTCGGTGAGGTAGCCCGGGTTGAAGGCGATGGTCAGCGGCTCGCCGTAGAAGTCGGCCTCGAGGCGTTCCTCGGCCTTGCCGGCATCGTCGCCACCCGCGGTGAGCCGCAGCCCGTCCGCGGAAAACTCGAGACGCACCTGTGCCCCACGCTCGGCAACCAGGGCGACACGCTTGATCGCGTCGATCAGCGGTGCGACCTCGACGAGAGCCATCGAGGTGTGCTCCTTGGGCAGCAGCTGCCGGAACTTCGGGAATTCCGCATCGAGCAGCCGGGTGGTGGTGCGCCGACCCTCGTTGACGATGCCGAGGAGGCCGTCGCTGCCGATCGCCGAACCGCTGCCGAGCGCGAGTTCGACCGCCGAATCCGATGTTCCGACAAGGGTTTTCGCGGTTTCCGACAGAGTGCGGGCCGGGATCAGGACAGCGGTGGTCACGTCGGGACGCGCCGGGTCCCAGGTCAGCTTGCGCACTGCGAGGCGGAATCGGTCGGTCGCGGCAAGAACCACGTCACCGCCCTCGATCTCGACCCGGATACCGGTGAGCATGGGAAGCGTGTCGTCCTTGCCGGCCGCGACAGCGACCTGGCCGACTGCCTCGGCAAACAGTTCCTGCGCGATTCCGCCGGTGCGCTCGGGCAGTGCCGGGAGCTGCGGGTAGTCCTCGACCGGCATGGTCGGCAGCGAGAACTTGGCACTGCCACACGTGATCAGCACGCGAGCGCCATCGACCGCCACGTCGACCGGCTTGGCCGGTAGCGCCTTGGTGATGTCGGCGAGCAAGCGGCCCGAGACCAGCACCTCGCCCGGACCCGCGACCTCTGCCGAGAGCCGCATCTGCGCGGACACCTCGTAGTCGAATCCCGAAACCGAGAGCCCGTTGTCATCCGCGACGAGGAGCACTCCACCGAGCACGGGAACCGGCGGCCGTGACGGGAGACTGCGCGCCACCCAGGCCACTGCATCCGCGAAATCCTCTCGAGCAACTCGGAACTTCATGCTCGCAGAGTCCATCGGTCGAGGATTCCTCTCGGTCGGGTGTGTGGTTGGCACGCCATCTGGGTAGTTCGGCGGTGAGGGTAACTGCGCGGTTCGCGGTGGCGACTCCCGCCCCGACATGTCACGAGTGGGGTGCTCGCGAGTTGGCACGGACGAAGTCTGTCACGCAGCAGACCAACACGCTATGCGTTCTGGCGGGTTCCGACAAACCGCTCTCCGGGACGCCGGGCGGGCGGTTTTGGCTGTGCACCGGCGCTTGCTCACAACCCTGCTTTTAAGGAGCTTTTCTAGAGATGAAAATCCATCACAGTATTAGGGGGTGTGGAATCTGTGGACTGCCGTCGAACGTGCTGCTCGAGGCCGTGTCGGCTTGGTGATACTTTCGTAACAAACTCGAGGAGCAATCGTCTCCGCTGTGCATTCCTCGAGGTCATTAGCGGTTTTCCTCGAGGATTCCTCGAGGATTCCTCGAGTTCATCCCCAATCTGTCCGCCTTTCTCCACACGCTTATCCACAGGTGTGAATGGCACAAAAAATCCCGCCCCGGACGTCATCCGGAGCGGGATCTGGACTCATGTCAGCGCTTCGAGCGCTGTTTGATGCGCGCGGTGAGTTCCTGCACCTGGTTGTAGATGTGCCGCCGCTCGGCCATCTCCTTGCGAATCTTCTTGTCGGCGTACATAACCGTGGTGTGGTCGCGGCCGAAGGTCTGCCCGATCTTGGGCAGTGACAGGTCGGTGAGCTCGCGGCACAGGTACATCGCGATCTGGCGGGCCTGGGCCAGCGGACGGGATTTGCCGGGCCCGCAGAGGTCGTCGATGGAGATCTTGAAGTACTCCGCGGTGACCGCCATGATCGTCGCCGCGCTGATCTCCACGGCGGAGGTGTCCGGGATGAGATCCCGAAGCACGATCTCGGCGAGGGTGAGGTCCAGTGGCGCCCCGTTGAGCGAGGCGAAGGCTGTCACCCGGATCAGTGCGCCCTCGAGCTCGCGGATGTTGCGTTCGATCCGGCTCGCGATAAGTTCCATCACATCGTCGGGCACATCGAGCCGGTCCATCTGTGCCTTCTTGCGCAGAATGGCGATCCGGGTCTCGAGCTCCGGCGGCTGCACGTCGGTGATGAGGCCCCACTCGAACCGCGTCCGCAGGCGCTCCTCGAGGGTTGTCAGCTGCTTCGGCGGCCGATCGGAGGACACGACGATCTGTTTGTTCGAGTTATGCAGCGTATTGAAGGTATGGAAGAACTCCTCCTGGATACCTTCCTTACCCTCGATGAACTGGATGTCGTCGACGAGCAGCACATCGGTTTCGCGGTAGCGGCGCTTGAACGCCACCTTGCGGTCGTCACGGAGACTGTTGATGAAGTCGTTGGTGAACTCTTCGGTGGAGACGTACTTGACCCGCATGCCGGGAAACAGCCGCTGGGCGTAGTGGCCGGCCGCGTGCAGCAGGTGGGTCTTGCCGAGTCCGGACGCGCCCCAGACGAACAGCGGGTTGTAGGCGCGGGCCGGCGCCTCGGCGATCGCGACCGCGGCTGCATGCGCGAACCGGTTCGACGCGCCGATCACGAACGTGTCGAAGGTGTACTTGTTGTTGAGGGTCGTCGCCCCGCGGTCTGCGGACTGATTGCCGTTCACCGGCCTGGTGAAATACGTCGGCCAGGGCTCGGCGGCGATGGTGTCGACCTCATCGTCGTCGTCGTAGGCGGCAGCGGGCGTGGCATCGAGCCGGCGCCGTTCCCAGTCGGTGGGCGAGTCGTGGCTCTCCGGCGGCAGGGCGAAGCCGGTATCCGAGGTTGTGTCCACGATGGCTGCGACGGGTTGATAACCGTTGTCGGCGGCCTGGCCCTGATGTCCGTTCGAGGCCTGATGCCCGTTCGAGATCGGCTCGCGGGCGGGAGCGGTCGATGCGGCCGCGACGCCGTTGCTCTTCGCGCTGTCGGGTTCATCGGTCTGACGTACCCGGACACCGAGACCTTCGACCCGAGAACCGAGACGCCGGCCGAGTGACTTGAGGATCGGCTCGCGAAGATCGCGTTCCACAGCTTCCTGGGCTAGTTCCGAGGGAACTGCGAGGAGCGCGAAACCTTCGACGACCGACAGTGGAGTGATCAGCCGGAGCCAGGCGCGCTGTGCACCGGAGACCGGCGGGATCGAGCCGTCGGGAGACCCTTGGGTCAGTTCTACGACGACATCCGGCCATACGTCGGACAACAAAGGCCGTTCGTCTTCCACAGCGCATCCTCCCGGGTCGAGTCGTGCGAGAAACCCGCACGCCGTCGTCGTCTCACATCGAGCCGCGGAACGCGCCGTTGCGTTCGCGATCTCCCCGCCCGGCAAAGACTATGCGTCCTGGTCGCTGCGCAGGCTCCGCTCCAACGGTCGCCTTCGGGAACCATGAATGATGCCACCTGAGAGGTATGTCCACACAATTATCCACAGATGTGGAAAACGACAGCACTAGTAATCAGGCTGGAGAAATCTCGAAGAACAAGCCGTTGGCCTGCAGTGTCAGTCGTGCGGACAGCCGAAGGCGTCACGCCCCCCGGGTAGGCACACCGACTGTGGTTAGCAAAGGTCCGTACAGTGCCGTCCGTTGTCCCGCCATCGACGACGGCGGCTACAGCCGCTCTCGCGTCGCGGAAAGGTCGTGTCCGACGGCACACGCATGCAAGCGAACGTAGCAGCGGTATTACGTATACGTTGCGGAAATCACAGATAGGTTCAAGAAGATTCGCCTGGGACCTGGTTTGACCCTACCGGCAGGGCTTCAGTATCCTCGAAAGGTCGCCCTCGATGAGGTGGCCGTTCCGTGCTGACCAGGATCGCTGACATCGCCGCAAGACACCGTCGCGAATCCCGCTAGCCGTCCGGGCCGATCCCATCGCAGGTAGACCAAAGATTTTGTCCATCAGTTAGGGCACCGACAGGTGCCGATATTCGAGGAGTTCACCGTGGCCAAGGGCAAGCGGACGTTCCAGCCGAACAACCGTCGTCGGGCGCGGGTTCACGGCTTCCGTCTCCGGATGCGCACGCGCGCCGGTCGTGCAATTGTCTCGGCGCGTCGCCGCAAGGGCCGCGCCGAGCTGACTGCCTGATAAGGGCTTAAGCACCGCTCGGACGCTCGGGGTGCTTCCTGAGCCGAATCGGTTGCATCATCACGCAGATTTCTCCCGGACGGTGCGCCGCGGCAAACGGATCGGGAGACGTGATCTCGTCGTGCACGGATTCGACTGCTCTGCCAGTGAACCGGTAGCCGACGTGCGATTCGGCGGCCCCAGGTTCGGATTGATTGTCAGTAAGTCCGTTGGGCCGGCCGTCGTCCGTCGTCGGGTGGCGCGCCGGCTTCGGCATGTTTGTGCCGAACTCCGCCCCGGTCTCGCCTCCGATATCGATGTTGTGATTCGCGCTCTGCCGGGCGCGGCGACAGCCTCGTCAGACGAGCTCGAGCGCCAGGTTCGCGGCGGGCTCGCAAAGCTGCAGTTGCTGGACTCGGACGCCGCACGATGAGCGCATCCTCGATCGTGGGATCGGTGCGGGCATTGCCGGCACGGATCGTCATCTTCACGATCGAGTTGTACCGAAACTTCGTCTCGCCGTTGCGGCTTCCAACCTGCCGCTTCACCCCGACTTGCAGTGAGTACGCGGTCACCGCGCTGCGCGAGTTCGGCCTGGTACGGGGTCTGTTCTTGACCGTGGTGCGGCTGGCAAAATGCGCCCCCTGGCACCCTGGTGGGTGGGATCCGGTTCCGGAGCGCAAGAACCGATCCCAGCACGGACATACCTGTGCCCCGCAGACTTCATCCGGCTCGCTCTCTGTAGCGGGCGTGAACGAACAGAGGAGTACCTAGCGCCGTGCTCGATTTCATTTACTATCCGGTCTCCTGGATCTTGTGGGTCTGGCACCAGGTCTTCGGTGCGGTCCTCGGTCCGGACAACGGCTTCACGTGGGCGCTGTCCGTGATGTTCCTTGTCTTCACACTGCGGCTGTTCCTCTACTGGCCGTTCGTGAAGCAGGTCCGCACTACTCGGCAGATGCAGGAGCTGCAGCCCCAGATCAAGGCGCTGCAGAAGAAGTACGGGTCGGACCGTCAGCGCATGGCGCTCGAGATGCAGAAGCTGCAGCGCGAGCACGGCTTCAATCCGCTGATGGGCTGCCTGCCCGTGCTGGTGCAGGCGCCGGTGTTCATCGGCCTGTTCCACGTGCTGCGGTCTTTCAACCGAACCGGTACCGGCTTCGGTCAGCTTGGCCTCTCCCCCGAGGAGAACGCACAGCTGGGCAACTACGCCTTCAGCCCGGAAGAGGTCCAGTCCTTCCTTTCCGCGCGTCTGTTCGGCGCGCCGATCTCGGCGTGGATCACCCAGCCGACCGAGTCGCTGGCCGCCTACTCCGATTTCGGCGGTGTCCCGACCCGTTGGGAAATCGCGGCAGTCGCGGTCCCGCTCATGGTCATTGCGAGCCTTGCGACGCACTTCAACTCTCGGGCTTCGGTCGCGCGCCAGAGCGCGGCGGCCGCGGCCAACCCACAGGCCGCGATCATGAACAAGCTGGCGCTGTGGGTGTTCCCGCTCGGCGTGCTTGTCGGTGGCCCGTTCCTGCCGATCGCGATCATCATCTACTGGGTCTCGAACAACATCTGGACCTACGCGCAGCAGCACATCGTCTTCCGAAAGATCGACCAGGAAGAAGAGGCCAAGAAGCAGGAGGCCATCGAGCGGCGCGCGTCCAACGCGCCGAAACCTGGTGCTCGACCTAAGCCGGGCGCGAAGCCAACCGACACCAAGAAGGCATCCGCGGGCTCGGCGGCCGGCGACGAAACGACGGACGACACGATTGGGTCGGGCGACGGATCGACGGCGGGCAAGAGCACCCCTGCAAAGAAGGCGCCGGCGAAGGGCGCCCAGGGCCAACGCAAGACCGGTGGCCAGTCCAGGCCGGGTAACCGCGGCAAGGCGAACCAGAAGAAGCGACGCTGATCCGCGATCGCCGAGCGGCGATCGCGAAGCGTGATGAGGGAAGACGGCGATGACCGAACAAGCCATGACAGACGACGGAGGCGATGAGGCTGTGATTCCGACGGCGGATGATGTCGCAACAGAGACGGCAGCGAACGATGCGGCAACGAGTACGGCGGTCGTCGAGGGCAGCCTCGACAACGACGCCGAAGAGGCGCTGATCGAGGAAGGGGAGATCGCCGGCGATTACCTCGAGCAGTTGCTCGACGTTCTCGATTTCGATGGTGACATCGACCTCGACGTAGAAGGCGACCGTGCCGTGGTGAGCATCGACGGCGGTGAGGACCTGACCAAGTTGGTCGGCCGTAAGGGCGAGGTGCTCGATGCGCTGCAGGAGCTCACCCGGCTCGCGGTGCAGCAGGCGACCGGTGACCGCAGCCGCCTGATGCTCGACGTCGCCGGCTGGCGCGCGATGCGTCGGGCGGATCTCACCTCGATCGGTAAGGAGGCCGCTGAACGCGTGCTGTCCACCGGCGAGCGCGAGGTGCTGGCGCCGATGACTCCGTTCGAGCGCAAGATCGTCCACGACGCGGTCGCGGCGGTCGACGGGGTGACGAGCGAGAGCGAAGGCGTAGAGCCGTCTCGCCGCGTCGTTGTTATTCGCGACTGAGCATTTGGTTGCGCCCGCGACGGTGCAATTGGTGCCGCCCGCGGCAGTTCATTTGGTGCCGCCCGCGGCAGTTCATTTGGTGCCGCCCGCGGCAGTGCAGTGAAAGTATGGACAGGCCCCCGGCGTTAGGCCGGGGGCCTTTTCAGTGCCCCGCACACCGAACGTCAACCGCGCGAATTACCGGGTTGTGATTTCAACGGACGATGCGGAGGAATGGAGGATGTTTCACGTGGAACCAGACCCGCACGACCGGCAGCCGCTGCCCAACGCGACAGCCGTCTTCGGAGACAGGTTGGAGTTGGCGGAACGGTACTGGGAGGCCTTGGCGACCGACGGAGTCGTCCGCGGGTTGATCGGACCGCGAGAGGTCCCGCGGCTGTGGGATCGCCACATCCTCAACTGCGCAGTGGTCGCTGAATTGCTCGGCGAGGGAGAGACCGTCGTCGACGTAGGTAGCGGCGCTGGACTCCCCGGTATCCCCCTCGCGATTGCTCGGCAGGATCTCCGCGTGACGTTGGTCGAGCCGCTACTGAGGCGCACCAAGTTTCTCGTCGAGTTCATAGAGTCGGCTGGCCTGGACGTAGTCGTCGTCCGGGGACGAGCCGAGCAACCCGGCGTTATCAAGGAGGCCGGTGGCGCCGACGCGGCCGTTTCCCGCGCCGTCGCGCCACTCGGAAAGCTCGCAAAGTGGTGCCTTCCGCTCGTTCATGAGAACGGCCGCATGCTTGCGCTCAAAGGATCATCGGCACGTGACGAACTCACCCGCGAGGCTGCTTCCCTAACCGAGGCGGGTGCTGGCAAGCTAGAGATACTCGAATGCGGAGGTGACGTAGTGCCAACGCCGACCATTGTTGTTCGTGCGCAAAGGCTCCCTCGCAAACACCATCGACGTTGACCGAATGTGGTCGAGGCCCGGCTTGTGCTGTGTTCAATTAAGGAGTGATCGATGCCCGACGGTCCCACCGCCAACGTTTCACGTGAAACGAACGCACGCGCCGCGGAGAATGCAGCACCACCCATGACCGGTGTTTCACGTGAAACGCACGGGATTGCGACCCGCAACGGCGCATCGCCGTCTTCAGGCCCAGTCGAGTACAAGGACGAGTCCTGGGCTGTGTCGATGACCGACACCCCCATCGGCGCCGCCGCGCACCGTGCGAGCCAGGTCCTGCATCCGGGCGACTCGTTGATCGCGAAGCCGGCGGAACGCCGGGTCATCACGATCGCGAATCAAAAGGGCGGCGTCGGAAAGACAACAAGCGCGGTCAACCTCGCAGCCGCGCTGGCGGTGCAGGGACTCACGGTGCTCGTCGTGGATCTCGATCCGCAGGGCAACGCGAGTACGGCCCTTTCTGTGGACCACCGTGCCGGTGTCCCCTCGAGCTACGAGATGCTGCTCGGCGAGATCAGCATGCGCGAAGCGATCCAGCAGAGTCCGCACAACGAGCGCCTGCTGTGTGTCCCCGCGACAATTGATCTGGCCGGTGCGGAGATCGAACTCGTCTCTATGGTCGCTCGCGAAGGTCGGTTGAAGACCGCCCTCTCGCCCGAGGTGCTCGATGAGTACGGTGTGGACTTCGTGCTGATCGACTGCCCGCCGTCGCTCGGCCTCCTCACCGTCAACGCACTCGTTGCGGGCAATGAGGTGTTGATCCCGATCCAGTGCGAGTACTACGCCCTCGAGGGTGTCGGCCAGCTGCTCCGCAACATCGAACTGGTGCAGGCCCACCTCAACCGCGAACTCCACGTCTCGACCGTGCTGCTCACGATGTACGACGGGCGAACGAAACTTGCCGATCAGGTCGCGGCGGAGGTACGAAGCCACTTCGGCGACACCGTCCTTCGCTCGGTCATTCCGCGCAGCGTGAAGGTCTCCGAGGCACCCGGTTTCGGCACAACAGTGCTCGATTACGACCCGGGTTCACGCGGTGCGATGAGCTATCTCGACGCGGGTCGGGAGCTGGCGGAACGTAGCAATGGTGTGGCAGCGGAAAGGGCGAACTGATCGATGAGTCAAGCGCGTAAGGGTGGATTGGGCCGTGGATTGGCGGCGCTCATCCCGACCGGACCGGATACGCACAGCGGTCTCGGTGAGGCCGCCGCGGATGTCGTAATCGGCACGGATCACCATGCGGCCGGTTCACGTGCATCGTCGAGCGTTGCGGTGGAGTCGGCGACCGACCTCTCCCCTGCCGGTGCGATCTACCGGGAGATTCCGCCCAGCCAGATCCAGCCAAATCCGCGGCAGCCGCGGCAGGTCTTCGACGACGAAGCGCTCGCCGAGCTCATCCATTCAATCCGCGAATTCGGCCTGATGCAGCCGATCGTGGTGCGGCGCACCGGCGCTGAGTCCTACCAGATCGTCATGGGCGAGCGTCGGTGGCGGGCGGCCCAGGAAGCCGGCCTCGCCGCGATCCCCGCGATCGTGCGCGAGACCACCGACGGATCGATGCTGCGCGACGCCCTGCTCGAGAACATCCACCGGGTGCAGCTGAACCCCCTCGAGGAAGCCGCTGCCTACCAGCAGCTGCTCGAGGAATTCGAGGTAACGCACGAGGAGTTGGCGACCCGAATCGGGCGTTCCCGTCCCGTCGTCACGAACATGATCCGGCTGCTGAAGCTGCCGATTCCCGTGCAACGTCGTGTTGCTGCTGGCGTGCTGTCCGCCGGTCACGCTCGTGCGCTGCTGTCCCTCGATGCGGGTGCGGAGGCGCAGGAGGCGCTCGCGGCGCGGATCGTCGCCGAGGGTCTGTCGGTGCGTGCCACCGAGGAAGCGGTCACGCTTGCTAATCGCGACGACGCGGCCGCAGTGCCCACCCCCCAGCGTCGTAAGCCGATTCAGATGCCCGGACTGCAGGACGTGGCCGAGCGGTTGTCGAATTCGTTCGAAACCCGGGTGACGGTCAGTCTCGGGAAGCGGAAGGGGAAGATCGTGGTCGAATTTGGATCCGTCGACGATCTGCAACGCATCATCAGCCTGATGGAGCAAAACCAGCCGAACTCATGAGCGTTTTTCCAGGGCCTACCACCTACGGCCAAAACGTCACTGTGACACCTCGCCGGGAAGCGTTGTGGCACAACAATAATCGCCGCGCAGTCTTGCTCGCGGCCGAGCGTGAGTAAAGCGTGTCCACAAGCGTCTCTGCACTGACCCTCGACGGGCTCGACAAGCTCCCCGTCCACTCCCGGCGATGCCTGTTCTGGGAAGTGGAGCCGGGTCTCACGAACGGCAACACTTTCTCCGATCCGGTTTTCGAAAAGGAAGCCTGGCTCTCGATGGTGATGCTCGAGTGGGGGTCGTGTGGTCAGGTCGCGACCAGCGACGGCATCCCAGCCGGCTGCGCGATCTACTCCCCGCCCGGATCGGTGCCACGTGCCAACCTCTTCCCCACCTCGCCGGTGAGCTCGGATGCAGTGTTGCTCACGACATTGCGCCTCGAGGGCATCGCGGGCACGGGTATGTCGGTGCACGGCGAGGCCGCTGACGATCTGTCACGCCGGCTGGTCCAAGCGGTCGTCGCCGATCTGATCCGCCGCGGCGTCCGGGCGCTCGAGGCGTTTGGGATTCGCGAGATCCCGGTTGCGGAGGAACTCCCGTCCGACGTTCCGCTCGCGACCTCGACACGGGAGTGTTCGCCGCAGCAGTGCATGATCGCCGCGGACTTCCTCGAGGACGTCGGCTTCGAAGTCATTGCGCCGCACCACCGCTTCCCGCGGCTGCGCCTCGAGCTCGACAGCGATCACGGCTGGAAGGCCGACGTCGAGTACGCGCTCGATCAACTTCTCGCGGCGGCCGCGCTCACCGAGGAACGAACGATGGTGGGCACCGGCTGAGCTTGCGCGAGCCAGCGACACGGCTGAGCCGGCTGGCTAAAGCCCCGAGTACTGGGCTGAACGTGAAGTCCTAGAGCGGATATGACGAAGGCCCCCGACAATCGCCGGGGGCCTTCGTCATCTGTTCGGGTAGGTCAGCCCCGGTTGATCGCGGCCAGCTCCTCCGCAAGCAGTTCGGCGAAGGTGTACGTGCCGGTGGGCTGGTCGTCCTGGCCGAGGAGGTAAAGCCGCTTTACCGAGATCAGAATCGCCTCGGCAATGACGTCGCGGTAGCGCGGATTGGTGAGCACTCTGGCGTCGTACTCGTTGGTGAGATAACCGATGTCGACCTGGACGGTCGGCATCTTGGTGAGGCGCAACAGGTCCCAGGTCCGGCTGTGGGTCCGGCAGTCCTGCAACGAGGTTCGGGCAACGACCTCGCGCTGAACGAAGCCGGCGAGCACCTGACCGATCATCGACGTTGAACCGTGCAGGTTGCCGAAGTGGAAGCTCGCGACGCCGTTGGCGAGTGGGCTGTTGCTTGCGGCGCAGCGCAGCGCAATCATCAGATCGGCGTCGAAACCGTTTGCCGTGGAGGCTCGTTGCGAATCGGTGGGGTTCGCATCCCACGGGCGGGACAGGAACGTCTCCATACCGGTGGCGGCCATCCGCCCCTCGAGGCGGCTCGCAAGATCCCAGAGAATCTCGGACTCGAACATCTCGCCGAACTCGGTGGGGACGGCGATGCCCTTGTCCGGACCACCCAGGCCCGGATCGATGACGATGCGCTTGCCGGTGAGCTGTGGGCCGGACCGGTGGACGAGCTCCTCTTCTGAGATCCGGTGCGGGTTGCCGCCCGTGACCCGGGGACCGAGCAGCTCGAGCGAGCGCAGGGTGTCGGGACCGCAGATGCCGTCGGCGGCCAGCCCGATCTCGCGCTGGAATGACGTGAGGGCGTCGTGGGTGACCGGGCCGAAGAACCCGTCGACCCGATCGACGTAGAAGCCGAGGTCTTGTAGGCGTCGCTGCAGCGTTGCGACATCGTCGCCGTACAGCGGTGCTGACAGCTGATAGATCAGCGTTCGCGCACCGAGGCGGTAGGACGCCTCTTTGAGCGCGCGATACGTCGCGGGCCCGACGATGCCGTCCACGAGCAATCCACGCTGCTGCTGAAATCCGCGTACTGCACTGTCGAGGACGTTGTCGAAGACCGCATCGGTATCGCGCCAGTAGTCGCCGTTTACTACGGCACCACTTCCGTCGGTGCCATCGTCGAGAAATCCGAGACCGGACAGCGCACCGTACACCTCGGCAACTGCCGGGCCGTGGTCACCGCGACGGAGTCGGTGCATGGAGAGTGCCTTCCTCGACTTGCGGATAACAGTGTCACTATCACCGCACCGCGGCGGTGGTGGCGCTATCACCGCGCTACGGCGCTGCGGAGCCAACACCATAGCGCCGCCATGCGGCGGCACAGGGTCAGATTCTCGCAGAATCGCGCGGATTCCGAAGAATCCGCGCGAATGCGGCGCGGCGGCCCTAGGGGTGTGACCTGGTCAGAGCAGACCGTCGAGCTCGCGCAGCAGCGCAGCCTTGCCCTTGGCTCCGACGATCGTTTTTGCCGGCTTGCCGTCGGCGAACAGGATCATGGTCGGCACCGACATGATCTGGAAATCGCGAGCCGTCGACGGGTTGGCGTCGATGTCGAGCTTCGCGACAGTCAGCTTGTCGGAGTGGTCTGCCGCGATTTCCTCGAGCACGGGCGCGACCATCTTGCATGGCCCGCACCAGGTCGCCCAGAAATCCACCAGGACCGGCTTGCCGCTCGCCAGGACATCCTGGGCGAACGAGTCGTCGGTGACGGTGATGGTCGCGGTCTCGGAGGTCTTGCTATCGGCCACCTTGCATCTCCTGTTCGAAGTGATGTTGCGTCTGGTTGGTGTACCCGTTTCGGCTGGTGCTGGAACGGGCGGTTGCGCCAGCGGTTAGCCGCGCAGTGAGTACGGGAAGCGCCTACGCCCGGACGGTGTCCGGGTTGGCGTGATCAACGGTGTTGCTGGTGATGTCGCCGCGGTCGGCGAGCCAGCGCTCGGCGTCGATCGCCGCGGAACAGCCGGTGCCGGCCGCGGTGATCGCCTGACGGTAGGTGTGGTCGACAAGGTCGCCGGCCGCGAAAACGCCATCGACGGTAGTGGCCGTGGTGGGTGACTGCACCTGCACGTAGCCGTCCGCGTCGAGCTCGACCTGGCCCTTGACCAGTTCGCTGCGCGGGTCGTGCCCGACCGCGACGAACAGTCCGGTCACGTCGAGGGTGCTGCGCTCGCCGGTGCGGGTGTCCTCGAGCTCGATGCCCGTGACGCTGTTCTCCCCGATCACCTTCGATACGGTCGCGTTGGTGATGAAGCGGATCTTCTCGTTCGCGCGGGCACGCTCGAGCATGATCCGCGAAGCGCGGAACTCCTCGCGGCGGTGCACGATAGTCACGCTGCGCGCGAACTTGGTGAGGAAGGTGGCCTCCTCCATCGCGGAGTCGCCGCCACCGACGACGACGATGTCCTGATCGCGGAAGAAGAAGCCGTCACAGGTGGCGCAGGCGCTGACGCCGCGACCGAGCAGGGTCTGCTCCCCCTCGATACCGAGGTACCGCGCAGCCGCGCCCATCGCCAGGATGATCGCGTGCGCGGAGTACGTCTCGCCGCCGACGGTGACTGTCTTGATGTCGCCGCTCAGGTCGATCGCATCGACATCCTCGGTGCGGATGTCGGCGCCGAAGCGCTTGGCTTGCTCACGCATCTCTTCCATCAGGTCCGGGCCCATGATGCCCTCGCGGAACCCGGGGAAGTTCTCCACCTCGGTGGTCGTCATCAGCGCACCACCAAACTGGGTGCCCTCGAAAACCAGCGGCTGCAGTTCGGCACGGGCGGCGTAGACGGCCGCCGTGTACCCGGCCGGTCCCGATCCGACGATGATCAGTTCGCGAACAGCGGTAGTCATACAAGCCTCTCGAAAGATGTGCGGCAAACTCTTGTAAATCTCGATTCGGTCAACACCAGGGTAAGGGCTGTTGTTCCCAGCGCAGGCAGGGGCGTGCTCAGGTCACATGCGGGAGCGAGAATGCGGGACCGGACACATCCCGGTGGCGCGCGGCGGGCGTTCCCGCGGTGACTTTGCGCGGCTCGCCGCAGTGACTTTGCGCGGCTCGCCGCGGGGTGTCAGCGCAGTTCGGTACGAGCGAGGATGCGCGGGTCGTCGTGGTTGCACGCGGTGCCGAGAACCAGCGCGGTGATGCCGCCGGGCCCACTCTGGCCCACCAGCACGAGGACACCTGAATTGCCTCGGTAGTCGACGTCCAACATACCGAGGATAGGGCCGCTCGCGCTTGCTCCGGCGAGGCACTCGGACAACAGATTGCGGTCCGCGAGGCGCCCGACAACGGACTCGCGCCCGAGTGCGGACATCAGCGTCTGGTGGGAAAGCGAGTTGATCTCGGCGCCCGGTGTGGCCGAGGCAACAACGGCCGTTGATTCGGAGTCCGCTCCCGACGAGAAGACTCCGCTCGCGAGAGCCGCACCGGCGGCGATCACAACAGCGACGCCTGCTGCGGCGGCGCTGAGACCGGCAACCCACCTGCGCGAAATCCGGCGGCGGGGCGAGCCCGTGTCCCTGCGCCGGGCGGCGAGTTCGTCGTTGGTACAGCTCTCGAGAACACCCTCGAGCCGCGCCACGATGTCCGCCGGCGCAGGTGGTGCCTGGGGCGTGTCCCGGAGTTGGCGCAGCACTGCCGTCACATCATCGAGTGCATCGAGTACATGGCCGGCCTCGGGATCCGTCGCGATCCGCTCCCACAGGTCCCGCTCGGCGTCGGCCGGAAGGTTCTGCGCGTGCAGGTCGGCCAGCAGGTGATCGGGTATCGAATGCCGGGGAAGGGACACGCCCACGATCACCCCTTCCGGCGGGAGCTTCTACTGTTCCTGTCAACTTGGTTCGACGCTCAACGACTGATACCGGTTCCAGCGGTTCAGTAACGATTCTGCATATCTCGCATGGGCTCGAGGATCGTGGCCAGCTTCAACCGCGCGCGTGCGCACCGGCTCTTGATCGTGCCCTCGGGCACGCCGAGCCGCTTTGCCGCTTCCGATACCGAATACCCCTCGATATCCACCGCGACGATCGCGGCGCGTTGTTCGGGCGGCAGTGTGAACAGGGCGTGATGCACAACGATTGACAACTCGAGATCGGCAATTTCGTCCTTGTCCTCGCGCGGCTCGTCACCGTCGGCAAGTGGCACGGTGGGGCGAACTTTATTGCGGCGGATTCGGTCCAGGCATGCGTTGACCACGATCCGATGGAGCCAGCTGCGCACGGCCGCGTCGGCCCGGAAGGTGTCCGCCGTCCGGTGGGCGGACAATAGCGCCTCCTGCAGCGCATCCGCGGCGTCCTCGCGGGAGTAGGAGGTGCGCATCGCCGTTTGCCACAGATGGTCGTAGTGGCGACGCATCAATTCGGCGAAGGCGTGTGGTTCACCGGCGACGTGAGCGGCGAGAAGTTCGCCATCGGTCCGTGTGGGCTCCGCGGTAGCCGTCTCGGGTTGCGCGCGTCGTGTCGCGGTCTCGGACACTGTGCGGGCAGGCGGGGGCTCGGAATCAGGCTCAGCACCCCGTGCTGGCGTCTGCGGCGGCAACGGTCCCCCCTCCAAGCGCCGCGACGATAAACCCCCCAATGGCGTATCTGTCGACAGAGTGGTGGTTGTTGGCAAGCCGCAAACACCCCAATAGCGCGGGGCCGATCCTAGCTACCACCGCAGGTCAGGGGCAAATTTACAATTAGTTGGCTGCTGTAAAGCCCATGTCGGCGACGCCCGATTGGAACTGTCCGCCGTTGTTCGCGAGAGAGGTAATCCAGACGAGCACGTAGCGGGTCGGCTGGCCGCTCTCGATCGGAATCTGGGAGACACCGTTGCCGAGCGTCGCCGTCCCGATCACCTGTGTTTGGTCCAGCGTCGGGGTGCGACTCGGCGCCGAGCGGATCTCCACCTTGGTGCCGGGGGTGGGCGAATTGATCCACACACCGCTGAGCTTCGACGCGGTGGGCAGCGTGGCAATCAGGCCGATACCGCTCTTGAGTGCCGGGAACTGCTGGAAGTACGCATCCGTGCGCCACACGGTGGCGGGATTGTTGTCGAGCGTAAAGCGGGCCGTGGCGGGGGCGTCCGGGGTGCCCTGCGGCGAGAACACCGAGACCTCACTGGCCGGAACGGGGACGCCGCTCGCCGCTGGGGGCGGACCCGCGGACCCGTCGACACTCGGAGCCGATGCCGCCGTGGTGAGCCCGAGCGCGTTGTCGTCGAAGGTTTCGCTCGAGGTACCGCCGGCGAGCGCATTGGCGAGCCACCAGCCCAGGAGACCCAGCAGCACCACCGCGAGCAGGCCCAGGCCGGCAAGCATGAGCATCAACCGGCTCGACGGCTTGGAGTCGTCCTCGCCGACCGGCTCGGCGAGCGAGTGACCGGGCTGCCCGGTTTGGCGCTGTCCGAGGCGCAGTGCCGGGATCAAGTCGGTCTTCTGGTCCACGACCGAGGCCTGCTCGAGCACATGCGCCACGGTGGCCGCGGTGCTGACGCCACGGTTGGTGGCAAGGGCCCGCATTGCCACTGCGGAAATCTCGAACGGGACCTCGGGTCGTAGCTCGCGCGGCTCGATTGGTGCGCCATCCGGGCCGTGCGCCGCGAGCGGGATACCGCCGATCTCCGACGGGGGCGGCGGGGCGGCGGTGCCGGTCACGACACCGAGCGGAGGTTCGATGGGCCAGCGGTTGGTGATCAGCGCGTACAGCGATGCGCCGAGACCACGCACATCCGACGGTGCAGTCGCGTCGGCAAGGGTGCCCGGGAAGGCAAGCACCGCATCGCCATTCGTGCTGATCCGGACCCGGTCGGGATGATCGATGGACAGGGCGCCGCCACTGCGGTGGGCAAGTTCGGCAGCCGTGGCCAGTGAGTAGATCGCGCGCGACGCACCGATCGGCGAGGGGGCGGTCTCGGCCATCTCACGCAACGACCGGCCCGGCGTCCACTCGGCGACGACGATGCCGCCCGAGGAGCCGCGCACGACATCGAGCACGCGGGCGAGACCGGGCGCATTGATCCGGCCGAGCCGCAGCGTGCGCGACAGGATGGCCTGCGGGCCGTCGTTGTTCTGGTTCTGCCCGTCCTTCTGATCGGCGTCGACGAAGGTGAGCGCAACCTGGCGATCGAGCTTGATGTCGTGCGCCTGCCAGAAGGTCAGGCCACGCGCACCACCGTGCGGGGCGAGCAGGCGGTACCGACCGCCGGCCACCGAGGCACCGGGCACGAGC
Organism: Aldersonia kunmingensis; assembly: GCF_001646865.1. Taxonomy (GTDB): domain Bacteria; phylum Actinomycetota; class Actinomycetes; order Mycobacteriales; family Mycobacteriaceae; genus Aldersonia; species Aldersonia kunmingensis. Next base: position 30,036 of record NZ_LRRB01000206.1, on the reverse strand, counting down.
TTCGGCCCGCGCGGCGGAACCGCCCCGCGACCGGCTCCACCCATGGGCGGCATCGTGGGCGAGGCGACCGGAATCGCACCGGTGTCGAGCGTCGGGTCGTGCGGACGTGAATCGTCACTGTCACGGACCACTGGCTGAGGAGCTGTGTTGGTGCGGCCCTCACGCTGACCTTCGGGCGATCCGCCCGTGTCCATCGTGTCGGTGGCGCTGTTGGCCGTGGCGTCGCCGCCCGAATTACCGGCCGAGCCGCCGGAATTCGCGTCGTCGCTCACCCTCGCTCCTTCTTGTGTAGCCACCCATTCCTGGCCCTTTACATGGTCTTGTCGAACAGGGTACGGGACCGTTCGACTGCGAGAAGGTATCGAAGCACCGCTGCCGAAGACTGGCAATACCATAGTTTCCGCATCCATGAGCGGGTCGTAGGCCCGGCTCCTGGCGTATGCGGCGAATGGATCGGTATCCGGCCGGGACCCGTCGTACTCGTCCGCGGTCTCTTCTTCGGCGGGGCGGCCGCGCAGGCGGCGCTCGATCGCGACGGTTACCGCGACGACCTCGGGGACGCGGACGAGGCGCAGGATCACGAACGTCACCGACAGCATCAGCACGCCGTCGAAGGCGACCCGCAGCACCGAACCGACACTGCCGAGTTGCCTGGAGACCACCTCGAGGCCGATCGCCCAGTCGACGACGAGCATCAGGGCGCCTCCGGCGAGCGACGCGACCAGTACCCGCCATACGGTCTTGCCGACGTTCGCCATGTGCAGGTTGCCGAGGCTGCGATGCAGGAGGTAGCCGCCGATTGCGGCGCCGACGGCGAAGCTGATGCCGTTCGCGACGCCGAGCAGGCTCACGACGTTGTCGTCGGCAGCGAACACCGGGACGAGCGCGGAGAGCACGATCTTCACCGCGGTGATGCCGATGATGATCCACGTCGGTGTCCACGCTTCTTCGCGAGCGTAGAAAACGCGCAGGTGAATCAACACGAGGGCGTAGGGAATCAGCGTGAACGCCGACCAGCTGACCGCCTGGCCGAGGCGTTCGGCGTCCGCGTCGCCGAAGTTGCCGTAGCCGTAGAGGGCCTGGCCGACCTGTGGTCCAACGAGAGTCAGGAAAGTGACGACCGGGACCAGGGTGAGCATCGTGAGCCGGGTGGCTGTGCCAAGGTCGTCGACCACGGCCGGGGTGTCGTCGTCGGCGGCGTTGCGGCTCAGCCGCGGCATGATCGCGGTCAGCACAGTCACGCCGAGCACGCCGTAGGGCAGTTGCAGCAGCAGCCACGCGTTGTTGTAGATCGCAGGCCCGGCGGCGTCCGCATGCGAGGACACGCGGGTGGCGAACACGAAACCGATCTGGCTGATCATGACGTAGAGAACGATCGCGACCGCCATGCCGCCGAACTGACGAAGCCGGTCGTCGAGCCCCCACAGCGGGCGCAACGAGATGCCCTGCCGGCGCAGCGCGGGAACCAGGCTCACCGCCTGGGTGACCACGCCGGCCAGCACGCCGAGCCCGAGGACGAGCAGCTTCGGATCGCTCATCCGCACCGGGTCGAGCGAAATCTCCCCAGGCATAGCCAGATAGATACCGAGCACCGTCAGGACGACGACGTTGTTGAGCACCGGTGCCCACGCGCCGGGCTTGAAGACCTGCCGGGTGTTGAGGATCGCGGTGAGCAGGGCGGACAGGCCGTAGAACAGGATCGCCGGCAGCAACAGGAACGACAGCGCTGTGGTCAGTGACGTGTCGACCTTGCCGTCGTCGGACAGGAACACGTGCGTGGTCAGCAGTGGAGCGGCCGCCGTTGCCATCAGGGCGGCAATCACGAGGAGCGTCATCGCTGCGGTGAACAACCGGCGGACGAACGCAGCGCCGCCGTCGGCGTCCTCCCGTTCGGCGCGGACGAGCACGGGCACGACGATCGCGGTCAGCACGGCGCCGAGCACCAGCTCGGCGATCATGTTGGGAATCTGGCTGGCGACCGTGAACGAGCTCGCAACCGCGCCGCCGAGCACGGTGAGAAGCAGCATCTGCTTCAGGAAGCCGGTCATCCGGCTGATCAACGTCGCGAAGGCGATGGATCCGGTAGCGGCGAGCAGACCGCGCTGGGTGTCGGTCGGGCGTTCTTGAATCGGCTGAGGCGCGGTGCGCGGCGGGGCTTGCGGTGCCGGGGCAGCCGCCACAACAGCTGCCGGGATTCGTTGTGGCTGGGCGTGGCGCGGCGGGACGTTCGGCGGTTCAGCTGGACTGGGCGCCGAATACCCACCGTTGAATCCCTGCGGCGCCGCGGCATGCGCAGGACGGCGCACCGGCCACGAGACCCGCTCCCACGGTGCCGGTGGCGGCCGTAGTTGGTGGCTCTGCTGGCCCGGTTCGATCCAGTTCATCGGCGCTCGTAATCGTCGTCGGCGGGATCGGGTTGCCCACGGAAACGATGCCACAGCCGCCGCCCAGCGAGCAGCAAAAGCAGCCCGCCCGCACAGCCGGTCACGATCGCCAGCGCTGGCCCGTAAGCGTTGGAGCGCACCGACACCGTGGTCGGGGTCCCCAGCGGCACGCCCGCGGGGGTGGTCAGCGCGACGTCGACGGCCATGTTGATCGAATCGCTCGCCTTTGCGGGCACCTGCAGAGTCCGGCTGCCGCTGGCGGGCAGCTGCTGTTCGCCGAGGTCGGTCACCGACATCGCGGCGGGGGCGTCGATATCAACCAGGACGCGAATCCCTACCGGGAGGTCGTTGCGCGCAACCAGCAGCAGCGGGCTCTGTTCGGAGGCGAGGGTGTACACGCCGCCCGGGGCGAGGATGGTGACTCCGGCGTACATGTCCTCAACCGACTGAGCCGTGGCGTCGATGCGATCGTCGGAGGCCTGCTGCGCGATGCTGTGGTTGTCGCGCCGGCCGGACAGGCTCATCGCGCGAAGCAGATCCTCGCGCACGGGAGACAGGTAGCGCGTCGGTGTCAGTTCGCGCTGCGGGTCGTCGACGAGCGCGGCATTCAGGTTGTCGATCCGCGCGGCCTGGGAACCGGCCGCCGCCCGAGTCGCGTCCGGCACCGCATCACGCACGGCCTGTGCGACGTAATTGGTCTCGAAGGGCTGCGGTCCCGCGCTTTGCCCGAGCAGGGTCGACAGCCCGCGCGGGTTGGCCAGATTGGTCTGCATCAGGAGCGCCGCCTCGGCGAGCAGCGCACCGGCCTCGGTGCGGTCCGCAGTCCACATTTGCGGCGGGGCGAACAGCACCGAACGCGGATGATTCGGCTGCGGTGTGAGGGCGGTCCAGGTCAACGCGCCGAGCGCGTCCTGCAGGCGGGCGGTGCCCGAATCCTCATCGAGGTCGTAGCGCATACGCGCCGGGGTGAAGGACGGCGTCTGCGGATCGGTGCCGACCGCAGCCAGCGCGGTGGCGGCAAAAACGTCGAATGGCGCGGCGCGCAATGTCGTCGCGGTATTCGGCGCGGGTTCTGTGCCGGTTTCGGGCTCGTCCTCGTCGGTGGTGTCGGATGCCGAGAGTTCGACGACATCCGGCGGGACAGCCGGCTCATCGGACCTGGTGACCGCGTTGCTGGCGAGCAGTACCGTGCCCGCACGCCGTCGGTCCAGCATCTCTGCCGTGTCGTCGTCGATGCTGCCCGAATCGGGCCACACGACCCCGCGTACCGACGTGATGCCGAGCACCCGATCCACCACATCGGGCCCGCTGTCGAGGGCGTCGGCCTCGAGCGCCTCGTTGTGCACCGTCTCCAGCCCGACTACGTCCACCTGTGCGAACGGCAGCGCAACCGTGCAGAGCCCGCCCGCAAGCGCGCGAACCCGGTCGAGCCACTGCGTGGCCGCAGCCGCACCGGCGCCTTCGTGTGCCGGGCCGGTCGGATCGGCGGGGTCCTCGACGACGAGGTATCCGCGAGTCATGCTGCTGACCGTGACGAGGAGGTCGGGATCGATTGCCAGGCACGTGCCTTCGGCGATCCGGCTGCCCATCTCCGTGTTCGGGCCGATGGCGTATTCGAGCGCCGCGACGAGCCCGTCGAGCCGCCCGCCCGAGGCGAGTGAGGTGGCGAGGCCGTCGTCGACGAGCCGGATCGGCTGATCCAGCGAGCCGGGCTGCCCCGCCGCGATTCGCGGGCGATCCGCGAGCGGCCACAGCATCGTCATGGCCACCGGCGCATCTGTCGGCGCGGCAACGGCTTTCGCGGCGTCGGGGTCGTCCGCCGTCGGCACAGGCGGCAGACCGAGCACTGGGAGCAGGAACCGCGCGTCGTCGAGACGAGCGGCATCGCCGTACTCGGGCGTGCCGTTCACGTTCAGCAGCATCGGGTAGACGCCCGGCTTCTGGATGTCGAGGTCGGGCGTGTCCACGCCGCCGGCCCGCAGCGGGATGGTCAGCCGGAAGTGCTTGCTCTGCCCCTTGGCGAGCTTTTCTGCGACGGTGACGAACTCGCCGGCGACCTCGAAATTGGTCTGATCGAGTTGCAGTGAGGTCCGCAGCCCAGACGCCTGGGCGATGGCGTCGCCGCGCTGGATGCGGACATCGACATCGCTGACCGTGCGATCACCGACGTTGCGGACGGTCGCCTCGACCACGAAGTACGGCGAGCTTGCCGGCGTCACGGTTGTCGGCGCTACCGAGTCGATGGAAAGCGCGAGGAATTCGGGGCTTTCGTCGGAGTCCTGATCTACGGTCTGGTCAGCTGCGGGTGAGTCGCCGTTCTCCGCGCTGTCGCCGATCGGCTGCCGCGGCTGCGATGGCGACGCGAGGGCAGGTCCTGCTCCGTAGCCACCGATAACCGCGGCCGCCACGAGTATCAGCGCGGACCGCATCGCAAACCCACGCGTCATTCGTTGCCGATGCCCTGCTGCGGCGCATTCACGAATGCTGCCTGTGACCCGGTGTTATCGGATGGGGAATCCCCGCCGGCCATTTCTTCGATCAGCCGGCCGGCGACCTCGGCGAGGCGACGTTCGTCGGCGTAGGCGAGCCGGGAGTTGAGTTCGGCTAGCGGAACCCACGCGACCTCGGTGACCTCGACATCGGCGTCCGAGAGTTCACCGCCGACATAGCGCAGCAGGTAGTGGTGCACGGTCTTGTGCACCCGCCGGCCCTCGGTGACGAACCAGTAGTCGATGCTGCCCAGCGACGCCAACACCCGGCCTTGAATGCCGGTTTCCTCGGCGACTTCCCGCATCGCGGTCTGTTCGGCGGTCTCGCCCTGCTCGATATGACCCTTCGGCATCGACCAGAGCAGCCGGCCGCGGCGATCTGTCCGGCCGATCAACGCTGCGCACACCTTGTCGCGCGGCCCATCGAGGCCTTCGAGGACAAGCCCGCCGGCGGAGGTTTCGCGAACGGTGCGAAGCTGGGGTTTTTGGCCTCCACCGACCGAACCGCGACGCCGCGAGTGGCGGCGCCGGTTGTTCGCACGTTCGGCCGGAGACACCCGATCAATCTTAGCTGCCCTGGTGGCAGGGCCTGGGGATGCCCCACCCCGACCGGCTACAAGTATGCTGGCCACCCGTGGTTGCGCCCCCTTTCCCGATCGACGACGAGCGCCGGACCAGGTTGCTCGCCTCCGCCGCGATCACGTTGCGGCGGCTGTCGGATGTACTTACTCCACTCGGTGAGTTGTTCGCCGCGCAGGGTCATGAGCTGTACCTCGTCGGAGGCAGTGTGCGCGACGCGGTGCTCGGCCGGCTAGGCACCGATCTGGACTTCACCACCAATGCACGGCCTGAGCAGGTGCTCGCGCTCATGCGTGGCTGGGCGGATCACATCTGGGACACCGGCGGACTGGCGTTCGGCACAGTCAGCGCCGCGAAGGGTGAGCACCAGATCGAGATCACCACCTTCCGCAGCGACGCCTACGACCGTGTGAGCCGCAATCCCGAGGTTCGCTTCGGCGACACCCTCGAGGGTGACCTCGTGCGTCGCGACTTCACCGTCAACGCCATGGCGGTCCAGCTCGGCACCGGCGGCAAGCAGGAGTTCATCGACCCGCTCGGTGGGATGGAGGCCCTGCTCGCGGGCCTGCTCGATACCCCGGCGGCACCGGAGGACAGCTTCAACGACGATCCGCTTCGGATGCTGCGGGCGGCGAGGTTCGTGTCCCAGCTCGGTTTCGAGCTCGCGCCCCGGGTGCAGGACGCCATCGTCGCGATGGCGCCGGAGCTCAACCGGATCACCGTCGAGCGCGTGCATGTGGAGCTGGACAAGCTGATCCTCGGCGCGCACGCGGTGGACGGCGTAGAGGTGCTGTGCCGCACCGGTCTCGCGGACCAGGTGCTGCCCGAGCTTCCAGCAATGGAACTCGAGATCGACGAGCACCATCAGCACAAGGACGTCTACCGGCATTCGCTGACCGTGCTCCAGCAGGCCATCGACCTCGAGGACGGCGGCCCGGCCGACGATCCGACGAAGGTGCCAAGCCCCGACCTGGTGCTGCGCTGGGCCGCGCTGCTCCACGACATCGGCAAGCCCGATACCAAGCGCAACGAGGCCGGTGGCGGCGTGAGCTTCCATCACCATGAGGTGGTCGGCGCCAAGCTCGTGCGGCGACGGATGCGGGCCCTGAAGTACCCGAAGCACGTCATCGACGATGTTGCGCAATTGGTGTTCCTGCACCTGCGCTTCCACGGCTACGGCACCGGGCAGTGGACCGATTCGGCGGTTCGCCGCTACATCACCGACGCGGGACCGCTACTCCCCCGGCTGCACAAGCTGGTCCGGGCGGACTGCACCACCCGCAACAAGCGCCGAGCGGCCGCCCTGCAGGCCACCTACGACGATCTCGAAGTTCGGATTGCCCGGCTGCAGGAGGCCGAGGATCTTGCGCGCGTACGCCCGGACCTGGATGGCAACGCGATCATGCAGCTACTGGGAATCGAGCCTGGTCCACAGGTCGGCGAGGCGTGGAAGTTCCTGAAGGAACTGCGGCTCGATCGTGGTCCGTTGAGCCGTGATGAGGCCGAGGCTGCGCTGCTCGGATGGTGGAACGAACGCAGCAACTGAACGTTCGACCAGATCGGGCTTGACAGCGCCTGCCGGTAGGTGAGAGATTTGCAACACGTTTCTCTCACTCTATCGGCAAGGAGGCCGACTGGTATGAGTGTTGCCGAGTTCCGGACCCCAGAGGTCACGGATACCCCCGACACCGTCCCTGCTGAGGCGAATGCGCCGCAGGCGCCCGCTGAGGCGCGCCGCCGCCCCATCGAGCCGGGTACCCGGCTGTGGGACGAAATTGGGCTCGTCACCTTCTCGCTGACCGGAGGCACCGCCTTCCTGCTGCAGACCATGGAGCCGACCATCGGCACCGTCGTCGGCGAGCACTCGACGTTCCGCACGGACGCCGTGGGTCGCGCCACCCGCAGCCTCGCCTCGGTGATGACCTGGGTCTACGGCGGTGACGAGGCGCTGGTCGAAGCCGACCGGCTGCGCAAGATGCACGCCACCCTGAACTCCACCGACGAGAACGGCGTCCGGCACAAGGCATTGTCCTCGGGACCGTGGGCCTGGGTCATGTTGACCGGTGCATACGCGTTCATCGAGGGTGCCCGCTACTTCGCCAAGCGGCCCTTCACCGATCAGGAGAAGGAGGACTACTACGCGGAGACCCTCCAGATCTGGCGCAACCTGTACGTGGCGGAGAAGGAGATCCCGAAGACCTACGCGGAGTTCGAGGTCAAGTTCGAGCAGCTCGTCAAAGAGCGTCTGGTCGCACATCCCACCGCCTACGACTTCCTCAAGAGCATCGCGGTCATCCCGCCGCCGCCGAAGCTGCCGCGCGTATTCCGTCCGGCGTGGCGCACCATCACCCGCCCGGTCGGAAAGCTGCAGCACTTCGTCACGGTCGGCACCACGCCCCAGCACGCCCGTGACCTGCTCGGGCTCGAGTGGACCGAGGCCGACGAGCGCAAGCTGGTCCGCATCGGCTGGGTCGTTGCCCGCGTGACGCCGCTGCTGCCGGAACGGATTCGCTACCTGCCGATCGCGTACGAGGCACGCGTGCTCGAGCGCAACAAGCAGCGCGTGCGCAAGCTGCTCGACAACCGCCCCATGTAATCGAGGAGCGTCCGAAATCGTGCAGATCGCAAGGCGCGAGCATGCCGAAGTGGCTCAGCTCGTCATCGAATACGACCCGCATCCGCCGTTCGACTCGGGCACAGGCTGTCGCCGTTCCGAAGCTCTTGTGGTCCAGCACGATTCGGCGCGTTCGTGAGCGTCGCTAGAAGCACCCGCGGCCGGCCGTTATTGTCGTTTCGTCAGTAGGAAAATGTGCTGAGGAGACGCGATGGCCGACCGTACCGCCGGTGAACCCGGGCGTATCCGGAAGTTGGCTCAAGCGGCGCTGAATGCCGATCTCACGGTCGACCAACTCAACGCCGTCATCAACGATCTCGGCACTGCGCTAACCGATTTCGATGGCGCGCTGAACGGATTTACCGGCGCGATGGGCAAGTTCAACGACACGCTGGGCAAAGTCGATACCGCGGTGGGGCGGTTGGATGATATCGCCGTGCGGTTGGACGGCATCGTCGAACGCGTCGAGCGGATCGTCGATGTGGCCGAACTTGCCCTCTCGCCCCTGCTCGCGGTCGAGTCCGCGACGCGGGGTGTCATTCGCTCGCTGCGAGCTTGGGCGTAGCCGGGGCTCACCAGATGGTGAAGCCGCTCCCTGCAGCGATGGCGGTACGCACCTGAGCAAGATCGACGCTGCCGGACATCGAGGCGATGTCGATCGCGAACCGCACCGTGTCGCCGTGCCGGGTGGCCCGCACGATCCGGCCATCGTTCGGTAGCGCGGGAAGCGGCATCGAACGCGTGGTGAGCAGTGAGTTCGGGATCACCATGCCCATCCAGTGCGCCCGCTTGACCTCGATGCGCAGTAGGTCGTTGACGACGGCTGCATCGACGAGGGCGACGAGTTTGCGCCGGGAATGTTTGGCACGGATCAATCCGGAGTCGTCGATTCCGAGCGCCCACTGCAGGCCATGCCCGTTGAGCCATTCGATCAGCTCGGACAGCGGCAGTTCGCCCTGGATATCGATCTGTTCGGCCTGGAACCGCGTGGCCAGGCTGGGAATGAGCCGGACACCGTTCGCGGTGATGCTGAGGGAGTCGAAACCGTAGCCGTCCCAGTCCACGTCGGTGAGCTCGGCGCGGGCGCGGAACGATGCGCCAGTACGGCGGACTTCGAGCGAGACGAGATGCGCGGACATCGGCCGTCCGCGTAGGACGAGGTCGATTCGCTGGCCGCCGAAGCGGCTCAAAATGCCTTCGGATAGCGCGCTGACCAGGACATCAGGCAACAGCGCGGTGGCCGTTCCGGCGCCGAGCGTGGCGACCGGATCGGCCCATGCTGCCGTCTTGGCGAACCATTGGTCCAGCCAGGATCGGCCAACCCCGGGTGCCTTCACGGCCCCGGACATCGGTGCAGTGCGCCAGTCATGATCGCTGAAACAATACTTGGCCCGCCGATGCGGCGTGCCCGCGGTCGGACTCGTGTCGATTACGGCCGCATGAATGCTCGAGGAACCGCACTGGGCGGCATCGCGTCTACCGGGTATGGAGCTCGAGTACTCGTTCGGCACGGGTTTCGATGATCCGGTGGTGTGGTCGACACCGGCCGATCTCGATCTCGGCACCCCGGGCGGCGCCGATGCCGTGGCTCTAGATTTCGACGGTGACGGCCGGCGTGACGACGCGATGTGGGACTCGGACGGTGACGGTATCGCCGATACCGCAGCGCTCGACTATGACGATGACGGCCGTGTCGAGCGGTTCTTCGTCGACCCGGGCGGCAGGGGTGTATGGGCACACGAATCGCCGGGTGCCCGACAGTCCGCAGTCGAATCGGAGGGCCTGCGCGGGATCGAAAAGCCCTTCACTGCAGCCGATTTCGATCAACAGACACAGCAGGCAGCGCTCGGTGTCGACCACGACGGCCGCGCTGACGGTGTTCTCATCAGCGCGGCCGGCCGGGCGGGTTACGACGCATTGCTCGTTTCGCCTACCTTGGCCGTGGTCGATCGGGACGGTGATGGACGCCTCGATGCGGTGAGCCGGGCCGGCGAGCCCGATTTCGTGGGGTGATCGCCAGGACCTCAGGCGGCCGCCCGCAGGCCCTGCCACCACCGCACCGTCTCGGCCGCCGCATCCGCGAGAGGCGTGGGTGCCAGATCGAGCAGGCGCTCGCTGGTCCTGCTGTCCATCACGAACGGACGCGCGAATTGGTATGCGGTTTCGGCGAGTTCACGGGTGTCGGCGTGGACAAAACCGACCGCATCCATCGCCCAGGCCGGGATGGCCGAGCACTTGGGCGCGGGCACACCCGCGGCGGCAGCGAACGTCTCGATCAGCTGCCGCTGCGTGACCGCGGCTGAGGTTGGCGCGAAGAGGAAGCTGTTCCACAGGTCGCGTTCCGCGGCCGCGGTGACCATGGCGGCGGCGAGGTCGGGCACGTAAGTGAACGAATGCGGCTGGTCGAGACTGCCGATCACGCGCATGGTCTTGCCGTCCATGATCGTGGGCACCATCCGCTCGCCGGCGTGGGCGCCGCGCACATGCGGGCCGAAGAAGTCCGATGCGGCAACGCTGATGGTCGCGGTGGCCGAATCCTCGCGGGCCCGCAGAAGTTCGGCGCGAATGCCCAGCTTGCCGGTGGTCGCCGAGCGCGGGGTGTCCTCCGTCATCGGCGCGTCGACCTTGCCGAACGAGTACAGGCTCTCCGGAAACACGACCACCGCACCGATTCGCCCTGCGGCTTCCAGGACGACTTGCTCCATCGCAGGGAGCTCGGCGCGCCAGGCCTTCGCCGAGTAAGCCGAGCCGTGGGTGCAGTGGTAGATCGCGGTCGCGCCCTCGATCGCGCTCGCGAAGGCCGCAGGATCGGAGACATCGACGCGGCGCCGTTCGATCTGCGGGTGATCCGGGCCGCTGCCGGACCGGGTGAGGACCCGGACCCGGTGGCCACGCTCCGCGAGTTGTTCCGCGACGTTCCATCCGACGGGTCCTGCTCCGGTGACGAGGTGAAGCTGACTCATGACGACCTCCGGTAAATGTGAGCACTGCTCTCTGTTGTGACTCCAGCCTGCACCCGCAGCGCTGCAGTGTCAAGAGCACTGCTCTCTTTTGTTGACACTGCTCGCGAAATTGGCCACGCTGTGGTCGTGACCGGAACACCGCGCGACCGCGCCCGCGCGCAGACGATGGCCGACATCACCCGTATCGGGCGGGCCCATCTCGCCGAGCAAGGCGCGGCCGCGCTGTCATTGCGCGCGGTGGCCCGCGATCTCGGGGTGGTGTCGTCGGCGGTGTACCGATACGTGCGCAGCCGGGACGAGCTGCTGACGCTGCTCGTGGTCGACGCGTACAACGAGCTCGGTGACGCGGTGGACGCCGCGCTGAAGGAAGTGCCGGAGGACAATTTCGCAGAACAGTTCCGCACGGTTGGACGTGCAGTCCGGGCCTGGGCGCTACGCGAGCCGGCCCGCTACGCGCTGTTGTTCGGCAGCCCAGTGCCGGGCTACGCGGCCCCGGCCGAGCAGACCACCATTCCCGGCACCCGGGTGATCTACGCCCTCGTCGGCATCTACGACCGAGCCTGGGCTGCAGGTGCCGTGGCTCTGTCGGCGAGCACGAACACGCCGGAGAAACTGGCGGCAAGCCTCGAGCGGATCCGGGCCGAACTCGGCATAGACACGCCCGGCGAGGTGATTACGCGCGGCGTATTCGCCTGGTCGGCGTTGTTCGGCGCGGTGAACTTCGAGGTCTTCGGGCAGTACGGCCCGGACACCTTCGATGACCCCGCAGAACTGTTCGAGCACCACCTCGACGTGCTCGTGGAATCCCTCCGATTGCGATAACGATTCGCCGAGCGTCTGAACACATATGGCCCCCAACGGTGCCATGATGATTTCGTGGCACATGCGGAGGAACCCGAGGATCGCACCGCCCGAGGCGAACGTTGGGACCGCGGTGAGGGGATCGCGGCAGATCGAACGGTCCGCCCCGGTAGCCTGCTGGTCTCGTCGACCGAATTGGTCGAACCTTCCTTTCGACGCACCGTCGTCTACGTCATCGAACACAACGACGCCGGAAGTCTCGGCGTTGTGCTGAACCGCCCAAGCGAGACCGCGGTACACACCGTGTTGCCGCAGTGGTCAGAGCTAGCTGCCCGGCCCAAGGCGCTGTTCGTCGGTGGACCGGTCAAACGTGACGCGGCGCTGTGCCTGGCCACTATCCGGATCGGCGCCGACATCACCGACGTGACAGGGCTACGCCGAGTCGACGGGCGCGTCGCGATGGTCGATCTCGATTCCGATCCGGACCAGATCGCGCCGTACATCGTCGGACTGCGGGTCTTCGCCGGCTACTCCGGCTGGACCTTCGGTCAGCTCGAGGGTGAGTTGGACCGAGACGATTGGATCGTGCTGTCCGCCTTGCCCACCGATCTCATTGGCCCGCCTCGGGTCGATCTGTGGGCGCATGTTCTGCGGCGTCAGCCGCTCCCCCTGGCGATGCTCGCCTCACACCCCATCGAGGTGGAAAGGAACTAACTTTCTCATGTCCGAGACGATGCGTGCAGCGGTTGTTCACTCGTTCACTGAACCGCTCAAAGTCGAGGAAATTCCGACTCCCAAACCGGGTCCCTTCGAGGCCCTCGTGCGCGTGCAGTACTCGGGCGTGTGTCATACCGACCTCCACGCCGCGCATGGTGACTGGCCCGTCAAACCCTCCCCGCCGTTCGTTCCCGGCCACGAAGGCGTGGGCACCGTCGTCGAGATCGGTGATTCGGTTACCCGCGTGAAGGTCGGCGACACCGTCGGCAACGCCTGGCTGTGGAGTGCCTGCGGTGAATGCGAGTACTGCGAGACCGGCTGGGAAACCCTGTGCGAGGCGCAAAAGAATGGCGGCTACTCGGTAGACGGATCGTTCGGGCAGTACATGCTCGTCGATTCGCGTTATGCGCCAAGGATTCCCGACGGGCTCGAACTCGCGGCGGTTGGTCCGATCCTGTGTGCCGGCGTCACCGTCTACAAGGGTCTGAAGGTGACCGACACGAAGCCGGGCGAATGGGTGCTCATCTCCGGCATCGGCGGACTCGGTCACGTGGCCGTGCAATATGCGATCGCGATGGGCCTTCGGGTCGCGGCTATCGACGTCGACGACTCGAAGCTCGAGCTCGCCAAGAAACACGGCGCCGAGGTGACGGTCAATGCCGCCACATCGTCCGACCCGGCCGGTGAGCTAAAGGAGAAGACCGGCGGCGGTGTGCATGGTGCGCTTGTCACCGCTGTCAACGCGCACGCGTTCCCGCAGGCGGTCGGTGGATTGCGTCGCGGTGGCACGGTGTCACTTGTAGGGCTGCCGCCCGAGCAGTTCCCGCTCGACATCTTCACCACGGTGCTGTTCGGGCTCACGGTGCGCGGTTCGATCGTCGGCACCCGCAAGGACATGACCGAGGCGATCGACTTCTTCGCTCGCGGGAAGGTCTCGCCGACCTACACCACACGGCCGATCGACGACATCAACGACATCTTCACCGCTATGGAGCAGGGCAAGATCGACGGCCGCGTCGTTCTGGATATGACCAAGTAGGCCGCAAGCGGCCCATGCCATGGGCGTGGGTGTTGTTGGCGCGGTCCGGAAGTCGGCTCTGGACGCGGCTCGATAGTCGCTGTACGGTAAGCGCCACTCTTCCTTCCAGGGATTGGTGGAAACGCCCAGGGACTTGCTCCCTGGGCGTTTTGCATGCCGATTCGGCTACTTAACCCACCGGTCAGTGCGCGAAGGCGCGCGCCTCCGAATGCCCGCCCTTCCCCTTGCGGAGGGCGGCCAGCGACTCGGCGATGGCGTCACACAACATCCGCCCCAGATCGGCACTGAAGCCCTCGCGCACCACGATGCGAAGCACGGCGACATCGGTGGCGTCGTCGGGCATCGTGTACGCCGGCACCTGCCAGTCACGGGCTCGGAGCTCGTGGGACACGTCGAAGACGTCGAACTCCTCGCCGTCACGCAGCTTGAACGCGATCACCGGAATGGCGGAGCCGTCGGTGATCACCTCGAGCTCCGGTATCTCGCGCAGCTTTCCGCTGATCCGCAGGCACGTATCGCGCAGCGCCTCCATGATCGCGGTGTACCCATCCCGGCCCAGCCGCAGGAAGTTGTAGTACTGCCCGACCACCTGATTACCCGGGCGCGAGAAGTTCAGCGTGAAGGTCGGCATATCGCCGCCGAGGTAGTTCACCCGGAACACAAGATCCTCGGGTAGCGATTCCTTGTCCCGCCAGACGACGAAACCTATTCCGGGATAGGTCAATCCGTACTTATGCCCGCTGACGTTGATGGACGCGACGCGCGGCAGCCGGAAGTCCCAAGACAGGTCGGGGTGCAGGAACGGCACCACGAATCCGCCGCTCGCCGCGTCGACGTGCACGGGAATGTCCGGACCGCCGCCCGCGGCCAGTTTGTCGAGTGCCGCGACGATCTCGGCGATCGGTTCGAGTTCGCCGGTGAACGTGGTGCCGAGAATGGCTACTGCGCCAATCGTGTTCTCGTCCGACGCTTCCAGCACCTGCTCAGGTGTGATGACGTAGCGGTCATGCGCCATCGGCAGGTAGCGCGGCTCGACCTCGAAATAACGGCAGAACTTCTCCCACACCACCTGGACGTTGCTGCCAAGAACCAGGTTGGGTGTGCCCGATCCGGCGCCACGAGCGCGCCATCGCCACTTCAGTGCCAGCCCGGCGAGCATGACAGCCTCGCTGGACCCGATGGTGGACACGCCGGTGGCCGAACCCGGGTCGACCGGATCGAGGCCGGGGGCATTGAACAGATCGGCCACCATGTTCACGCATCGAGACTCGATGGCGGCGGTGGCCGGGTACTCGTCCTTGTCGATCATGTTCTTGTCGAATGTCTCGGCCATCAGTTTCTCGGCGTGGCGATCCATCCACGTCGTGACAAAGGTGGCGAGATTGAGTCGGGAACTACCGTCGAGCATCAATTCGTCGTGAATGAACTGATACGCCTGATCGGGATCCATTTCCGAATCCGGTAGCCGTAACGCCGGCACCGGATTCGTCGCGAGCCTGCCGGTATATGCCGGAGCCAAAACGCCGTCGGGATGCACGAGTCGTTTCACGGCTCAAGGCTAAGCGCTGCGACCAGCGATTTCGCGGGAATTGACGCACCCGGCGAGTACCGTCGAAGAAGCCCTCGAAAACTACCGCCGACTAGTTTTCTGTCCTTATGTAAACGTTCCACCGTCGCCCCGCCATTACTTCGGTAGAGGCAGGTGAACCGTCCGAACGGCTCTGTCGTTGACGAGGTGGAGGTGAGCGGGTGCGCACGGACGATGCCGATCTCTTGCAGGCTCTGTACGACCAGCACGCGTCGATTTTATGGCGCTACACCTTCAGCTTGGTCGGAGATGCGGGACGCGCGGAGGACATCGTGCAGGAGACACTGCTTCGAGCCTGGCAGCACCCCAAGGTGCTGGACCAGTCGAGCGGGTCTGCCCGCGGGTGGCTTTTCACGGTCGCGCGCAACCTCGCGTTCGATGAACACCGCAGCGCACGCAGCCGACGCGAAATCCGGATGGATGCACCTCCGGAGCAGCCGAGCGCAGATCAAACCGAACGAGCGGTCGACACCTGGGTTGTCGCCGACGCGCTCGCCACCCTGTCCCAGGACCATCGGGACGTGATCGTGCGCTCCTACTATGGCGGGCTCTCGACTCAGCAAATCTCGGCCCAGCTCGCCATCCCGGAAGGCACCGTGAAGTCCCGGATGCATTACGGCATGCGGGCGCTGCGTGCCGCCCTCCAGGACATGGGGGTGATGAAATGACCACCGGTTCAGACAACTTCGATGTCGGCATGGGTGACGCGCAGATCGGTGAGGACGAGTTCGCGACCTGGGACGCGGCCTATGTGCTCGGTGCGCTGACCCCACCGGACCGTCGTCGCTACGAGCAGCATCTGGACGATTGCCCGGCTTGCCGCGCGACGGTGGCAGACCTCGCCGGCCTGCCCGGAATGCTCGCGCTGGTGCCGCGCCAGACAGCGCTCGCGCTGCTCGACGACGCGCCGCCGACACCACGTGGTGCGCCGGCTCTGGTGATGCGTGACATCCCCGAACCCCCCGATGCGCTCATGCACAGCCTGGTCGAACGCACCCGGCGGGATCGCCGCCGCCGTCGCTGGGTTGCCGTCGGTGCGGCGGTTGCCGCTGCCGCCGCGGCGATTGCGATCGCCGTGCCACTGGTCGTCAACGCGGGCTCCCATGACACTTCGACGACCGCGACGGGGCAACCCGAGGTGGTCGCCTCCCGCACGATGGAGCCGCTGGTACCGACGCCGCTGTCTGCCGACTTCGACCTGTTCGCGGGAACCGCCGGTGGGTCGCTGATCAATATGGAGTGCCGCTACGACGACGCCGGCATGGCCTACACCGGGGAGTACTCGATGTGGGTCACCTCCACGGCGGGCATCCAGACGCATCTGGCCACGTGGGCGGCCAAACCGGGCGATGTGATCAACGCCAGCGCGTCGATCGATTTGCCGCCAACCGACATCCAGCAGGTCGACATCCGGTCGACGGCTACCCAACAAGTTCTGCTGTCCAGCGTGATGTGACCGGTGCCGTCGGTGGTGAACCCCGGCGGACGCCCGGTCGTATCCATGGACGGGACGCACGCACAGTCAGTGCCGACCCTAGGAGGTGCGAGTGGATACGGCCACCCAAACTGACCGCCCATCACGGGTCGTCGATTATCTCGTCGAGGCCATTGCCGCGCTCGGCGTGCGACACGTGTTCGGGGTCGACGGCGCCAACATCGAGGATCTCTACGACGCGATCTTCGATGCCGATTGCAGCCATCCGGGCCGGGTCACCGGTGTGGTGGCCAAGCATGAGTTCGCCGCCGCGACGATGGCCGACGGATACGCACGGTCGACGTCAGGGATAGGTGTGGTCGCGGCGACCTCCGGCGGTGGTGCGATGAATCTCGTTGCAGGCCTGTCCGAATCGTACGAATCGCGCGTTCCGGTGCTCGCCCTGGTGGGGCAGCCCCCGACGAACCTCGAGGGCCACGGCGCATTCCAGGACACCAGCGGCCGCGCGGGCACGCTCGACATTGAGAAGATGTACTCCGAGATCACTCGCTATTGCGCCCGTGTCGAGCGGCCGGCCGATCTCCCCGAGCACCTCGCCCGCGCCGTGGCCGCTGCGAAGCGCGGCGGACCGGCAGTGCTGTTGCTGCCCAAGAACATTCAGCAGGCCGAGTTCCATCCGGACGAGCCGTTCCAGCCGCCCGCTCTAGCGCATGTGTCTGACCGCCTGGGTCTACAGGCGCTGCAGGGCATCCTCGCCGCGGGTCACCGGGCGGGAAAGGTTCTGATCATCGCCGGGGATCAGGTCGCGCGCGACGATGCGCGCGGCGCGTTACGGCGGCTCGCCGAAGCACTGGATGCGGGCGTAGGCGTGGTCCCGGACGCCAAGGACGTTTACGGCGCGAACGAGCCCGGGTACTGCGGCGTCGCCGGGATCATGGGCCATCCCGAACTCCGCGATGCGCTCCGCGAGGCCACGATCTGCCTACTGGTGGGAACCCGGATGCCGGTGACTGCACGCGGCGGGCTCGACGACCTTCTCGCCGAATCCGCGGTGTCGAGTATCGGTGTGGAGCCGCCGCACGCGCGGGCGATGCACGCGACGAGCACAGACCTCGCCACCGACCTGGCGAAACTCGCCGACGAGTTGGCGGACGGCGCTAGTCGCGAGCCGGCCAGGTCGTCGCAGCGACCAAGCGCGCTGTCCGTCCCGGCCGCGACCGGCCCCGGGCTGCGCTACCGCGAAGCGGTGGAGGCGATCGCTGCGATGCTGCCGCCCGGCACCGATGTCTTCGCGGACGCAGGAAACACCGGTGCCGCCGTGGTGCACCACCTGCCGGTCCCGGATGGTGGCCGCTTCGTGGTCGCGCTCGGCATGGGCGGAATGGGGTACGCGTTCGGTGCCGGGATCGGCTCGGCGTTCGCTCGTTGCACTGATAACGGCAGGCGGACGTTCGTCATCGCCGGCGACGGCGCGTTCTTCATGCACGGCATGGAACTGCATACCGCGATCGAGCACGACCTACCGATGACCTTCGTCGTTTTCAACAACAACGCGCATGCCATGTGCGTGACGCGCGAGCAGCTGCTCTACCGAGATCGATACAGCTTCAACAGGTTCCGGCCCACGCGGATCGGCGAAGGTGTTGCCGCGATGTTCCCGGGATTGCCCGCATTCACCGCTCGAACCTCGGAGGAACTCGACCACGCACTGTCCGAAACGGCGACCGTCTCCGGGCCCGCATTCATCGCCATCGACTGCGATCCCGACGAAATCCCCCCATTCGCACCATTTCTGGCCGTCCTGGCCGGCGATTGATCAACCCCGAGGAGATCCAACGTGACCACTACCGACGTGCTGCCCGCCCTCTGCGATATCACCGATGCGCTTCCCGGCGTGACGAGGATCGAGACGCAAGACAAGGATGAGGCCAAGGAGCTCATCTTCGACCGGACCCGTTCGGTGTATCCGCACGCGCAGATGTTCGGCGAGTTCTGTCCCATTAACGCCTACATAGATGCGCCGTTCCGGGACGTGTACGAGTACCTTGCGGACACCCGAAGTCTGGAGGAATGGACCTACAGCCTCCGGGGCTTCGTCGAGACCGACGAACCGGGCCTGTGGGAGTCGTTCGACCGAGTCGGCGGGCAGACGAAGTGCTATGCGCGCACGATCGCCAATCCCGACGCCATGACTGTCGACTATCACTGCGCCTGGGACCAGGGCAAGCACCTCTGGATGATCTACCTGATGCGGGTGATCGACGCGCAGGTTGTGCTGAACAAGCCCGGCTCGGTGGTCACCTGGGTGAACTGCAAGCACCCGTTCTACGACGAAAACCCCTATCCGGAAACGGCTCCGCCCGGCCGTCCGGTGTGGGTTGGCGACGGCTGGGACCTCTTCTACGCCGGCCACCAGATGGAAATGGACAACCTCAAGGCAATTTGCGAATACCGCGCAAGCCATGGCCTGCCGATCAAGCCCGACTGGATGAAGTGAGAGCCGAATGACCGACACCATGCCCACCGTCAGCCTCATCGACGTAGCGAGCTACCTGCCCGAAAACCGTGTTCCCACCGAATACTTCACGCAATTCGCGCGGTCGGAACGAATGGCGAAGAACGTCATGTTCCGCTCGCCGAAGTACCGTCACCATGTCGCGCGCGATGAAACCGCCGTCGACATGATCGAGCGCGCGACCGCTCCGCTGATCGCGCGGCACGGCGCCGACATGATCAAGGGCGTCGACGTTTTGCTGACCCACGTCCAGTTACCGGACAACCCCGTGCTCGGCAGCGGGCCAGAGGTGGCACGCAGGCTAGGAATGCACCCGGACAAGGTAATCGACGTGCACAACGGCGGTTGCGCGTCGTTCATGCACATGATGGAACTGGCCAAGATGATCCTGGCGACCACCGATGCGAAGACCGCACTGATCGCCGCGGCCCAGAACGCGGCCGGTCCCAGCATGACGCAGCCCGAGGTGCGCAAGCTCGCGTTCGCGCCGGTGCCCGGTGACGGCTGCGGTGTGGGCCTCCTGGTGAAGAACGAGGACGCGCCGATTCTCGGCACCTACTGTCGCACCTATCCCGAATACGCCGGTGATATGACCTTCGAGGGCGTCGGTCTGCCCAAAGGCACTGTGCCACGGAAGTATTGGGAGCCCGGAATCGGCGAGCCGACAATTGGATTCACCGAGTCGAAGATCGCGAAGGTCTTCACCCGCGGCAACGAGCTCGTGCCCAGTGCCGGATATGCGGTGCTGAAGGACATCGGGGCGAAGTCCGGCGATGTCGACATGCTGGTCACCAATCAGCCGAACCGGTTGTTCCTACGTAACTGGCACGAGGCACTCGAGGTGCCGGCGGACAAGCATCCGGACACCTTCGACGAATGCGGCAACCTATTCGGTGCGGGAATCCCGGTCACCCTCGACGCGGAGAACCGTGCCGGCCGGATCCCCAACGGTGCGCTGATTCTGATGTCCGCGTTCGCGCATGCCGGCGACTTTGCCGGGGCGGCGGCGGTGCGGTGGGGAGCAAGCGCGGCATGAGCACAAGCACCTTCGACGACACCCGCCCGTACACGGCGCCGGTGCAGCAGCGCTTCGAGCTGGGGCTGAGCGAGAACCCTTATCCGCCATTGCCTTCCGTGCTCGAAGAGCTGAATCGATCGATGGCGCAGGTGAATCGGTATCCGGAGTTCCTGCCGGAGCAGCTACCTCGCATCATCGGCGAACGGGTCGGCGTCACGCCGGACCGGCTGGTGGTCGGCGGGGGTGCGACCGGGGTGGCGATGCACATCATGCAGGCGTTGATCGGGCCGGACGAGGAGATGGTCTTCTCGACTCCGACGTTCGACGGGTATCCGATCATGGCCCGGATCGCGGGTGTGCGCACCCGGACGGTCGGACTGGATGGGTTCGGGCGCCAGGACCTGTGGGCGATGGTGCGGGCGATCGGGCCCCGCACTCGGGTGGTCGTGGTGTGCCGACCGCACAACCCGACCGGCACGCTGATCCCCAGCGGAGAGTTGCGGGCCTTCCTGGCCGCGGTGCCGCGGCGCGTGGTGGTGGTGCTCGACGAGGCCTACGTGGAGTTTTTGCACCCGGCCGACACCATCGACGTGGTCGGCCTGCAGCGCCGCTTCCCCAACGTCCTGGTGCTGCGGACCTTCTCCAAGGCGTACGGACTTGCGGGTCTGCGCATCGGGTATGCGGTGGCGGCGCCAGACCTCGCGGCACGGGTGCGACGCTGGCTCGTACCGTTCGGCATGAACGCCGCCGCCGCCGCGGCGGTCCGCGCGTCATATGCGGCTGAGTCCGAGCTGCGCGAGCGGGTGCAGGCGATCAACACCGAACGTGAGCGGCTCGCCGCCACGCTGCGCCGCTTCGGTGTTGCCGTCCCGGACAGCCACGCCAATTTCCTCTATCTCGACGGACCCGCAATCGCCCCCGCGCTGCGGCGGGCCGGAATCGTCGCCAAGAGCTATCCGAATGGCAGCGCCCGCATCGCGGTGGGCGACCCGGCGGCCGGCACCGCGGTGGTGGCGGCGCTCCTGGACGAGCAGCTCGCCAGCCCCGACTGAGCGGAACCCGCGCTTCGTGAGTGCAAACCTTCTTCGTGGGTGCGAAGTTTCGCCCCCGTTTACACAATTTGCCCCCGGGGAAGGGCTGCGAATTCTGGCGGGGTTAGCGCTCAGCGTGCTGCTGACTCGCCCAGGTATTGAGTGCGCCGACCACTTCCTCGGCCTGCGGTGTGGTGATGGTTAGCGTCAGTCCGGAGGCGGTTCCGATCTCGACTGCGGTCCCCCGTTGCGTGATGACGCCGTAGCGGCCGGGCCCCTTGGCGCGCAGCCCCCAGCCACCGAAATCCTTGAACGCCGCCACATCGGTGAGCTTCGCCCCGATGATCTCGTCCATGTCGACGTCGAACGTCGTCAGACCGAAGTTGCGCACCCGCACGCCGGTCGAGTCGATGGTGACGTCGTAGCGCAATCCGCCGACCACGAGCACGATCACCGGGAGGCCGACCCAGAGTGGCCAGGTGGAGCCAATCGTCCCGCAAGCCAACAGCGCGATTCCGACTCCGATCGCTGCGATCACGACGATCCCGACGGTGCCGAACCCGCCGACCATCCGCCACGGCTCGGCCGCGCCGCGCGGCAACTTCGCGTCGGGCGGACCGAGGGCAGGTACACGCACGCGGTAGTCGCGCAGCAGCGACGCGCCGAGCACGCCGAGGGCGGAGCCGATGAGCACCCCGAGGCCGATCGCTGCACCCGGGAGTTCGACGTCATCGCCCTTGGCCGTGTCGAGCTGCACCCACAGCACCGCGACCAGCAGCGTCGAGAGCAGTCCGGTGACGACGAGACCGGTGACGAGCATGATCCGCCGCCACATCAGGAGGGCCTGCGCGAGGGCCGCGAATGAGGCGCATCCGCCGCCGACGAACATGGTCACCAGCGCGAACACCCAGGCGAAAGACATCGGGGTCGAGTAACCGTCCGGTCCGTCGAGTCCCCAGTGCGTGACGATCTCGGTCGGCAGCCGTGATTCCCAGATCGAGGTGAGCACGAGCCCACTCGCGGCGGCGAGCAACGGCAACAGAACGCCGAACGCCAAGCCCCACGGATCGAAGATGCGTCGGGTGTTCACGGATGTGCAGTCAATCACGACCCGCCGCGACGGCAGTTTTTGCGCCTCTCCGAGGCGGCCGCCTTCACGTCAGGACGGTGCGCAGGTGTCCTTGAGCGAGCAGGAGCCGCAGGAATGACCGCAGCCCCCGGCCCCGGCGGAGGCGGTGATGGCCTCGGCTGCGCGATTGCCCAGCGTGCCGCCGTTGCCTGCGGTGATGACACCGGCGATGACTGCGACGACAACGCCGATGGTGGCGAGCATGCCGTCGAAGGCAATTGCTGCGAAACCACCCACGCCGAGCAGCACGCCGGCGGTGATCGTGGTGGGTGCGGCCACCTTGTTGGCGACCCGGAACGCCGCGTCGCTGCGCATGGTGTGCGGGGTGCGTATACCGACCCAGCGATTGCGCGGCAGCCGTCCGATCAGGGCCGCCACACCGCAACCGACAGCCGCGAGGGCGAGAACGAACAGGACAACTGCGACAACGAGCACCCAAGAAGGATACGGGTCCTACTCGGGAGTACGTCGCATCGGGTCTCGGGTGGGTGCAGGTCACAGTGGCGCGCGGCATACCCTGGATAGGCGAACAGGGCGCGCAGCTTCCCCGACCGAGCAGGGCGCGCGGCCTGCGGAGCCGCCCCTGACTGAACAGCCCGCCGAGAAGAAGAGACGAGTCGTGCCGAACCCCGAGATGCCCGCCACCGCTAAGGCCAGCGACGCGCAGCAGACGGCAGATAATGCGCGGCTCGCCGCGGAACCCCTGCATCGCTACAACGCGCAGCTCGCCGGGCAGCTCGAGCGCCGCTGGCAGGAGCGCTGGCGCGAGCGCGGCACCTTCGAGGCACCGAACCCCGTCGGTCCGCTTGCGCCCAGCGACCCGGCCGACGTTCCCACGGACAAGCTTTTCGTGCAGGACATGTTCCCGTATCCGTCCGGCGCTGGGCTGCACGTCGGGCACCCGCTGGGCTATATCGCCACCGACGTGTTCGCCCGGTTCCATCGCATGCGCGGCCGCAACGTGCTGCACACCCTCGGCTACGACGCGTTCGGCCTGCCCGCCGAGCAGTACGCGGTGCAGACCGGCACGCATCCGCGGATCACCACCGAGGCGAACATCGCGACCATGAAGGCGCAGCTCGACCGCCTCGGTCTCGGCCACGACGAGCGGCGTTCGTTCGCCACCACCGATGTGGACTACTACCACTGGACGCAGTGGATCTTCCTGCAGATCTACAACGCCTGGTACGACACCGACCTGAACCGCGCGCGGCCGATCTCCGAGCTCGAGGCCGACTTCGCCTCGGGCACACGACAGGTTCCGGACGGCGGCAGCTGGGACGCTCTCGACGCCGATGCGCGCCGCAAGCTGATCGACTCGTACCGCCTTGTCTACCTGAGTGATTCGCAGGTCAACTGGTGCCCAGGACTGGGCACTGTGCTGGCCAACGAGGAGGTCACCGCGGACGGCCGCTCCGAGCGCGGCAACTTCCCGGTGTTCCGGAAGCACCTGCAGCAGTGGATGATGCGGATCACCGCCTACTCCGATCGCCTTGTCGACGACCTCGACCACCTGGATTGGCCGGACAAGGTCAAGACCATGCAGCGCAACTGGATCGGTCGTTCGCGCGGTGCGTCCGTTCGCTTCGACACCGATGCCGGCGCTATCGAGGTCTTCACTACCCGGCCCGACACTCTGTTCGGCGCCACCTATGTGGTGCTCGCGCCGGAGCACGATCTGGTGGACGCGCTCACCGCGGCGCAGTGGCCCGCCGATGTCGACGCCCGGTGGACCAACCACGGTGCGGCAACCCCGGTGGAAGCCGTTGCCGCGTACCGGCGTTCGATCGCGGCGAAGTCCGATCTGGAGCGCCAGGAGAACAAGGAGAAGACCGGCGTCTTCCTGGGTGCGTACGCCACCAACCCGGTGAATGGCCACCGCGTGCCTGTGTTCACCGCCGACTATGTGCTCAGCGGCTACGGCACCGGCGCGATCATGGCCGTCCCGGGTCACGATCACCGCGACCATGAATTCGCTACAGCGTTCGGTCTCGAGATCGTCGAGGTAATCGCGGGCGGCGACGTGACCGACGCGGCCCATGCCGGCGAGGGTGCGCTGGTCAACTCCGATTACCTCAACGGCCTCGACATCGAGACCGCGAAGGCCACCGTCGTCGGCCGGCTCGAGGCTGATGGCCACGGCGAAGGAACCATCCAGTACAAGCTGCGCGACTGGCTGTTCGCCCGCCAGCGCTACTGGGGCGAGCCGTTCCCGATCGTGTACGACGAGGATGGCAACGCGCATCCGCTACCGGAAAGTGCTCTACCCGTAGAGCTTCCGGAGGTAGAAGAATTTGCGCCGGTGTCGTTCGACCCGGACGACGCGAACTCCGAGCCGTCGCCTCCGCTGGCGAAGGCGACCGAATGGGTACACGTCGAGCTCGACCTCGGCGACGGCCCCAAGCAGTACCGCCGCGACACCAACGTGATGCCGAACTGGGCCGGCAGCTCGTGGTACCAGCTGCGCTACATCGACCCGACCAACCCGGATGCGATCTGCGCCAAGGAGAACGAGGAGTACTGGGTCGGCCCGCGGCCAGAGTTGCACGGTGCGAACGACCCCGGCGGCGTCGACCTCTACGTCGGTGGCGTCGAGCATGCGGTACTGCACCTGCTGTACTCGCGGTTCTGGCACAAGGTCCTGTTCGACCTCGGCCACCTGAGCTCGAGCGAGCCGTACCGCCGCCTGTACAACCAGGGCTACATCCAGGCCTTCGCGTACACCGATGCGCGCGGTGCCTACGTGCAGGCCGATGAGGTTGTCGAGCGGGACGGCAAGTTCTACCACCAGGACGCCGAGGTGTTCCAGGAGTACGGCAAGATGGGCAAGAGTCTGCGTAATGCCGTTGCGCCGGACCAGATTTGCGATGACTTCGGCGCCGACACGCTTCGTTTCTACGAGATGTCCATGGGCCCGCTGGACCAGTCGCGGCCGTGGGCGACCAAGGATGTCGTTGGTGCGCACCGGTTCCTGCAGCGGATATGGCGAGTCGTACTCGATGAGGAGACCGGGAAGCTCCGCGTCACCGATGCCGACCCCTCTGCCGACACACTGCGGTTGCTGCACAAGACGATTGACGGTGTCACCGCGGATTACGCTGCGCTGCGCGACAATACGGCCGGCGCGAAGCTGATCGAGCTCAACAACCACCTCACCAAGGCCTACCCCGACGGTGCACCGCGCTCGGTGGTCGAGCCGCTGGTGCTGATGCTCGCACCACTCGCGCCGCATATCGCGGAGGAGCTGTGGGAGCGCCTCGGCCACCTCGAATCGCTGGCCTCGGGTCCGTTCCCGGCCGCCGACCCGCAATATCTGGTCGCGGAGACGGTGGAGTATCCGATCCAGGTGAACGGCAAGGTGCGCAGCAAGGTCACAGTGCCGTCGGATGCCACCGCGGACGAGGTTGAAGCACTGGCGCTCGCCGATGAGAAGATCGTCGCGCTGCTCGGCGGCAAGGCTCCGCGCAAGGTGATCGTGGTGCCGGGCCGCATGGTCAACGTCGTCGCTTGATCCGGCAACCGGTGGGTCGGCGGTCGGGCCCGTGCTGCGTTCGTCCGAGTGGTCGCCGAGGCAGGTGAGGATCGTCCATATGGTCGGCGAGACGAAGGCCGGTAGCCAACTCGGTCACTATCAGCTGCGTTCGCTTATCGGTCGCGGCGCAATGGGGGACGTCTTCGAGGCCTTCGACACCGTCAAGCAACGGACGGTCGCGCTCAAGGTCTTGCCCGCAGCGCTCGCCCGCGATCCGGAGTTCGCGAACCGGTTCCGCCAGGTGGCACAGAGCGCTGCGGTGCTTACCGAACCGCACGTTATCCCGATTTACGACTGGGGCGAGATCGACGGCCGGCTCTACATCGATATGCGCCTGGTACAGGGCCCGAGCCTGCGGGCACTGATCAGCGGGTCCGGTCCGATGCCCCCAGCGCGTGCAGTGCTTATCGTGAGCCAGGTCGCCGCCGCGCTCGATGCTGCGCATGCCACGGGCTTGATGCACCGGGACGTAAGGCCCGAGAACGTCCTGATCACCGCGGACGGTAATGACTTCGCGTACTTGACCGATTTCGGTATCGCAGCCGATGCTCGCGAAGGTTCCCTCATCACGCGGGCTATGACTGTCGGGTCGTATGCGTACATGGCGCCGGAGGGTTTCGGCGGCGGCTCGGTCACCGACCGAGCCGACACGTACTCAATGGCTTGTACCCTCCACGAACTACTCACCGGTGCAAAGGTATTCGATTTCACAACGCCCAATACCGCGATGCACGCACATCTCGAAGAGCCGCCACCGCGGCCGAGCACGCTTGTCGCGGGTGTACCGGTTGGCATCGATGCCGTCCTCGCGCGTGCGATGGCAAAGAACCCAGCCGACCGTTACTCGACAACTGGTGAATTTGCCAGGGCCGCACGCGAAGCCGTGACTGGCGCCGACGCGGTGGCGGCGAGCGCGCTCACTCGCCGGCTCACCGAGACCGTAGTGCTGTCAGCCGGGACCGCCAACCCGCAGGCCCATGCTCACTCACCGCTTCAACCGCAGTGGGCGCCAGCGGATGCGGCGACGCCCCGCGCGCGGCGATCGCTGGCGCCAATCGTGTTGATCCTGATGGCAATTGGCGTGTTGGTGCTCGGCGGCATCGCGGCCGGGCTCGCTGTGTCCGGCGATGATTCGAACGAAAAGTCGGATGCCCCTGTCGCGGCGTCCCCCACACCCGGAACGCCGAGCGCAGTGAATCCTCCTCCAATACCGGCGGTGCAGCCGACGCCCCCGACCGGCGTGGCGCCGCCGCTGTTCTCGGGTGCGGTTGGCGGTGCGGACCAGCAGGGCTTTCTTGCAACCGAGACGGCGCGATGCAACGCGGCCGACTCGGCTGTCGCGATCGGGCGCACGACGAATTCGCTCGTGGTCGTGTGCCAGGTCGAACGGACTGGCCGGTATTACTACAAGGGCATGCGCATCAGCGACGGCGCGGCGATTGAACTCGATGACCCGGTACGTACCCCCTCCGGATTCACCGTGGCGACCTCGGCCGGTCAGACGGAATACCGCATCGATCCGAGCGCGCTCGTCATCGTGAGTGGCAGCGGTCAGGTGGCGGCGACGCAACCGATGCTCGAGTACGCCCAGCGCTGACGAGGCCTTCCGGTGCGAAACTAGAACGTGTTACATTTCGCGCCAAGGAGGCCATCACATGCCATCAGCTGATCAGATCCGCACCGCCGTCGAGCTCTACGTGAAGTTCGTCGGTGCCGGAGCCACCGAGGACATCGTCAACCTGTACGCGGAAGACGCCACCGTGGAGGACCCGATCGGCACCGAGCCGCGTCACGGTCACCAGGCGATCCGCGAGTTCTACCAGATCCTCGAGCCGCTCGAAAAGGAAACCGAGCTGCTCACCACGCGTATCGGCGGCAACGTCGCGGCGTTCTGGTTCCGTCTATCCACCAAGGCCGGCGAGCAGACCATGAACCTGGCTCCGATCGACATCATGGAGTTCAACGAGGACGGCAAGATCACCAGCATGAAGGCCGTCTGGAGCGCAGAGGACATGGAGCTCGTCTGATCGTTCTCCTCGTCCGGCGGGTTAGTGCCCGCTGGACGGGGTACGCCCACTTCGAGGCCGACTGCGACCGCAGACGGCGCAGCCTCGAAGGAGGGCGTCATGACCAACGTGCAGTCCGGTGTACCGGCGCAGCGCGGCGGGCGGATGCATATGCCGCGTAGCCGTGGTGCATTGAGTGGTTTGTTTTTGATAGCACTCGGCGCTTGGGGTGCGTTGATTCCGTTCATCGGGCCGTACTTCAACTGGGCCTACACCCCTGACGAGGCGTGGACCTGGACCGCCGCACGCGGCTGGCTCGAAGTGTTGCCCGGAGCCGTCGCGGCCTTCGGTGGTCTGCTGTTGCTGATGACCCGGAACCGCGCGACCGCGATGTTCGGTGGCTGGCTCGCTGTTGTGGCCGGTGCCTGGTTCGTGGTCGGGCAGGTGTTTGCCGGACCGCTGAACATCGGCAGTGTCGGCTTCCCGATCGCCGATGGAGACACCAAGCGCGCGCTCCTCGAGATCACCTACTTCTACGGCCTCGGAGCCGTGATCGTCTTCTTCGGCGCAACCGCACTCGGCCGCTTGTCGGTGCGGACCGCGCGCGATATCGAATACGCCGACCGTCGGGCCTACGCGCGCGAACCCGCTGTGGCAGCAACGGACACCGGCTACGCCGACGCGCCGCGAACAGCGGACGCGCCACGAGCAGCGGAGGAACCGCGGCACAAGTCCCGGTTCGGCGGGCTGTTCGGTGGGCACCACGGGACGCCGGCGACGAGGTAGCCCGCTCGTTCGCGGTACCGACTAGGCGGAGTGAACGGAAGCGTTCACTCCGTCTATCGCAACCAATCTTCCGTTCACGGGCATATGCCGTAGGGCAGCAGATCGAGATGCTCGCCAACCCAGGCCGCCACGGTGTCCAGGATCGCGACGCCATCCGCGAACGCGCCCGACGCCGGCTCGGC
Organism: Aldersonia kunmingensis; assembly: GCF_001646865.1. Taxonomy (GTDB): domain Bacteria; phylum Actinomycetota; class Actinomycetes; order Mycobacteriales; family Mycobacteriaceae; genus Aldersonia; species Aldersonia kunmingensis. The sequence goes on along the minus strand of NZ_LRRB01000206.1, from coordinate 1,228 downwards.
GGCAACGGTTACCGCGCTCTGCCCCTGCGGCGTGGTGATCACCGCAAGTTGGCGCACCAGATAGCGCTCATCCTCGCCCGGACCCCAGCCTCCTTTGGAGACTGCACCCTCGACGCGAGCCAGCCCCCAAAATTGTTCCGGCACAATCTCCCTCATCCGAGACGTCACCGCCTCGGTACCGGGCAGGCAGGGCAACTGCGCGGTGAACAGGGTTTGATCGGCAATGCTCCACATCGTTTGACCGAACGCGCTGAACGGCGGGCGCACCCGCTGCGACTGGACCTGAGTCGTTGTATCACCCGTTTCGGCAAGCACCGATCCGACCGCCTGCGCCGCGGCAATCGGATCGCCGAGCAGGGACCAAAGCCCGTCGGCCGCAACGTTGTCCGATTGGGTGATCGCGGCGGTGGCCAGCGAATCGGCGCTTGCGCCGGATGCCCGTAGGGCCGCGAGCGAGAGCGGCACCTTGATCGTGGACCACGCGACACCCGTGGTCCATTCGCCCGCCTGCGTCACCGCAACTGCGGAAGTACCTCCAACGGGGGCGACGCCGATCCCCACTTTGGCAGGGAGAGCCCGCTCGAGTTCGCGCAAGGCGGCAGCCAGTGGTGTCGGCGGGGCGGTTGTCTCCGCCGCGGCGACCGAGGTACCGCTTGCCCCATCATTCGGTCCCGATCCACATCCCAAGATCGCGAAAACTCCAACGAGCATGGCGTAAAGCCATGCGCGCAAATACTTTCCGATCTCAGTAGAGGTGGATGACCGCATTGTTTCCGCCGGTGCAGGTAACCACCTTGCCGGACGTTGTGCAGGTCAACCTGTACGACTTGCCCGTCACCGGACTCGTGGCCGTCACTTGCTTCGGCTGAGCACCCGCGGCGACGTATGCCTCACGTACCTCCTCGGCGAACGGGCATGACGTAGTGGCATTTCCGGCCGCGGACCGGGTGTAGGTGCCAGTGGCACCGCTCGCGGCCGGACACGGTGTCGCGCCGGCGGGCAGTGCCGGTGTTGCGCCACTCGGCTGCGCGGGTGCGGTCGGGTTGGCCTGAGTCAAGGGCACGCCCTGAGCGCCAGTGGCAATCGTTGTCCCGCTGTCGCTGTTGGTCCCGGTGAAGAGCAGCCAGCCGACGACGCCGCCGAGCGCGAGAATCGCGACAGCCAGCAGCGAGAGCAGCACCGGGAATGCCTTCGAGCGTTTCGCCGGCGCCGGATCGTTTGCGTACGC
>NZ_LRRB01000140.1 GCF_001646865.1 Aldersonia kunmingensis | reverse complement strand
GGTGCCGACCTTCCTGCTGCCGAGCAACCCGGTTGGCGCGCTGGTCGTCTTCGAGGTGATGGTCCGTCCGCTGATCCGGATCGCGCTCGGTCGACGGCAGCCGATGCGCAGGATCGTGCGGGCTAGGACGGTCTCGCCGATCTCCTCGATCCGCGGTCGAAAGGGCTATCTCCGAGCGCAACTCATGCGTGACGAAGTCACCGGCGAGTACCTGGTCCAGGCACTCGGGGGCGCGCCCGGCGCGTCGTCGCACCTGCTTGCGACGCTGGCCGAGGCGAACTGCCTGGCCATCGTCGATCCCGATGTTGTCGAGGTGCGCACGGGCGACGAAGTGGATGTCGTCTTTCTCGCGCAGCGTTGATGGGGTAGTAGTCGATCCGTGGGAACCACTCCGTTGCGCATGTCGGGACATCCCGGCTGGCCCGCACATCTCGGCCCGCTCCGAGTCGCCGCGGGCAACGTCAAGCTGCGCCCGATCAAGCTGCGTGACGCCAGTGCGTGGTCGCGCATCAGGATCCGCGATGAGGATCATCTGCGGCCCTGGGAGCCAACCGCTGTCGGGCCGTGGGAGGCACGCCATCACGTCTCCAGCTGGCCCGGATTGTGGTCGACGCTTCGGGGTGAGGCGCGTAAGGGCCGGATGATCCCGCTCGCGATCGAGCTGGACGGCGCATTCTGCGGCCAGCTCACCGTCGGCAGCATCGTGCACGGCGCGCTGCGCTCGGCCTGGATCGGATACTGGGTAGCCAAGGACGTCGGCGGCCGCGGGGTGGCCACGGCGGCTCTCGCGCTCGGCCTGGACCACTGCTTCGGCCCAGTGGGTCTGCACCGCGTCGAGGCGACCGTGCGGCCGGAAAACATGGCCAGCCAGGCGGTGCTGCGCAATGTCGGCTTCCGCGAGGAAGGGCTGCTGCAGCGGTATCTCGATGTCGACGGTGCATGGCGAGACCACCTGCTGGTCGGCATGACCGTGGATGAGGTCGCGGGCACCGTCACCGATCGCCTGATTCGCAGCGGAAAGGCGAGTTGGGTCTAACACATCGTGTTACCAATGTGACTCGAGTTGTTGGCGTGGTGCGGCGCGCCTGACCAAGTCGGACGCCGCGCCGCATTAGCCTTTGCAGGTCAGTCGTGTCTTCGTGCCGCTGTCCAGACGGGAGGGGCCCGCCACATGCCGAACTCGTTCTTGTGGATCGGCCTCGTCGGCATGTGGGTTTTCATCCTCTTCCCGATGATGGCGGGCAAGCATCCGCGGATCCGGCGGCCCACCGACGCGGCACTGTCCACGCGAGTACTGCACCGCGGCGGAACCAAGCGCAAGCCGGCACGCGGGCCGGCGACCGGACACGAGAGCGATCCGAACTGGCGGCGTGCCACGGAGGACCGGCGTACCCATTCCCGAGGGACCGACTGGGAGGACCCGATGGAAACCCACGCTGACAGCATCGACCTCGACGACGAAGACATCCGTAACGACGATCGGCCCGATGACGCCGTCTCGGACGACATGGTGTCGAAAGACGCCGTGCCGGACGACGAGGCAGAGCGCGGCGAGGAACCCGCCGCCACAGCCGATGACAAGCCTGCCGAGGAACCAGTTCGCCGGGTTCCGTCGTCGGAAGTGGCTGAGCTGGAAGATGATTGGGGCCCGCGCGACAACGAGCCGGTGCGCGAGCGCGGATCGGACGGCCCGGAGGAGCATCGGCCGCACGGCGGTATCCCAGTACGCCGTGGCCGTGGCGGCTTCGATCCCGAGGCGGACGCCATCGCCCGCGCTGAGCGCTACCAGTTCCGCCAGCGGGCCGTACTCGGTCTGTTGCTCATCGCGATCATGTCCGCCGCGATCGGCGTCATTGCCTCGTCGCTGGCCTGGTGGGCCTGTGGTGCGTCCGTTGCGATCCTGGCCATGTACCTGACGTATCTGCGCAACCAGGTGCGGATGGAGGAGGAGATCCGCCGCCGCCGCATGGCCCGGTTGGCGCGTTCCCGGCTCGGGGTCGAATCGACGACCGACGAGGAACTGCGGCTCGTACCGTCCCGCTTGCGTCGCCCGGGCGCGGTGATCATCGAGGTCGACGACGAGGACCCCGCATTCGAGCACCTCGATCATCCGCACACCCTCATCGCCGAAGGCGAATCCGACGACGAAATGCGCACCGCCTCCGGCCAGTAGCGCCGGGCCCGTCCCAGGCATAGTTCCTGGTAGGGACGCGATTCGGAAGTCCGGGCGATCGCCTGCTAGAGTTTGCGAGCGCGGTCGCGAAAGCAACCGCACGGGGCTGTGGCGCAGTTGGTAGCGCGCTTCGTTCGCATCGAAGAGGTCAGGGGTTCGATTCCCCTCAGCTCCACCACAAGAAGAAGGCTCCCGGATCGGGGGCCTTCTTTCGTCTGTGTGGCGCTCGGCCCGGAGGGCCCGCCCAGCCGCACACATGCTGATGGCGCGCACAAGGTTTGGGGTGCGGGAGCATGTGCGGCGAGTCAGGAAGCGTGCGGCGGAGGGATCCGTCCCGCGAACAGTGCGGGACGGCAGCCTGTTCGTCCGACCTATCCCGCGGTCTTTCCGTTGTCGGCCATGTAGACCGCGCCATTGATCGCGCTCGCGTCGTCGCTGGCCAGGAACGCGATCACCCGTGCGACGTCGCTCGGCTCCATCAGGCCTCGCAGCGATGCGGCTCGCATGATGAGGTCGAAGTTCGGGTTGTCGGGCACCGAGAAGTTCGTGACCTGGTCGGTCAGCATCCCGCCCGGGCACACGACGTTCACCCGGAGCTTGTCCGCGGTGTATTCGACTGCCAGCGCCCGCGTCAGGCCGATGAGGCCGTGCTTGGCCGCGCAGTAGCCCGCCGAATACGCCTGGCCCTCCGTACCGGCGATCGATGCGACGTTCACAATGTTGCCTCCCGCCTCGAGCAGGTGCGGAAGGGCAGCGCGGGACAGGAAGAACGGCGCATTGAGATTGACCGCGAGGTCACCGGCCCATTCCTCGTCGGTCACCTCGGCGGTATGGCGCATCTTGTGTGCTCCCGCGACGTTGACGAGCACGTCGAGCCGACCGAATTCGTCGACGCACCGCTGCACGACATCGCGGCAGGCGTCCGGAGTGGCGATATCGGCCGCGGCGAACTTGCCGCCGGGGATCGCGTCGAAGGTCGAGGTCAACCGCTCCTCGTCACGCGCCACTCCGAACACCGACGCGCCGCGCTGGGCGAAAATCTCTGCGACGGCGGCGCCGAGCCCGCGCGACGCACCCGTCACCAACGCGACTTTGCCTGAGAAGTCGGACATCTGGTCTCCTGTCGAACGATCCCTGAACTGCGACGCGCCGAGTCGAACCGGCGCGCAGTTGGCATCTTAGGGACAGGCTGTCCGACCGTCGTCGGCCCTACTTTTGCGCCGCCACTGCGATCGACTTCGTATCCAGGTACCCCTCGATCCCTTCGCGGCCGAGCTCGCGTCCGTAGCCGCTGTCCTTGACGCCACCGAAGGGGGCGAAGGGGTCCATGGGGTAGCCCTGGTTCACTCCGACGGTTCCGGTGCGGATTCGACTCGCGATGGCCGTGCCGCGTTCCGGGTCCGCGGTGAATACCGATCCGGCGAGGCCGTAGTCGGAATCGTTGGCGATGGCCACTGCGTCCTCCTCGTCGCGGTAAGGGATGACGGTCAGCACGGGACCGAAGATCTCCTCGCGCGCGATGCGCATTGCGTTGTCGCCGTTGGCGAACAGAGTGGGCCGCACGTACCAGCCGCTGTCGAGTCCGTCCGGGAGTTCGGTTCCGCCGACGACCAACTTCGCCCCGGCGTCGGAGCCGATGCCGATGTAGTCGAGTACCCGGCGCTGCTGGCGCTGGGACACCAGCGGGCCGATCTGGGTTGCCGGATCGGCGGGGTCGCCGACGACGAGCGAGGTCATCTCGTCGGCGAGCGCATCGACGACGGCGTCGTGCAGGTGGGACGGGACAACGACGCGGGTGAGCGCATTGCAGATCTGCCCGCTGTTGGACAGGCTCGCCGAGCGCACCGCGGCGGCGACCTGCAGGGGATCGGCATCGTCGAGCACGATCGCGGCGGACTTGCCGCCGAGTTCGAGGCTGACCTTCGTGAGGTTCGCGGCGGCCGCTGCGGCGACGGCCCGGCCGGCCGCGCTGGAACCGGTGAAGGACACCTTGTCGACGCCGGGATGCCCGACGAGATGCGCGCCGGTGGCCACACCCCCGGGCACGACGCTCACAACGCCCGGCGGCAACCCGATCTCTTCGAGCATCTCGGCGAGCAGCAGGGCATTGAGCGGAGACTCCGGCGCCGGCTTCAGGACGACGGAGCAGCCCGCGAGCAGCGCGGGGACGAGTTTCGTCACGATCAGAAACTGCGGCATGTTCCACGGCACGATCGCGGCAACGACACCGACCGGGTCCTTCTGGATGTGCACATCCGAGCCGAAGAAGCCGGAACGGGTTTCGGTCCAGGCGAAGTTCGATGCCACGTCGCAGAACGCGCCCATCATCATGGTCGGCAGGCCCACCTGGGCGCGTTGTGCAAAGGAGATCGGCGCGCCGATCTCCGCGGAGATGAGTTCCGCCATTTCGCCGCGCCGGGTGCCGTAGACCTCGGCGAGCCGCCGGATGACCTCAATCCTTTCGGCAGGCGTCGTCCGGGACCATGGTCCGGTGTCGACGGCAGCGCGCGCGGCGGCCACCGCCCGGTCGACGTCGTCCGCGCCGGCGACCGCGACCCGCGCGATGGTCTGCTCGGAATGTGGCGAGGTCACGGTAAGAACTTCGCGGTCACCATCGCGGTGCGATGCCTTGTCACCGTCCGTGCCACAGTCGCGAATCATTCGTCTTCCTCCGTCGGCTCGATCGTGTGCAGACCTTGAGTATCAACTACTTGTCATTGCCGTCGCAAGGCGCTAGCGTTTGAAGTCACGAGCTGCGGAACTCGCGCCCAAAGCAGCCGTGACGGCGCGAGCGAACCGAGGCTCTTCGCGCTACCCGTGGCTGGATCGAATCGAGGAGTATCGATGGCTCGCTTCCCCAAACCGCCGGAAGGCAGTTGGACGGAACACTATCCGGAGCTGGGAACCGCACCGGTTTCCTATGAAGATTCCATTAGTCCCGAGATCTGGGAGCTCGAGCGCAAAGCGATCTTCAAGCGCGCCTGGCTCAATGTCGGTCGCGTAGAACAACTTCCGAAAAAGGGAAGTTACTTCACCAAGGAGCTCGCGGCTGCCAACACATCGCTCATCCTGACGAAAACCGGGGACGGCGAGGTCAAGGCGTACCACAACATCTGCCGGCACCGCGGAAACAAGCTGGTGTGGAACGACATGCCGCAGGAGGAAACCAGCGGCACGTGCCGCCAGTTCACCTGCAAGTACCACGCCTGGCGCTACGACCTCGACGGCAACCTCAACTTCGTGCAGCAGGAAGGTGAGTTCTTCGACCTCGACAAGAGCAAGTACGGCCTGGTGTCGGTGCACTGCGAGGTGTGGGCCGGCTTCATCTTCGTGAACCTGGCGAAGGGCGAGCCGGAGCAGCCGCTGCGCGAATTTCTCGGCCCGATGATCACCAATCTCGAGGGTTATCCGTTCGAGAAGATGACGTCGCGGTTCTACTACCGCTCCGAGGTGAAGGCCAACTGGAAGCTCTACATGGATGCGTTCCAGGAGTTCTATCACGCACCCGTTTTGCATGCGAACCAGTCGCCGGCGGCATATTCGAAGGCGGCCGCGCAGGCGGGATTCGAGGCTCCGCATTACCAGCTCGAGGGTCCGCATCGGCTCGTGAGCACGTCCGGTGTGCGTGCGTGGGAGATGGCTGCCGAGATGCGCAAGCCGATCGAGGACATCTGCCAGAGCGGACTGTTCGGTCCTTGGGACAAGCAGGATCTCGGCGAAATGCCCATCGGACTGAATCCCGCGAAATGCGATCCGTGGGGCCTGGATTCGTTCCAGCTGTTCCCCAACTTCACCATCCTGTGCTGGAGCCAGGGCTGGTACCTCACATACCACTACTGGCCGACCTCGCATAACACGCACATCTTCGAGGGGAACGTCTACTTCCCGGCGCCGCGCAGTCCGCGCGAGCGCATCGCCCAGGAACTCGCCGCGGCGTCGTTCAAGGAATTCGGCCTGCAGGATGCCAACACGCTCGAGGCGACGCAGTCGATGCTCGAATCGCGCGCGGTCGACGAGTTCCTGCTCTGTGACCAGGAGATTCTCATCCGTCACCTGCACGATGAAACCAAGAAGTGGATTGCCGACTACGAGCGTTCGGCGCAGGGAGCGTGAGCTGAGATGTCTTTGCTACCAGCTGAATTCGCCGATCTCGAGGCGTACGCGGAGTGGTGCCTGCCCACCGAGGCAGAGCGTTACGCCAAGCGCACGAACGGCAAGATGCGCGACATCCAGGCCTTCTACGACGCCATCACGCCGCGTGCGGAAGAAGCGATCTCCTACTGTGACAAGTTCCCGCTCGACGACTTGCCAGAGGACGTGCTGAACCTGATGCACCTGCTGTATTCGATGATCACTGTGTCGTTTTCGGCCGAGTGCTGGAAACAACCCCGCGTTCCCGATGCCGGCGCTTCGACCCTGGACTGCGTGATCGAGCCCATTCCGTGACCGGCCCGACAGTCCTCCGCGCAGCGCGGTGGGTCGATGTTGTTGCGGGCAAAGTGCATTCGCCGGCGACCATCGTCGTAGAAGGAACACAGATCGTCGCGATTGATCCCGACGGCCCGCTGCCCGAAGGCGCCACGGTCATCGACCTCGGCGACTCCACGTTGCTCCCCGGCCTGATGGACATGGAGCTCAACCTGCTCATCGGCGGACCGGGCGGGCCGGAAGGCCTGCCCAGCCCGATGCACGGTGTGCAGGATGATCCGGCCTACCGGACGCTGCGCGGCGCGGTCAACGCAAAGACCACGCTCGATGCCGGTTTCACCACGGTGCGCAACCTCGGGCTCATGGTGAAGACCGGTGGCTACCTGCTGGATGTCGCACTGATGCGCGCCATCGATCAGGGCTGGCACGACGGTCCCCGCATCCATCCGGCCGGTCACGCCGTGACGCCGTACGGCGGGCACCTGGATCCGACCGTGTTCCAGCGTCTGGCGCCCGGCGTCATGCCGCTGTCGGTTGCCGAGGGAATCGCGAACGGCGTACCGGACGTGATCGCCTGCGTCCGCTATCAGGTCCGCCACGGCGCCAAGCTGATCAAGGTCTCCGCTTCGGGTGGCGTCATGTCGCACAGCACGTCGCCGGGCGCCCAGCAGTACTCCGATGCCGAGTTCGAGGCGATCGCCGACGAGGCGCATCGGGCCGGAGTGAAGGTGGCCGCACATGCGGTCGGCGACAAGGCGATTCAGGCGTGTATTCGCGCCGGTATCGACTGCATCGAGCACGGCTTCCTGGCAACCGACGAGACGATCCAGATGATGGTCGACCATGGCACGTTCCTGGTCTCGACGACCTACCTGACGGATGCGATGGCCATCGACCGGATCGCGCCGGAGCTGCGGGCGAAGGCTGAAGAAGTCTTTCCTCGGGCAAAAGCCATGCTGCCCAAGGCGATTGCAGCGGGTGTCCGCATCGCATGCGGAACCGATGCGCCGGCCGTGCCGCACGGGCAGAACGCGAAGGAACTCGTCGCGCTCGTGGAACGCGGCATGACGCCGCTGCAGGCGCTTCGATCGGCCACCGTGGTGGCGGCCGAACTGGTCGATGTGGACCACGAACTTGGGCGCCTCGCACCCGGGTACCTGGCTGACATCATTGCCGTACCCGGTGATCCGTCGGCGGACATCAGCACAACACTCGACGTGCACTTCGTCATGAAGAACGGCCGGATTCACAAGTCTCCCGCCGCTTGATAGAGCCGCCCGTGGATCACCGCGGGCGGCTTTATTTGCGATAGCGTCGAGATGTGGCGAGCAGCGAATCCCGTGGTCAAAGCGGGCAGGAGAAACGGTTGGAACTGACCGAGAACACACTGTGGCTGTTGAAGCAGGCCTTCTACTTCTCGCTCACCACCGTCAACGAGGCCGTGAAGCAGCACGGTGTCAGCACTGCCCAGATCGGTTTGCTGCGCCAGCTCACCAACGAGCCAGGCCTGTCCGGGGCGGAACTCGCCCGGCGCCTGCTGATCACGCCGCAGGGGGTTCAGCTCGCGCTGACCGCGCTGGAAAAGCGCGGTCTGGTCGAGCGACGCCAGGATCCGCAGCACGGGCGCATCCTGCAGGCTTTCCTGACTGATGAGGGTAAAGAGGTCGCCCAGGCCGTCGTCAGCGATGCCATCGCCGCACACGAGCAGGTTTTCGGCGTGCTGACCCCCGAAGAGCATGAAACGCTGCGCGATCTCCTCAGTCGTGTGGTGGAAAAGGGGACCGGGCACGAGGTCATCAGCGACCACGTCGAGTTATAGGCAGATTCCGTATTGATCAGGGCTTTCGTCCCGGGACGCGTGGGTTGCGTCCCGGGACGACCTGTATGCGCAGCACTTGTTGTGAACTCTATGTCAACTACTTGATATCAATGGCAAGTAGTTGATAATCTTCAGGAGATGCCTGAGACCTCGCCTTCCTCGCCCGCCGTCGCGGCCGGTGCGCCCAGCGCCGCAACAGCCACAGTGCCGGACGGTTTCGTCCCACTGCTGGTGACGGACGTGGTCCGGGAGACCCCGGAAGCCGTGTCCGTCGTGTTCGAGATTCCGCCGGAGAGTCGGCAGCAGTTCCGGTACAACGCCGGGCAGTACCTCACGCTGTCGGTGTGTATCGATGGCGCTGAACACCGGCGCTGCTACTCGATGTCGTCCACGCCCGCGACCGGTGAGAACCTTCGGGTCACCATCAAGCGCGACCGCGACGGGGTTGTATCGAACTGGATCAACGACGCTGTCGCGCCTGGGGATCGCCTGCATGCAGCGCCGCCGCAGGGCCGCTTCGTGCTCGATGAATCCGATCGCGAGTTCGTCGCATTCGCCGGCGGCAGCGGAATCACCCCCGTGTACTCGCTGCTGCGCTCGGTGCTCGGGCACACGACCCGCAGCGCGCGCCTGTTCTACGCGAACCGGGCCGAGAGTTCGGTGATCTTCGCGGACGCGCTCGGCAACCTGAGCGATCGGCACGCCAACCGATTCGAGCTTCGGCACCATCTCGACGAGACGCACGGGGTCGCCACCCCGGAGGGCATCGAATCCTTCCTCGCCGGCGCCGGAGAGTGCGAGTTCTACATCTGCGGTCCCGCACCGTTCATGGAGACCGTCGAGGCGGCGCTGCTGAACGCTGGTGTTCCGGCCGCACGGGTACACGTCGAACGTTTCGCGTCGGCCGTGCCGGAGCTCACCGCGGAGGAGGCAGCCGCGGTTGTCACCGAGGAGGTGACGATCGAGCTGGACCGGCAGAAGGTCACGCTGCCGTACCGCGCCGGATACACGCTGATGCAGATGGCCAGGTCGGCTGATATGCGTCCGCCGTCCTCGTGCGAGACCGGCACCTGCGGAACGTGCATCGCCCAGGTGACCGAGGGAGCCGCGCAATTGCTCAACAACGACGTACTCGACGACGACGAGATCGCGGAGGGCTATGTCGTCACCTGCCAAGCCTTGCCCACCACTCGAACGGTCCGGGTGGTTTACGAGTGAGCACAGCCAATAGCGATGGAGCGGAAATGACGACACGAGTCGCGGTAGTCACGGGCGGAGCGTCCGGAATGGGCGAAGCCACCTGTCATGAACTGGGTCGGCGGGGCTACAAGGTCGCCGTTCTGGACCTCGATGAGCAAGCAGCACAACGGGTTACCGACGATCTGCGGGCCGACGGGGTAACCGCACTCGCGGTGCGCGCCGACGTTACCGACCGCACCGCAGTCGAGAGCGCCTTCGCGAAGGTGCGCAGCGAACTCGGCCCCGTGCAGATTCTGGTGACGAGCGCGGGATTGTTCGGGTACTCAGCCTTCACCGAGATCTCGATCGAATCCTGGTCGCGCGTAATCGATGTCAACCTGACCGGCACCTTTCATTGCTGCCAGGTCGCCCTGCCCGACATGATCGCCGCGAACTGGGGACGGATCGTGATGATCTCGTCGTCCAGCGCGCAGCGCGGATCGCCTTTCGCGGCGCACTACGCGGCCTCGAAGGGCGGCGTCATCACGTTGACCAAATCGCTGGCGCGTGAGTACGCCACGGCCGGAATCACGGTGAACAACATTCCGCCGTCCGGTATCGAGACGCCGATGCAGCATGCCGGACAGGCCGCCGGCTACCTGCCGCCCAATGAGGATATTGCCAAGGCCATTCCGATGGGCCGACTCGGCACCGGAGCGGATATTGCTGCGGCAGTTGGGTTCCTGTGCTCCGACGAGGCGAGCTTCATCACCGGGCAGGTGCTGGGCGTGAATGGCGGTTCGGTGCTGTGACCGGGCAAGCAGGCCAATGTAATTCGACGACCATCAGGAGGTTGGCATGACGGCACCAGCTAAGCCGGCGGCGGGGTCATGGACCGAGCACTACCCCGAGTTGGGTACCGGCCCGATCTCCTTCCGCGACTCGATTTCCCCCGAGTTCTACGAAGACGAGCGTGAAGCGATCTTCAAGCGCGCCTGGTTGAACCTCGCGCGTGTCGAGGAAGTGCCGAACGTCGGCAGCGTCGCGACGAAGGAGATCGAGGTCGTCGATGCTTCGCTCATCCTGGTGCGCGGGCAGGACAACCAGATCCGGGCCTTCCACAACACGTGCCGGCAGCGCGGCCACAAGCTCGTCTCGACCGACGCCGTCGAAGCCAGAGAAGCCCGCGACGACCTGCTGTGCGCGCGCTGCGGCTGGCGTTACGCACTGGACGGCACCCTGATCCACGTCCCGAGCGAGTCGGAGTACTTCAACCTCGACCTCGCAGCGCACGGCTTGATCGAGGTGCACTGCGATATCTGGAACGGCTTCGTGTTCGTCAACTTCGACGAATCGCCGAAGCAGACGCTGCGCGAGTTCCTCGGACCCATGGTCACGGGTTTGGATGAGTACCCGTTCGACAAGCTGACCGAACGCTACGAGTGGATCGCGCACAACAACAGCAACTGGAAGATCTTCGCCGACGCCTTCCAGGAGTACTACCACGTCCCGTCGCTGCACAGTCAGCAGGTGCCGTCGGCGGTCCGCAAGCCGAATGCCGGATTCACCTGCGCGCATTTCCAACTCGATGGGCCCCACCGACTGGTGTCGACCGCGGGCACGCGTCGATGGCTGCTCGATCCCGAGTTCATGTACCCGATCGAGCGGGCTACCGAGAGTGGCCTCGTAGGCCCGTGGCGCTCGCCCGATCTCGGACCCATACCGGAGGGTGTGAATCCGGGCGGCGTCGAGAACTGGGGGATCAGCAACTTCCAGATCTTCCCGAATCTCGAGATCCTGATCTATCACGGTTGGTACCTGCTGTACCGGTACTGGCCGACGTCGCACAACACCCACCGCTTCGAGGCCTACACCTTCTTCCACCCGGCCCGCACCGTGCACGAGCGCATCGAGCACGAGGTCGCTGCCGTCGTGCTGAAGGAGTTCGCGCTGCAGGACGCCGGCATGCTCGGCGGTACGCAGGCGGCCCTTGAATACGACATCGTGGATGACTATCCGCTCAACGATCAGGAAATTCTGGTGCGCCACCTGCACAAGGTTGCGGTCGACTGGGTCGACGACTACAAGCTCGAGCGCGGCGAGGGGGTGGCCCCGTAATGCCGGACACGATGCTGCCCAGCGCCTTTGCCGATCTCGAGGGGTTCGCGCCGACCTGGTGCCTGGCCACGGAAACCGAGCGCTGGAACACCCGCATTTCCAGCACGCAGCCGCAGTTGCGGGAGTTCTACGACGCCTTCTTTCCGCGGCTGGAAGAGGCGATCGAGTATTGCGACAAGTTCGACCTCGACGACCTTCCCGAGGATGCACTCAACCTGCTGCACCTGATCTATTCGCTCGTCCTGGTCGCGATGGCCGTCGAGATCATGCATCAACCCATCCCGGTGGATGGCGCGGACGCCGTCATGATCCGCACCGACGCGCCGATGCCCTAGATCGCGCGGTCTCTCGGAACCTCTTGTCTTCACACCAGAAAGGACAGCCATGAGTCTGCTGACCATCAACAAACTCACCGACACGGTCGGTGCCGAGGTTGTCGGCATCGATCCCTCCCGCATGGTCAGTGACGATGCGATAGCGGAAGCCATTTTGAATGCCTTGGAGGACAACGGCGTTCTGGTCTTCCCCGCTGTGAACTTCGATCCGGCGGATCAGGTCGAGTTCTGCCGTCGACTCGGCGCGATCGACCATTCGGCCGACGGCCACCACCCGGTCGCAGGTATCTACCCCGTCACGTTGGACAAGTCGAAGAATTCCTCCGCGGCCTACCTCAAGGCCACCTTCGACTGGCACATCGACGGATGCACCCCGACGGACAACTCGTACCCGCAGATGGCGACCGTCCTCTCGGCCGTCCAGGTCGCTACCTCCGGTGGTGAGACCGAGTTCGCCAGTTCGTATGCCGCCTACGACGGACTCACCGATGACGAGAAGGAGCGGTTCGCCTCGCTTCGCGTCGTGCATTCGCTCGAAGCGTCGCAGAGCCGGGTCAACCCCGATCCGACGCCGGAACAGTTGGCGCAGTGGCGAGCCCGCCCCACCCACGAGCATCCGCTGATCTGGAGCCACCGCTCCGGCCGCAAGTCGTTGGTCCTGGGCGCCTCGGCCCACTACGTGGTCGGCATGGACCGCGACGAGGGCCAGGCCCTGCTGGACGACCTGCTGAAGCGCGCCACCACCGCCGAGCAGGTCTACAGCCACAACTGGTCGGTGGGCGACACCGTCATCTGGGACAACCGCGGGGTGCTGCACCGCGCCGCACCGTACGACGAGACCTCGCCGCGAGAGATGCTGCGCACCACGGTGCTCGGCGACGAGCCGATCCAGTAGTTCCTCTCTCACAAGTTCTTTCATCGATCAGGAGTACACACATGGCTAAGTCAATTCTGTTCGTCGAGAGCGGGCCCGCCTCGGCAGACACCGTCGACGACTACAACCGCTGGCACAACGAGGTCCACGTTCCCGAGATGCTCGAGCTGGATGGCTTCGTATCTGCCCGGCGGTGGCAGGACGGCGACAACTTCATCACGCTGTACGAGATCGACGCGGACGTGGAGACGGCAAAGGCGACCCTGAAGGCGTTCTTCGCCAGCGGCACGATGTCCAAGCCTGTCGGCGTCCGGACCGAACCGCCGGCAGTAATGCGGTACCTGAGCCTGATCCACGAGGCGACGGCCTGACCTTTCGATGACATCCCGACATCCGCTGCGGTTGGCGCCGTTGCCGTCCGACGAATGGACCGATGAGGTCCGTTCGTCGCTGACGTCACTGCTCCCCGTCGAGCGTGCCAACCCGGCCGATGCCGGCAACGTCTTGTCCACGCTGGTACGCCACACGGACCTGACGCATGCGTACCTACCGTTCAACACCTACCTGTTGCGGGAGTCGGCGCTGTCGCCGCGCATCCGCGAAGTGGCGCTGATGCGGGTAGTCCACCGTCGGGGCTGCGAATACCTGTGGACGCATCACATTCCGCTCGCAAAGCGAGTCGGACTGACCGATGCCGATATCGACGGTATTCGCGACGGGAAACCCGCAGACGACTGCGACCGGATCGTCGTCGCTGCCGTTGACGACCTCGACACACAGAGCACCATCTCCGCCGAGGTCTGGGACGAACTCGGCAAGTATTTCGACGACAAACAACGAATGGACCTCGTCTTCACGATCGGCGGATACGCCCTGCTCGCGATGGCGGTCAACACCTTCGGCGTGGAGGACGAGTGAACAACACTGCACCGGAAACCGAGCTGTTCCTGCGGACGGCACGGACATTCCTCGACAAGAACGCGACCGTGAGTCATCAGCGTGCGCTCCACGCGGATGGCCGGTCCTACGACGCGGCGTGGTGGGAACAGGCCGCTGGGCTCGGCTGGGCCGGACTGCTTGTGCCGGAGGAGCTCGATGGCGGCAGCGTGTCGGGCAGCGGCCTGCATGATCTCGCCACGATCGCGGAGCTGATGGGGACCACGGTTGCTCCCGGTCCGCTGCATCCGGTGAGCGTCGTGCTCGCGGGATTGGTCGACGCCGAAAACCGCGACGACCACGCGGACGCGATCGCCGACCTGGTGCAGGGCAGCAAGGTCGCGAGCTGGGCGGTGGAGGAGCCAGGCCGGCAATTCGGTCCGCTCGAACCGACGCTGGTTGCGACGCAGACGCCGGACGGCTATCGCCTCGACGGCGTGAAGGATCGGGTCGAAGCAGGCTCGGAGGCCGATCTCCTGCTGGTGACTGCGCGCACCGACGACGGCGTGCGGCAGTTCCTCATCCCGGCTGACTCTGCCGGGGTGACTGCGCGCCCACAGCCGAGCCTGGACCTGGTAAAGCATTACGCACGAGTCGAATTCGATTCCGTTGTGGTTGCTGCCTCAGCGGTGGTTGGCACCGCGGCGCAAACGCCGGCCCTGATTCAGCGCCAATCCGATATCGCGAACCTGCTGCAGTGCGCCGAGATCGTCGGCGCAATCGACACCGTGCTGAAGTTGACCATCGAGTGGACCGAACAGCGGTACACCTTCGGTCGGCCGCTGGCCTCGTATCAGGCGCTCAAGCACCGGCTCGCCGACATGACCATGTGGCTGCACGCCTGCCGCGGGATCACGGCAGGCGCCGTTGATGAGGTCGTTGCCGGCAACCCGTCCGCGCTGATCTGGGTGAGCGCCGCGAAGTCCTACCTCGGTGAGCATGCCGGACAGTTGGTCCAGGAGTGCATTCAGTTGCACGGTGGCATCGGGGTCACGTGGGAACACGACCTGCATCTCTACCTTCGACGGATCACCTTGTATCGCAACATGTTCGGCTCGACGGCCGGGCATCACCGAATTATTGCGCGCAACGCAGCAGAGGGGACTCCGGCCGCATGATCGAGACAACTGCCCACGCCGCAACGGAATCGGTGCAGGAGTTCGCGGCTCGGGCACGCGAGTGGCTCGCCGAGAACATGCCGCGCCTGGACCCGGAGAATCCGCCCGTGGCAGGACGTGGCGACGAAGCCGCGTGGAAGCGGGCCCGTGAACTTCAGCAGTTGCTGTACTCGGGCGGCTTTGCGGGCATCTGCTTCCCACGCGAATACGGTGGACTCGGGCTGGACGTGGCGTATCAGCGTGCCTTCGACATCGAAGTGGCCCAGTACGAGATGCCGCTGATTCTGAATGTGCCGACGTTCACCATTTGTGCGGCGACACTGCTCGACACCGGATCCGAAGACCAGAAACGCGAACGCATTTCGGCCGTGCTGCGGGGCGAGGAAGTGCTTGTCCAGTTGCTGTCCGAGCCGAGCGGCGGATCGGATCTGGCGGGCCTGATCACCCGTGCGGAACGTGACGGCGACGCCTGGGTGATCAACGGTGCAAAGACCTGGAGCACCAGTGCGTTCGCGGCGGACTACGGATTGCTCTTGGTGCGAACCGATCCCACGGTGCCGAAGCACGAGGGGCTGACGATGTTCCTGGTGCCGATCAACTCACCGGGCGTGGAGTTGCGCCGGATCGAACAGGTCGACGGCTCGAACGACTTTTGCACCGAGTTCTTCGACGGACTCCGGCTCGGCGATGACGCGGTGGTCGGTGAGGTCAATGGCGGTTGGGAGGTCGCATCGCGGCTGCTCTTCCACGAGCGCCGCGCGGTCGGGCAGGGCTCGGAGTTCGCCAGCGGCCGGGGCCGCGAGCGGTCAGAGGAATCGACTTCGGATCTGATCGCGCTCGCGAGGTCCGTCGGTGCCGCGGACGACCCGCTCGTGCAGGAAAAGGTCGGCCGGGTGCTGGCGCGCCGCATGGTGCGCGATCGGATGGTCGAGCACGTTTCCGCGGCCATGCGGGACGGCTCGTTGCCGCCGGCCGCGGGGTCGATCATCCGGCTCTTCCACTCCGATGTGGTCTTCCTCGAGGTCGACACCGCGATGGAGATCGCGGGTCCGTTCGGTGTTGTCGAGGGCGACGAGCAACTGCTGGGAGTGGGGCAGCGGTACCTGTCCCGGCAGACGGTGGCGCTCGGTGGCGGCAGCAATGAGATGGCCCGCAATGTCATTGCCGAACGAGTGCTCGGTCTGCCGCGCGAACATGCTGCGGACAAGGGGGTGCCGTTCAATCAGGTCCGCCATAATAGCTCTGCGAAACATGAATGATTCGGAATTTTGAATTGTTGTTGCCCGCATGAAAGGTCGCCGTTATTCGATCGTGACGATATTTCTTTGGTTGAAGGCGAAACAAAACGTCCGGTACGCACGACAGTGGAGGTAGTCGGAACGGTTTGAGCAGTGCGAGGGGTACCGGCCCGGCATACGCAAGTGGAACTAGGTGCCAGTACCCAGCCGACCGTGGAGTATCCCCAATGGCAATCCTGCACGACTCGAACAATTCATCCATCGCAATCACGACGCGCCTGTCTGGGCCGCGGCTCGCGGAAATCTCCGAATTCGTCGCCGAGACCGGCGAATTCAATGGAACCGCGGTCCGCTTTGACGGATTCGACGGCAGCCATCCGACCTTCTCGGTGCATAGCGTCGACGACTCCGTGAACGACCTGACCTTCCATGTGACGATCGCCAGCCTCGGCGCGATGTCCACCGGCTATATCGAAATAGATCGCACCCCAGGGCGCTTCGGCGGATTGGCGCAGGCATACACGGCGTATGCACAATTTGTGCAGCGCTTCGGCGACATTGTCCGCACCGAGGATCCCGCCGCACGAGTCTCGGTCACTTGACCAATTAGTGGCTGCCGCGCACCCGCATTCGGCATGATGCTGATCCGGGGTTCACTGTGAGCCTCGGTAAGGGGATTGCGAATGAATGCGGGTACCGCGGTTGCCATAGCAGCTACCTTCGTCTGGCTCGGAATGGTGCTGGCGATCTCGTTCCTCGAGGCGCCGCTCAAGTTCCGTGCCCCCGGCATCACCATCCCACTCGGGCTCGGCATCGGCCGGCTGGTCTTTCGCGCGTTGAACGCCGTGGAGGTCGTGCTCGCGGTGGCCATCACGGTTGCGGTTTTCGCGGACGGGCCGTCGTCGGGGACTCCGGCGGAACTGTGGGTCGCAATGGGCGTGCTGCTGGTGCAGGTTCTCATCGTCCGGCCGCGGTTGACTCGCCGCTCCGATGCCGTCCTCGCCGGCGACGATGCGCCGCGCTCCCACGCGCACTACTGGTACGTGGGCCTCGAGGTGCTCAAGGTGATCGCGCTGCTGGTCGGCGGTATCGCCCTGCTGGTCGACGTCTGACGCCGGCATGGGTTTCACGCGCGCGCAGCTCGAGTCGTTTCGTGATGCGGTCATCGACGATCTGATCGGCCCGGACTGCGCGCTGCTTTTCGTCGGCATCAACCCCGGACTGTGGACGGCCGCGGTCAACGCGCATTTCGCGCGCCCGGGCAACCGGTTCTATCCGGCGCTGTACCGGGCGGGCATCACCGAGCGGCAGATCGATCCGTCCGGCGGAATGTCGGATGCGGACCGCGAGCTACTGATCGCCCGCGGTGTCGGCATCACCAACCTCGTTCCGCGGGCCACCGCGCGGGCGGATGAGGTCGGCGCCGCGGAACTGCGTGACGGAGTCGCCGCGCTGACGAGGACCGTCGAACGGGTACGTCCGCGGGTGGTCGCGGTCGCCGGAGTCACCGCCTACCGCACGGCGTTCGGTGAGCGCACCGCGCGCACGGGGCTGCAGTCCCGGCAGATCGGCGGCGCTGCGGTGTGGGTTGTGCCGAATCCGAGTGGGCTAAATGCCCATGACACGGTCGACACACTCGCAGTCGCCTATCGCGCGGCCGCCGACGCAGCGGGGCTGGACCTCGAGTGCGGTTGAGGGCCTAGGCTGCGTGCCATGTCGATCACCGAGCCGGGAAGACATGCGGGACTTAGCCGGGATGCGTTCGGCCGCCAGGGATTCGGGGCGATGCGGTTGAACGCCGACACCCTCGGCGACGCGGATCGCGACCCCGTCGCCGTCGTGCGAGCCGCTCTCGATGCCGGTGTCACGATGGTGGACACCGCCGACGTCTACCGGACCGAGGAACTCGTCGGCCGCGCGATTCGTGGCCGCCGGGAGGACGTGTTGCTCGCCAGCAAGTTTGGGCTGGTTTTCGACGAGGCCGGGGGCTTCGACGTTCGCGCCGATCCGCACTACCTGCGACAGGCCTGTGACGCGAGCCTCCGGCGACTCGATGTTGAGGTGATCGACCTGTACTACCTGCACCATCGCAGTGAGACGGTGCCGATCGAGGAGACGGTCGGCGCGATGGCCGGCCTGATCGAACAGGGAAAGGTCCGCGCGATCGGACTGTCGAATGTCACGGCCGACGATCTGCGTCGGGCGCACGAAGTGCACCAGATCGCCGCGCTACAGGAGGAGTGGTCGCTGGTCCATCGCGATATCGAACAGCGGTTGCTTCCGACAGCGGCCGAACTCGGTGTGGTTGTTGTGCCGCACTCCCCGAACGGCCACGGACTGCTGCACCGGGCGGCGCCCGACGAGAACACCGACCTGCACGAAGCGCTCGCCGAGATCGCCCGTGCGCACGAGGTCGCGATCGGTCAGGTTGCGCTGGCCTGGGTCCACCAGCGCGAGCGGGTACATGGCGTGCCGGTCGTCCCGATCCCCGGCACCACCAGGGTCAGCCACGTGCGCACCAATGTCGCTGCGGCCGGACTGGTCCTGTCCGACAGCGAACTTCATCGGCTCGATGCGCCCGACACCGGCGCCGCCGCGGAGCCTGCGGAGCCGCCCAGCGACGGCGGTCCGTAGCTCGGTAGCCCGGTCGAAAGCGTGGCTTCGAATCTTCCATCGCCGTTAATCGGCCGTTGTCGCTGCCGTATCCCGGCTCACGAACCATGGGCCGGTGCGGATCGTGCAGCTCGCGAACTTTTACGGCCCGCGATCGGGCGGCCTACGGACGGCGCTCAATCACCTCGGTGCCGGGTATCAGCAACGTGGACACGAGGTCGTGCTCATCGTGCCCGGTGAACGGGCCGGTGAGGAGACACTGCCGAGCGGGGTCACCCGGATCACGCTGCCCGCGCCGCAATTGCCGTTCACCGGCGGCTACCGTGCCGCTGACCCGCGTCGGGTCGCTGACGTGCTGGCAGCGCTGCGCCCCGACGCGCTCGAGGTATCGGACCGGCTGACACTGCGCGGGTTCGGCCGCTGGGCTCGTCGCCGCGACATTGGGTCGGTGATGATCTCCCACGAGCGGCTCGATCGCCTGCTCGGCCAGTTCCTGCCCGGCCCGGCGGCGCGGCACATGGCCGATATCGCGAACCGGCACAGCGCGATTGACTACGACACCGTCGTGTGCACCACCGATTTCGCGCGCCGGGAGTTCGCTCGCATCGACACACCCAATGTCCGGTTGGTTCCGCTTGGCGTCGACCTCGAGCTGTTCGCGCCCCATCGCCACGACGGGCTGTTGCGCGACCGGCTCGCCGGGAACGACCTGCTTCTCGTGCACTGCGGCCGGCTGTCGGTGGAGAAGCGGGCCGACCGAAGCATCGGCGCGGTGGCCGCGCTGACCCGGGCGGGGCTGTGCGCGCGGCTCGTCGTCGCGGGGGACGGGCCACGCCGGGCAGCGCTGGAACGCCGTGCCGAGGGGCTGCCCGTGCACTTCACCGGATTCATCGACGATCGTGCACACCTGGCCACCCTGCTCGCGACGGCCGATGTCGCCCTCGCGCCGGGTCCGCACGAGACATTCGGTCTCGCGGCGCTGGAGGCGCTTGCGGCGGGCACCCCGGTCGTGGCGAGCAGATCGTCAGCGCTCGCCGACATCGTCACCGCGGACAGTGGCGCTGTCGCCCTCGACTCCGCCACCGCGTTCGCGGGCGCGATCAGTGAGGTGGCCGCGCGTCCGGTGCCGCAGCGCCGGCTCGCCGCCCGGCAGCGGGCCGAAGAGTTCGGCTGGCCCGCGTCGGTCGACGGCATGCTCTCGGCGCTCGGCGCGTAACACTTCGGCCGCAAACATGGGCACTTCCTGCGCGGATGTACCGATTCTCGCGCGGCGGCGCGACCCGGTGCCGAGTCCCGTATCGTCACCCGTCACGCGATGTACCTTTGACGAACATGCCCCGGCGCCGAACGCGATAGGACGAACCGTGATCGGAACCCTCAACGAGAAGAAGACCCTAATCACCGGCGCGGCCAGTGGCATCGGGCGCGCGACTGCGGTCGCCGCGGCAGCCAAGGGCGCCGAACTCTTCCTTACCGATATCAACGAGAAGGGCCTGGCCGAGACGGTCGAGCTCGTCGTCGCCAAGGGCGGCACCGTGAGCCTCACCAAGGCGCTCGACATCTCCGACTACGACGCGGTGAGCGGCTTCGCCAAAGAGGTCTACCAGCAGTTCGGCAGCCTCGACGTGGTGATGAATGTCGCCGGTATCTCGGCCTGGGGCACGGTCGAGAACCTCGAGCACCGGCACTGGCAGGCGATGGTCGACGTCAACCTGATGGGCCCGATCCACGTCATCGAATGTTTCGTGCCGCCGATGATCGAGGCTCGCCGCGGCGGCGCCCTGGTGAACGTGTCATCGGCGGCTGGTCTGCTCGCGCTGCCATGGCACGCGGCCTACAGCGCCAGCAAGTTCGGCGTGCGCGGCATCTCCGAGGTGCTGCGTTTCGACCTCAAGCGGCACCGCATCTCTGTGCACCTCGTCGTCCCGGGCGCGGTACGCACCCCACTGATGGACACCTTCGAGGTGGCCGGCGTGGATATGAACGATCCGAAGGTGCAGCGCTATGTACACGCGTTCGACAAGCGCGCGGTGTCACCGGAGGACGCGGCGAAGTCGATCATCAAGGGCGTCGAGCGCAACAAGTACCTGATCTACACGTCGAACGACATCCGCTTCGGCTACTGGTGGGCGCGCAAGTTCGCGCCGCCCTACGAGTTCGTCATGCAGTGGGCGAACAACCGGTTCAACCGGTTCCTGCCGCCGGCCTGACGACGGCGAGCCGTCCCGAAATTTCCGGCAAGCCAGCGGAGGAACTACGGCGCGTTCAGCTCTACATCGAGCACCCGCGCGCCCGGTCCCCATTCGCCCAGTCGGTCATGGCTGTTCACGAGCGTGCAACTTGCCAGGGACAGGCAGCCGCAACCGATACACCCGGTCAGGTCATCGCGCAGCCGGGTCAGCTGGGTGATGCGCTCGTCGAGTCCGTCCTTCCAGGTGGTGGACAGCCGCGCCCAGTCCTTGCGGGTAGGCGTGCGTCCCTCGGGCAGAGTTTCCAGTGCCGCGCGGATTTCGGCCAGGGGAATGCCGACCCGTTGCGAGATCCGGATGAACGCCACCCGCCGCAGCGTCTCGCGGTGGTAGCGACGCTGATTGCCACTCGTGCGGCGGCTGGTGATCAGCCCTTCGCGCTCGTAGAAATGCAACGCCGAGACCGCGACCCCGCTGCGTTCTGCCAGCTGGCCGGGCGTGAGTTCCTTGACCTTCCAGTCCGGCATGGGCATCGTTCGTCCTTCCGCGAGATCCCGATAGCTCAACATTAGTCGAGGTTTTCGGCATTGCCCGTCGCACGGCGCGGCCTGATTTTCGCGCGGTGCGGAGCGGCTGTGCTGGTTAGCATCGAGACCATGGCGTCCGGGCACGACGGGGCACGGCCGCGCTGGGTGCGAGTTTCCGGCGCGGTGCTCCTGCTCGCCTTCGTCCTTCCATTCGTGGTCCGGCTCCCGGTGCTGCTGGTCGTCGTCGGAGCCATAGGCATCTTCGTTGTGGCGACCCTCGTCCCGGAGCGGGACGATCCCAAACCCGTCCGCACGCCGGCCCCGCCCGACGACGGTGACCTCGCGCAGCGCTGGCTCGACGCTCAGGCCGCTCTCACACAACTCGACGACGAGTGGCTGGCCTTCGTCACCGACCCCGAGTCGCTGTTTCTCACCCGGCCCCTGCTGCTCGACCAGAACGACCCGGTGATCGGCGAGTACCACCGCGCCTGGGAAGCCGCCAGGATCTCGGCGGCACAGCACCCGCTCGGCGAGGACGGGATGACGGCGGCCGACCTCGCGCGGTTCGAGAAGCGCGTCAACACCGCCTGGGACACCTGGCTGCGCGCCGACGCCCGCGCCCGCGCCATCGGTCTGGACAACTTCCGCAGCGGCGAGCGAGTCGCCCTGCGCCGGGCGCGGAAGATCATTGCGTTGATGGACGATCCGGCGACGACGCCGGCGTTTCGTGACGAACTCCTCGCTGTGCTGCGCCGGGCACTCGCGCAACTCGAAACGATCCGCATCACTCCCCACGACCTGCGCAGGATTCCCGAGCTCATGAGCGTGGATCTGCGCGAGCTCGAATAACGACCGCTCGAAGGGCAGGTGGGCACCCTGACGCAGGCACTTATCGATCGGGCCGGACCGGCCGACCTGGCGATGCACGCCATGGGAACCAGTTCGGTGCCTGAGCAGTTGGGTGGCGTGCTTGTGCTCGACACGCACGGCAGGTTCGATCTCGCCGCTGCGCGAGACCTGCTCGCGCAGCGGGTCAGCACTATCGAGCGGCTGTGCCAGCGGTTGCGTCGCGCGCCGCCGCTGTGTGGCTATCCGGTGTGGGTCGATGATGCGGGTTTCGATCCGATCCGGCACATCCGGCATGTCGAGTGCCCGGCTCCCGGCGATGAGGCCGCGCTGCTCGATATCGCGGCCGATGTGCTCGCCCGACGGCTGCCCGAGGACCGCCCCGGGTGGGCCGCCGTGTTCGTCACCGGGCTCGAGCACGAGCGAGCGGCGCTGATCTTCGTGATCGACCATGTGCTCGTCGACGGCATTGGCGGGGTTCTGGCCCTAGCGCGGCTCGTCGACCCCGGCTTCGGACAACCTGCGGCGGAGTTCCCGCGACCCGCGCCGAGCAGACGAGACCTGTTCCTGGACGCCCAGCGCCGCCGAGGTCGGGCAGTGGCCCAGTTTGCGCGCAAGCTTCGGAGGCGGAAACCACGATCGGAGCGGCCATCGATCGCAGGGTTCCGAACCGCCCGGGCACAGCCCTGCTCACTGCTGCAGCCGACGAGCAGCAGGCGCAAGCTGGCCGTGGTGCGCTCCGACGTCGGCGCTCTACGCAATGCCGCGCACGCGCGGGGCGGCACGATCAACGACGCGTACCTCGCTGCGGTGACGGGTGCCCTGCACGAATTGCTTCGCACCCGAGGCGAATCCGTGCCGGGCATCCAGGCTGGAGTACCGATTGCGGCACCGGTCGCCCGAGCCCGAACAACGCTCGACAACCGGACCGTCCCCGTCTCTGTGACACTGCCCGGGCCGAGCCCGATCGATGAACGGATGCAATCGATCTCGGCGACCATGCGCACCGAGAAGAATCGGGTATCGAGCGGCTCGGTCCCGGCGCTCGTGGCACTCATCTTCGAGTTCATCGCCCGGGTCGGGCTTTACGACTGGTATGCCAAGCGGCAGCACCAGATTCACACGGTCATGTCCAACGTGCCGGGACCGCCGGACCGGTTGCGTTTCGCGGGGTTTCCGATTGTCGACCTGGTCCCGCTGTCGGTAGGCGGCGGTGGCAACGTCACTGTGGCGTTCATTGCACTGTCGTATGCGGGGACCATGACAAGCGTGATCGTCGCGGATCCAGCGACGACGCCCGACCTGCGCGTCCTTGCCGAGGCGTTGCAAAGTGAATACGACGCCATCGTGGCTCGCCGGGATACTGTTTGACCATGAACGCGGACCGCGGTCCCGATCTCGTACTCGGCGCGAACTCCGAGGTGGGCCGTTTGCGCGCGGTGCTGCTGCATCGCCCGGGCGACGAGTTGCGCCGCCTGACACCCCGCAACAATGATCAGCTGCTCTTCGACGGCGTCCCGTGGGTGGACCGGGCGCAGGAGGAACACGACATATTCGCCGAACTGCTGCGCGGCCACGGCGTGGAAGTGCTGCTGCTGCGCGACGTGCTCACCGAGACCATCGAGGCCAGCGGCGCGGCGCGTATTCAGGGCATCGGCGCGGCGGTCAACCCGCGCCGGCTCGGGCACGCGCTGGCGGACGAACTTGCCGCCCACCTGCGTGGCGTTCCGCCGGAGGAACTCGCGGTCGTGCTCACTGCCGGAATGACGTTCGACGAGTTGCCGTTCGGGCCGAGTGGCACGTCACTGGTTCGCCGCATGCACCATGGCGGCGATTTCGTCATCGACCCGCTGCCGAATCTGCTGTTCACGCGCGACTCGTCGGTGTGGATCGGTGACCGCGTTGCGATCACCTCGCTCGCGCTTCCGGCGCGAGTACGGGAAACCTCGCTCACCGATCTGATCTACGCGTTCCACCCACGCTTCCTCGGTGTGCGGCGCGCGTACGAGTCGCACACCGCACCGATGGAAGGCGGCGACGTGCTGCTGCTCTCGCCCGGGGTGGTGGCGGTAGGCGTCGGCGAGCGGACCACCCCTGCCGGGGCGGAGGCGTTGGCGCGCAGCCTGTTCGACGACGATCTCGCGCACACCGTCCTGGTGGTGCCGATCGCACAGAACAGGGCCTCGATGCACCTCGACACCGTCTGCACGATGGTCGACGTCGACGCGGTGGTGATGTATCCCGCGATTCAGGACACGTTGACCGCGTTCACCATTCGCCGCGAGGACGACGACGTGAGCATTCGCGGCGCGGACCCGTTCCTCGAGGCGGCTGCCGAGGCGATGGGCATCGGCAAGCTGCGCGTGATCGACACCGGCCTGGACAGCGTCACCGCCGAACGCGAGCAGTGGGACGACGGCAACAACACCCTGGCGATCTCGCCGGGTGTTGTCGTCGCCTACGAGCGCAATGTCGAGACCAACGCCAGGCTCGAGGCGTCCGGTATCGAGGTGCTTCGGATCAGCGGCTCCGAGCTCGGCTCGGGCCGAGGCGGGCCGCGCTGTATGTCCTGCCCAATTGCGCGGGACCGGCTTTAGGTCATACCTCCCAATCTCTTCTCGGCGCCCCTGGCGTTCAATCGCCGCCCTGCTGCGTTGTCGTCGGCGTCGATACAACCCCGGTATCGACTTCTCCTCCGCCTTACAGGGCGACGATTGTCCTGACAGGTCCATCCGAGTGAGATTGGGAGGCATGCCCTAGAGGATCTCCTCCACAGTGGCAGCCGGGCGCGCGAGGCGGGTGCCCTTGTCGGTCACCACGATCGGCCGCTCGATCAGGATCGGGTTATCTGCCATCGCCGCGAAGATGGTTTCCTCGTCCGCGTCGGCAAGGCCGAGTTCTGTGTAAAGCGCCTCGCGCTTGCGTACTGCTTCGCTAGGCTTCAGCCCCGCATCGTCGAGAAGTTTGCGCAGCCCGTCTCGTGACGGCGGCGTTTTGAGGTACTCGACAATCGTCGGTTCTACACCCGTAGCCCGGATCGCCTCGAGTACATTTCGAGACGTGCTGCAGCGCGGGTTGTGGTAGATCGTGGCGTCCTGTGGCATGGCCGCCATTCTGCCAACACCGCACCGCGTCGATCGAGAGGAGCACGAATGTCGCGGATCGTCATTGCCGGTGGACACGGCCAGATCGCCCGGCATCTCATCCGGCTACTGGCCGATCGCGGCGACGAGGCCATCGGTTTGATCCGAAATCCGGATCACGGCGACGAGGTGGCCCGCTGGGGTGGCCAGCCGCGGGTGCTCGACCTCGAACAGGTGGGTCTGGACGAGGTGACACCAGCGGTGACCGGAGCCGATGCGGTGGTGTTCGCCGCCGGCGCCGGACCTGGCAGCGGGCCCGCGCGCAAGGACACCGTGGACCGCGCGGCCTCGGTTTTGCTGGCCGATGCCGCAGAGCAGACGCACGTGCGCCGGTTCATTCAGATCAGCGCCTTCGGTGCCGGCGAGGAGCCCGACGAGCAGCTGGACGAAACCTGGCAGGCCTACGTCCGCGCGAAAACCGCGGCCGAGGAGGATCTGCGTCGCAGGTCCGGGCTCGACTCCACGATTCTGCGGCCGGGCCGCCTCATCGACGACGAGCCGACCGGCCGGGTCGCGTTGACCGAACCGCCGCTCGAACGCGGCAACGTGACGCGGGCCGATGTGGCCGCGGTGATCGTCGCTCTGCTCGATGCCCCGGCCAGCGTGGGTAAGACCCTCGTGCTGACGTCCGGCGATACCACGATCGCAGACGCGGTCGCTGCTTTGTGATGGTGATATCGATGTCGTCTCCCGAACCAACCATCGTCATCAACCATTCGTCGCACATCCCACCGCATGAGCAGCTTCGCCTGGCCATCATCGAGGGGGTGCGGGGAGGCGATCTGCGCGCGGGCAACAAAATTCCCACGGTGCGTGCCATGGCAGCGGACCTGCGTATTGCACCCAATACAGTTGCGCGCGCCTACCGGGATCTCGAGAAGCTCGGCGTCATCGAGACACGCGGCCGTGCAGGCACATTCATCGCCGATACCGGCGATCCCACCATGGACACCGCGGCGCGGGCTGCCGCGGATTTCGCCGCGGTCGTTCGGACACTTGGTATCGCGCCCGACGTCGCGATTCAACTGGTGCGCTCGGCCCTGCGCTGAGCGCGGTGCGCTCGATACGGCACAGTGTGGTTACCGCCAGCTCGGCAGCCACAACTGTTGGTGCCACAGGTGGTTGCTGATCGGCAGCGCGGTGAGGATCGGGTAGAGCCAGGCGAAATTCGCAATTACGACACCGAGGTACAGGCACACCGCGAGCAGACCGGTGCTACGGCGTTCCTTTCCGGCTCGGGCCTTGCCGATGACCTGGCCGAGCGCCATCGCCACGAGCATCACGTAGAACGGGGCCATTGCGACCGCGTAGAAGTAGTACATCTGCCGGTCGAGGCTGAAGAACCACGGCACGAGTGCCGCCGCATAGCCGACCAGCACCGCGGCGAACCGCCAGTCGCGCCGAACCACGGTGCACCACAGCGCCCACCCGAGCACGGGTACCGCGACCCACCAGAGGGCCGGGGTGCCGATCAGCATGACCGCCTTGACGCATTCCGAGCCGCCGCAGCCGCTCACGTCCGGGCCGTCGGCGTAGTAGTAGAGCATCGGCCGCAGGCCCATCGGCCACGTCCAGGGCTTCGATTCCCACGGGTGGTGATTGCCCGCCGAATTGGTCAGTCCTTCATGGAATTCGAGTACGCCGCTGGAGTAGTACCAGAGCGATCGCAGCGCGTCGGGGATGAATCCGAATGCCCCGCCGGTGCCGATCTTGGAGCCAACGGCGTGCCGTTCGACGCCAGTCTCGCTGGCGAACCACGGCCCGTAGGTGGCCAGATAGACCAGCACCGGAACCACCAGCAGTGCCCACAGTGCGGGCAGGAGGTCGCGGCGCAGCGCGCCCACCCAGGGGCGTTCGACCCGGTAGGCGCGGCGCGCCGCGATATCGAACGCAATGCACAGCACGCCGAAGAAGGCTACGAAGTACAGGCCGGACCACTTGGTGCCGCACGCGAGGCCGAGGCACACGCCGGCGCCGAACCGCCACCAGCGCACGCCGTGGCGTGGCCCGAACGGAGTGAGCGCGATGCGGCCCTCGACGGCGACGCGGGCCATGCGCAGCCGAACATCGTCGCGATCGACGATGAGGCAACCGAACGCTGCGGTGACGAACAGTGCGGTGAAGATGTCGAGCATCCCGATGCGGGACGAGACGAAGGTCAGGCCGTCGGCGATCAGCAGCAGGCCCGCTATCGCGCCGATCATGGTCGAGCGCGTGAGGCGTCGCGTGATCCGGACGACGAGCAGCACGAGCACGGTGCCGGCCACAGCGGACGCGAAACGCCAGCCCCAGCCGTCGTAGCCGAACATCGCCTCGCCGATCGCCATCAGCTGCTTGGCCAGCGGCGGGTGTACGACCAGGCCGTAGCCGGGGTTGTCCTCCACGCCGCCACCGGTCACGACCTGCCAGGCCTGCGGGGCGTAGTGCTTCTCGTCGAATACCGGCGTGCCTGCGTCGGTGGGGTAGTTGAGCATCACGAACCGCGAGATGGCCGCGATCGCAGTGACGACAAGCGTGACGATCCAGCCACGCTTCGTATCGGTGGGGCCGAAGCTGGCATCTGGCCAGCGCGGAGCCGGCCGGACAGTGGAAGTGGTGACGGTGGGGGCGGGTCGCTCGTCCGTCAGCTGCGTCACGCCTCGATCGTATGCTCTTTGCAGAATCCGACCGACCAGGCGATGGGAGCCGTATGGCACACGACGACGAGGGTGCGCCGGGCCGGCTGGTCCTTGCGGGGACGCCGATGGGCGATCCCGGCGACGCGTCGCAACGGCTGCGCGACGCACTGGCGAGCGCCGATGTCGTTGCCGCCGAGGACACCCGCCGCACCCGGATGCTCGCGCGCTCGCTCGACGTCGAGATCACCGGGCGGGTGGTGAGCTTCTACGACCATGTGGAGGCCGAGCGCACCCCGGGACTGATCGCCGATATCGAGGGCGGTGCGACGGTGTTGCTGGTCACCGATGCCGGCATGCCGTCGGTGAGCGATCCGGGCTATCGGCTCGTCGTAGCATGCGTTGACGCGCACCTCCCGGTGACCTGTCTGCCCGGCCCGTCGGCGGTGACCACGGCACTCGCGCTGTCCGGGCTGCCGGTCGAGCGGTTCTGCTTCGAGGGCTTTCCGCCCCGCAAGTCCGGCCAGCGCCGGACCTGGCTGGCAGAGCTGCGCACGGAGCGCCGGGCAGCAGTGTTCTTCGAGGCCCCGCACCGGCTCGCCGACTGTCTGGCCGACGCCGTCGAGGTCCTCGGCGCCGAGCGTCGCGCCGCGGTGTGCCGGGAACTGACCAAGACCTACGAGGAAGTCCGCCGCGGCACCCTCGCCGAACTCGCCGGGTGGGCGGCCGAGGGCGTGCGCGGCGAGATCACCGTCGTGCTCGCGGGCGCCGAACCCGAAAGTGTGGACGCCGAATCGCTGGTGGAGAGGGCCGAGAAGCTGGTCGCGGCCGGTATGCGACTCAAGGACGCCTGCGCCGAGGTGGCCACCGGCGGGGTGGGGAAGAAGGAGCTCTACGACGCGGTACTCGCCGCGCGTAAGGACTGATCTCTCACCCTCTCGCGGTGATCACGAGCAAATGGCCCTTCTCGACGGCGGGTCGAGGGCCATTTGTTCGGTCTCGTGAGCCGGTTTATTGCCGCTAAGCGCCCATACGTTGCGAGAATGTGCCTAACTCAAAATCATTACCGCCTCGCCTCGTTTTACGAAATACGAGACCAAAACAGATCGCGTGATTCCTGTTATTCGACTTGCCCGCCAGACCGGCTGACACCCCGCGACTCGCGCGACAACCGAAGGGCCACCATGACTTTCACCGACGCCGAACTGGACTACCTGAGCAGCCAGCGCCTCGGCCGGATGGCCACGGCCCAGCCGGATGGCACTCTGCAGGTCAGCCCGGTCGGCTTCCGCTACAACGAGGGCACCAAGACCATCGACATCGCCGGTCACAACATGGCGAGAAGCAAGAAGTTCCGCAATGTTTCCGACAACGGACGCGTCGCCTTCGTCGTCGATGACCTCGCCTCCATCGATCCATGGACACCGCGATTCCTCGAAATCCGCGGGCACGCAGAAGCAATCGCTCGACCCACCGACTCGGCCTACGGCGATCGTGCTGGCGGATTCGACGGTGCGATCATCCGCGTCCATCCCGAGCGCCTCATCAGCTACGGCATCGAGGCCGCCCCGGACATGCAGGGACGCAACATCAGCACTCGCAACGTCGACTGAGGGCCGCCCTCGGCGCTAGGGCGCGAGCACCCGCGCGAGGAACGGCGTCGAATCCGGTATCGAGGCCAGCACCGTGCCGTTGTGGTCCTGGTCCGGGTAGATATGCAACTCTACGGGCTGGTTGTTGGCCCGCATCTGCGCATACAGCGACAGCGCCGACGGTGCCGGGACATCGACATCGCGCAGGCCCTGACCGAGGAAGATCGGCCGGTCGTAACCGGTGAACGGCGTGCCCATGTACAGCGACAGCGACATCTGCACCCATGGAATCGAGGAGAGCGGCGCGGCGAACCAGTCGCCGACGCGTTGGCCGGCCAACGCATCGGCGAGGTCCTGATAGCACTCGGTGCGCGCGAGTTCCAGCACCTCGCGCCCACGTGGCGTGAGTACCGCAGGAACGCTGAAATCGACGCTGGCGTCACTGAACCCGGCCAGGATGTAGGCCAGGTACACGTTCAGCGCCGCTGGCAGTGTCACGGGCGGGAAGCCCGGCCCGCCGAGGCCCACAACGGTCTCGATGTTGGCTGGAGTACCTGTGGCGACCACCCCGCGGTAGTCCAGGTCTGTGCCCGCCGTCAGCGCGGTTGCGCGCTGGGCGGCGTTCAGCGCCGCGCCCGCGCCCTGCGACTGGCCGACGATCGCCCATCGGTTCGCCAGCGGCAGGCCGAGTTGATGCGCCGCCTTTACCGAGTCCACGATCGAGGTTGCCTCGACCCGGCCGCTGAGGTAGCTCATCAGGCCCGGCGTACCGAGGCCGACGTAATCGCTGGACACCACCGCGTAGCCCTGGTCGAGCCAGTGCGAGAGGTAGGCCGTGTCGCGGGCACTCCGCGGTAATGCGGACGGCGTGCAGTCGTCGCCGAGGCCGGTTGTGCCATGTGCCCAGGCGATCACCGGGTAGCCACCGGGTGGTGCCGGCTGCTTCGGCAGGAATACCGCGCCGGTGCTGGTAGCCGGGTAACCGCGGATATCCGGTGACGAATAGTGGATGCGGTAGGCCGGCGCCGCGCTCGGGAGGGACAGGGCCGGATCGAGCGGGACCTGTTCGATCAGCGTTCCCGAGTGCGGAATCGGGCCGGAGTACGACGTGACGTCCAGGCCGGACCAATTCGGCGGAGGAAGGGAATCGGCCTGCGCGGGACCACTGAGCAGGACAGCGGTGAGCGCGACGGCGGCGAGCACCACCCCGATCGATCGCGAGATGCTCAGCACGTCGTCAGCCGCTGGAACATGTCGGTGAACTCGCGCAGAGCTCGCCGATCCTCAACGTCGGCGGGGTGCCGGCCGCCCTCGGTCGTGACCGTGATTGGCGTCCCGGTGCGCACTTTCAGCTCGTCCCAGCAGTGCGGCAGGTTCTGCGCGAGCAATCGGCGACCGCCCACGATGAGGAAGATCCGCGAAGAGAAATCGCCCGTCTTCCACGACAGGTTCTCGGCAATGTCGCACGTCAGCGGGCCCGCGGCGGCGAACTCGCTGACGTACACCATATTTCGAGGCTACTCGTCCTCGACATAACGCGGGAACACTCCACTCGGCGCGGGCAATTCGATTCCCGGCTTGATCGGCGTTGCGATGTCCGTGAACTCGCGGCCCTCCTGCCCGAGGAGGTCGAGCAGCTTGCCCGCCGATTCCGGCATCACCGGCTGCACAAGGAGCGCCACGATCCGCACCATCTCGATGGTGGTGTAGAGGACGGTCTCCATGCGCGCGAAGTCGGTCTTACGCAGCTTCCACGGCTCCTGCGCGGAGAAGTAGCGGTTGGTCTCGCCGAGCGCGAGCCAGATCGCCTCCAACGCGAGATGCAGTGCCTGCACATCGAATTCGGCGCGGACGCGGTCGAGCAGCCCGTTCGCGAGGTCGAGTAGCGCCTGATCGTCGGCGGTGAATTCGCCGGGCGTGGGTACCTTGCCGTCGCAGTTCTTGGCGATCATCGACAGCGAGCGCTGCGCGAGGTTGCCGAGTTCGTTGGCGAGATCAGCGTTGATCCGGGTGACGATCGCCTCGTGGCTGTAGCTACCGTCCTGGCCGTACGAGATCTCGCGGAGCAGGAAGAAGCGCACCGCGTCGAGGCCATACTGCTCGACGAGTTCGATGGGGTCGACGACGTTGCCGACCGACTTCGACATCTTCTCGCCCTTGTTGTAGAGGAACCCGTGCACGAACACGCGCTTGGGCAGCTCCAGCCCGGCGGACATCAGGAACGCCGGCCAGTAAACGGCGTGGAAGCGGGTGATGTCCTTGCCGATGATGTGCAGGTCGGCGGGCCAGAAACGTTGGAATGCCGCCGATTCGGTGTCCGGGAAGCCGACGCCGGTGAGGTAGTTCGTCAGCGCGTCGAGCCACACGTACATGACGTGCTCGGGGTGGTCCGGGACAGGAACGCCCCAGTCGAACGTGGTCCTCGAGATGGAGAGGTCCTTCAGCCCGCCGCGTACGAAGCTCGTGATCTCGTTGCGTCGGGTGGCAGGCTCGAGGAATTCCGGGTGCTCCTCGTACAGCGCGAGCAGCTTGTCCTGATACGCGGAGAGCCGGAAGAAGTAGCTCGACTCCTCGGTCCAGGTGACCGGCGTGTTCGATTCCGTCGACACGCGTGTGCCGTCCTCGAGCAGCGTGGTCTCGCCCTCGGTGTAGAACGCCTCGTCGCGCACCGAGTACCAGCCGGCGTAGGTGTCGAGATAGATGTCGCCATTGGCCAGCAGCCGCTCCCAGATGGCCTTGCTCGCCACGTGGTGGTCTGCGTCCATCGTGCGGATGAACCGGTCGAACGAGATGTCGAGCACCTTGTCCATCGCCTCGAACGCATCCGAGTTGCGGGTCGCGAGTTCCTGCACGGGAATGCCCTCGGCGGTCGCGGTCTGCTGCATCTTCTGCCCGTGCACGTCGGTGCCGGTCATGAAGAAGACGTCGAAGCCGTCGAGCCGCTTGAACCGGGCGATGGCGTCCGAGGAGATGTACTCGTATGCGTGCCCGATGTGCGGCGCACCGTTGGGGTACGCGATCGCGGTGGTGATGTAGAAGGGCGGCTTCTCGGCTGTGGTCATGGTGGCGACTACTTTAATCGGCGTGCCTCCCGGTTCCCGCCCCGCGCCCGATCTCCCCGAGCCACTCGCGCCGCTTGTCGACGCGCACACGCACCTCGATGCCTGCGGCGCGACCGACGCCGCGTCGGTGAAGGAGATCGTCGACCGCGCCGAGTCGGTGGGTGTCGGTCGGGTGGTGACGATCGCCGACGACTTGGCGGCCGCGCAGTTCGCCGTCGACGCCGCGCACTGGGACGAGCGGGTGTTCGCTGCGGTGGCGCTGCATCCCACCCGCGCAAACGCCCTCGACGACGCAGCGAGGGCCGAGATCGAGCGGCTCGCTCGTGACCCGCGCGTGGTGGCGGTCGGCGAGACCGGCATGGACTACTACTGGCCCGGCAAGCTCGACGGCTGCGCCGAGGTCGAGGAGCAGGTCGAGGCGTTCCGGTGGCATATCGACCTGGCGAAGCGGCTCAGGAAGCCCCTGATGATCCACAACCGTGACGCGGATCACGATCTGCTGACCGTGCTGCTGGACGAGGGCGCGCCGAGCGCCGTGATCTTTCACTGCTTCTCCTCGGACGCGAACATGGCGAACGCCTGTGTCGAGGAGGGCTACATCCTCAGCTTCTCCGGCTCGGTGAGCTTCCGGAATGCCCGTGAGCTGCACGAAGCAGCGAAGTTGGTGCCGGACGATCAGATTCTGGTGGAGACCGACGCGCCGTTTCTGACGCCGCATCCATTCCGTGGCGCGCCCAACGAGCCGTACTGCCTGCCCTATACGGTTCGCGCCTTGGCGGCATTACGTGACCAGGATCCCACTGAGCTCGCACAGACCGTCACCGCAAATGCCGAGCGGGTTTATCGATTGCCGTTCTGACCTCTGTATTTGCTTGTTATTTGTGAATCGGTGAGATATACCGATTCGTAATGAGTAAACATCGAGCTAAACGGGTAGAAGTTGCCACGCCTTGGCCGCCTCGTTATCGTCCCGTAATTATGCCAGTTATTTCGCGAATTAATAATGCGCGCTCGCCGATGCTGTATGCGTCGGTGGCTGGAGTCCTCGCCACCCTCACAGTGGGTGCCGGTGTCTCGATTGCTCAGCACAAGACCATCACGGTCGATGTCGACGGCGAAACCCGCTCGGTCGGCACCATGAGCGGCGATGTCGAAGGCGCGTTGGATGCCGCTGGCTACGACGTGCACGAGCGCGACGTTGTCGCGCCGGCACTGGCGTCGCACATCTCCGACGGTGACACCGTCGTGCTCCGCCGCGCGCGCGAAGTCGAGCTCACCGTCGACGGGCAGGAGCGCAAGGTGTGGACCACCGCGCAGACCGTCGACGAGGCGCTCAATCAGTTCCAGCTCGCCGGCGACGTGCATGTATCGGCGTCGCGTGGCGCGCGCCTCCCGCTCGACGGCGCGACGCTCGACGTGCTCAGCCCGCGGATCGTTCACCTGGTCGATGGCATTGGTGCCCCGACGGACGTGCGGCTTGCCGCGCCGACCGTCGGCGAGTTCCTCACGGCGAAGGGTGTCCCGCTGCAGCAGGCCGACACCGTCGTACCCGCCGCCGACACCCCGCTGACCGAGGGTCTGCAGATCGCGGTCACGCGCAGTCGCACCGAGACCCGCGTGGAGACCGTGCCGCTCCCGCCGTCGGAGAACGTCATCGAAGATCCGACTCTGAACCAGAGCCGCACCGTCGTGGAGAACCCGGGCGTGCCGGGCGTCCAGGACGTCACATTCTCGGTGAACCTGGTCAACGGCCAGGAGGTCGGCCGCAACCCGGTGGGCGCGAACGTCACCACGCCGTCGCAGCCGAAGACGGTCCGCAAGGGCACCAAGCCCGGCACCGAGGTGCCGCCGGTGTCGAATGGGGCCACCTGGGACGCGCTCGCGCAGTGCGAGGCCACCGGCAACTGGGCCATCAACACCGGTAACGGCTTCTACGGCGGCGTCCAGTTCGACCAGAACACCTGGGAGCGTCAGGGCGGCCTGCGCTACGCGCCGCGCGCCGACCTTGCCACCCGCGAAGAGCAGATCGCGATCGCCGAGGTCACCCGCGACCGCCAGGGCTGGGGTGCGTGGCCGGCCTGCACCAGCCGGCTCGGATACCGGTAAAGCAAGTAGTTCGTCGGGGGGCGGCGGGAACCGGTAGATTTTTCCGGTGCCCGCCGCTTTGCTTGGTCCCGCCGAGGTCCGTGCCCTTGCCGAAGAGCTCGGCGTCCGGCCGACCAAGACGCTCGGGCAGAACTTCGTGCATGACGCGAACACCGTGCGCCGAATCGTGGCCGCCGCGGGTGTCGACGCCAACGACCGCGTACTCGAGGTTGGCCCGGGACTCGGTTCGCTGACACTCGCTCTGCTCGACGTGGTCGGGGCGGTTGTGGCGGTCGAGATCGATCCGGTGCTGGCGGCACGTCTGCCGAGCACGGCTGCCGATCGGGCCCCGGACCTCTCCGGGAACCTTCGGGTGATCGAGGCCGACGCAATGCGCGTCAAAGCCGCTGAGATCGGCGTTGGTCCTACCGCACTGGTCGCGAACCTGCCGTACAACGTCGCCGTGCCGGTGCTGCTGCATCTGCTCGCCGAACTGCCGAGTATCCGCACCACACTCGTGATGGTTCAGGCCGAGGTCGCCGACCGGCTCGCAGCCCCGCCCGGCAACAAGGTCTACGGCGTGCCGAGCGTGAAGGCGGGTTTCTTCGGCACCGTGCGCCGCGCGGGAGCGGTCGGGCGCAACGTGTTCTGGCCGGTGCCGCAGGTGGAGTCCGGTCTCGTCCGTATCGACAGGTACAAAGAGTCGCCGTGGCCGATCGACGAGGGCCATCGCGCCAAGGTATTCACCGTCATTGACGCGGCATTTGCTCAGCGCCGCAAGACATTACGGGCCGCACTCGCCGGTTGGGCCGGCTCTGCGCCGGAGGCCGAGCGTCGCCTCGTTGCCGCCGGAATCGATCCGGGCGCGCGGGGAGAGACGCTGGATACCGCGGCGTACGTGCGGCTCGCCGCCACCGTCTGATTCAGCGCGACCGTTCGCTGTCTCTGCCCCGGCAATGCGCCGCGGGTCAGGCGCGCGTGAACAACCGCATCGCCGCATCGACTACGGCTTCGTGGGTGTCGTCGCCCGCCGCCGGGCGCAGCCAGATGGATGCGTGGTTGAGCACGCCATGCAATGCATGCAGCGCCACCGACGGATCCGCGCAGTCGAACTCTCCGGACGCCAAGCCGCGTTCAACAACGTTGCGGAAGGTCGTGTCGTGGCGCCGTCGCATGGTCTTGATGGCCTCGGCATGTTCCTCGGGCCACGGCGCGGGGAAGGAGAACAACGTGCCAACCTCGGGATAGAGCACGGTGAGAATGTGCAGCTGTTCGGTGATCAACGCGCGCAGCTGGTCTGTCGCGGACTGGGCCTGGGTGGCATCGAGACTTGCGGACAGCCGAACCAGCACGTCGGTGGTGAGCTTTTCCAATGCCTCCGAGACGAGCGCGTCTTTGCTCGGGAAGTAGTGATAGAGCGTGGCTTTGGCGATATCCGCCCGGTCGGCCACATCCTCGAACCGCATGCCTTGATAGCCACTGCTGGACAGAATCTGCAGCGCCGCCGCGATCATCTCGGCCTTGCGTCGGTCGCGCCGACGCGCGACGCGTCCGCCCTGAGGCACCTCTGTATCCGCGGTCGATGTCACTCGGCGATCCTAGCGATGATTATCAACCCTGACGTGCATATATCGACCAATCATGTGAATATCCGACTTGATCGATCAAAATTCGACCTATAGGTTGATAAACGTGAACGAGAGCTACTTTGTTCGAACGGGCGACAATCGCTTCTTGCCGACTTCCCATGTGGGCGGCGCGTGGGCAGCCGACGAACAGCACTTCAGTCCGTT
Source organism: Aldersonia kunmingensis (assembly GCF_001646865.1). Taxonomy (GTDB): domain Bacteria; phylum Actinomycetota; class Actinomycetes; order Mycobacteriales; family Mycobacteriaceae; genus Aldersonia; species Aldersonia kunmingensis. Next base: position 32,037 of record NZ_LRRB01000140.1, on the reverse strand, counting down.
GGCCGGGCTGATCGTCCACGAGATCGAATGCGCCCGGACCCGCGGCAGCCGGCCCGACATGCTCATGAGCCGAATCAGTTTCGACATCCTCGGCCGCATCGCGTTCGGGGAGTTCGACATCCAGGTCGAGGTGCTTCGGCCGGGACGCACGATCGAGCTCGTCGAGGCGACCGTCATCATCGCGGGCCGCCCCACAGTGAGTGCCCGCGCATGGCTGACTACCGCGCAGGACACGGCCGCTGTCAGCGGCGGGGAGCCCGACTCGCTGACCAGTCCAGATCAACTGGCGTCGTGGTCAATTGACTCGGTGTGGCCGGGTGGGTACATCGAGTCGATCGATGTCCGTCAAGTTGGCACGCCCGAGCAGGGGCGTGCCACGGCCTGGATCCGGTCCGCCGTCGACCTTGTCGCCGGAGAGGATGCCAGCACGTTGGCGTCCTACGTCGCCCTCGTCGACACGGCGAACGGGATCGGCGTTCGGCAAGACCCCACCAAGTGGATGTTCCCGAACCTGGATCTGACGATTCACCTCTACCGCCAGCCGGAAGGACCGTGGACCGGGCTCGACACGAGCGTCACGTTCGGCGGCACAGGCCAGGGCCTGACCCGCACCGTTCTGCACGACACCCGCGGCCCGGTCGGTGTCGCCGAGCAGATCCTCACGGTGCGCCCGCAGCCGGTCTGATTGGGTTGAACGGCCGAGCCGCCAAGCAATGCCGAACCGTCCACCGGTGACCCCCCACCCGCCGATCGTGCTGCGAACGCTAGTGGGGGCCACCGACAAACCGCCGACCGCTACCGAAACCGGCGCAGCCGCAAGCTATTCGTCACTACGAACACACTCGACAGCGCCATCGCCGCGCCCGCGAGCATCGGGTTGAGGAGCCCCAGTGCCGCAAGTGGGATCGCGGCCACGTTGTAGCCGAACGCCCAGACCAGGTTGCCCTTGATCGTGGTCAGCGTGCGGCGAGACAGCCGGATCGCGTCGGCCGCACTGCGCAGGTCGCCGCGCACCAACGTGAGATCACTCGCCTCGATGGCGGCATCCGTGCCGGTGCCCATCGCGATACCGAGATCGGCCTGGGCAAGTGCCGCAGCGTCGTTGACGCCGTCGCCGACCATCGCGACCACGCGGCCCTCGTCCTGCAGCCGCTTGATCGTGTCCACCTTGTCGGTGGGCAGGACGCCGGCGATGACCTGCTCGATGCCGACCTGATCGGCGACCGCGCGGGCTGTCACCTCATGGTCGCCGGTGAGCAGGACGGGGGAGAGGCCGAGCGTGCGCAACTTGGTAATCGCTTCGGCGCTGGTGTCTTTGACCGCATCCGCGACAACGAACACGCCGCGGGCCCGTCCGTCCCAGCCCACCGCAACCGCGGTCCGGCCGAGCTTCTCGGCATCCGTCATCGCCGTGCGAACGGGATCGCCAACCGCGAGTCCGCGATCGGTGAGCAGTGCCAGCCGGCCAACCACAACGGTGCGGCCATCGACAACGCCCTCGACGCCCAGTCCTCCGTGTGCCCGGAAGTCTTGCACCGCAGTCAGTTCCGCAACGTCGGTGGCCGCATTGACGATCGCGCGCGCCACGGGATGCTCGGATCCGGATTCGACGGCGCCGCCCAATCGCAGCAACTCGTCACGATCCTCACCGATGGTGTCTAGGAGCGTCATCCGGCCGGTCGTGACGGTGCCGGTCTTGTCCAGCACCACGGTGTCCACGCGACGCGTCGACTCCAGCATTTCCGGGCTGCGGATGATGATGCCGAGTTGTGCGCCTCGACCGGTGCCGACCAGCAGCGCCATCGGCGTGGCGAGCCCGAGCGCGCAGGGGCAGGCGATGATCAGCACCGCGACAGCGGCGCCGAACGCGGCCTGTGCCGGTTCGCCTGCGATCAGCCAGCCGGCCAGCGTACCCAGCGCGATCACCATGACGATGGGCACGAACACGGCGGAAATGCGGTCGGCCAACCGCTGAACCGGCGCCTTGCCGTTCTGCGCCTCGGTTACCAATGAAGCCATGCGGGCGAGTTGGGTATCGCGGCCGACGCGGGTGGCCCTAATGCGAAGCAGCCCACCGGAGTTGACGGTCGCACCCGCAACCGCATCGCCCTCGCTTACCTCGACCGGCATCGACTCGCCGGTCAGCACGCTGGTGTCGATTGCCGAGCTACCCGACGCGACGACGCCGTCGGTCGCGATCCGCTCACCGGGACGCACCACGAACTCGTCGCCAACATGCAACTGCGCCACGGGGATTCGCTCCTCGCGGCCGTCACGCAGCACTGCGACGTCCTTCGCGCCGAGCTCGAGCAGGCGTCGCAACGCCGATCCCGCGCCGCGCTTCGCCTTCATCTCGAAGTAGCGCCCGGCGAGGATGAACACGATGACGCCGGCTGCGACCTCGAAGTACACGTTCGATGCGGCGTCGGATCTGTCGATGGTGAGTTCGAACCCGTGCCCTGGGTGGTGGGTGGCGGAGCCGAACACCAGCGCATAGACGGACCAGAGGTAGGCCGACACTGTGCCGAGCGATATCAGCGTGTCCATCGTCGCGGCGCCGTGCTTCAGGTTCGCCCAGGTGGCGCGGTGGAACGGCCACGCGCCCCACACCACGACCGGCGTAGCCAGGGCGAGCGAGACCCACTGCCAGTTGGTGAACTGCCAGGACGGAACCATTGCCAGCGCGATCACGGGCACCGCAAGCACCGTGCTGACGATGAGTCGCAACCTCAGGCTCGAGAGTTCGTCGGTTTCCTCGACCTCGTCCTGTGCCGGGCTCGCGCCATATCCGGCGCTCACCACCTGCGCGACGAGCGCGTCGTCATCTACGGTCGAAGGTGCTCGAACGCTCGCGGTCTCGGTCGCGAAGTTCACCGAGGCCTGGACGCCGTCGAGCTTGTTGAGCCGCTTCTCGATCCGGGCGGCGCACGAGGCGCACGTCATTCCGGTAATGGCGAGTTCGACGTTGCGATTGGTCGTCGGCGCGGACATCCTCACTCCTGTCGTGTTGCCTGGTATCCGGCTTCGTCGACCGCGGCGATCACGTCGGCGTCGGCAAGCGGCGTGCCGCTCTCGATCACCAAACGTCCGCTCTCGAGGTCGACGTCCACAGTCTCGACACCGGCGATGTTGCCGACCTCCTCGCGGACCGCGCTCACGCAATGTCCGCACGTCATCCCGGTGACGGTGAAGGTGGAGGTGCTCACGAAGATCTCCTTAAGGGCATTCGGGTCGAGCTATCTCGGTCCCGAATATACCCCCCAGGGGTACCTACCGCAAGGAGTTCACGCTTCCCGGTAGCGCTCCGCCAGTAGCGTGTGCCGATCCGCGAGCCGGCGGCACTCCTCGCGCAGTTCATCGGGTTCGAGCACGGTGAACGGCACATCGAACGCCGAGAGCCACCTCGCCAGCGAGGTCTGCGATTCCGCGCCGAGCGCGACGACGCAGCTCGTTCCGTCGCCTGCCTCGAGCGTGCCCCAATCCTCGTGCACCATTTCCGCGATCTGCTCGATGGGGGCGTGCAGGCGCACCCGGGCGCGAGCCTGTGTCGTGGCGCGGTTGATGCCCGTCGCGACGAATTGCGCTGCGCCGCCCTCGGGCAGCTCGCGTGGGGTGAAGCGCGGCCCGGTCGGGATCTTCGGGGTCATCCGGTCCACCCGGAATGACCGCCAGTCGCTGCGGCCGATGTCCCAGGCGACGAGGTACCAACGCGCGCCCGAGCGGACCAGACGGTACGGCTCGACCTCGCGGCGCATCTCCTCGCCGTCGTGACGTCGGTAGTCGAAGCGCAGCCGCTCGTGCGCGTGGCAGACCGAGGCGACCGTGGCGAGTAGTTTCGCGTCGACCGCGGACTTCACCTCCGGCCGGGCCACGACGTCCACCGAGAGGGCATCGAGCCGGTGCCGCAGCCGCGACGGCATGACCTGACGCAGCTTGGTCAGCGCACGCAGCGACGGCTCGCCGATACCGGTGACCGGCCCGGTCGCGCCGGACTGCAGGCCGAACGCCACCGCGAGCGTCTCGTCGTCATCGAGCAACAGCGGTGGCATCTCCGCGCCCGCGCCGAGCTGATAGCCACCGCCGACGCCCACCGAGGCGTTGACCGGATAGCCGAGGTCGCGCAGTTTGTCGACGTCGCGGCGGACAGTTCGGGGCGTCACCTCGAGCCGGTCGGCGAGGTCGGCGCCGGACCATTCCTTGCGCGTCTGCAGCAAGGTGAGCAGCCGCAGCAAGCGGGCGGATGTCTCGAGCATGGCCCTCACGATGCCACCCATTGCGGACTACTACGGTCCTTAATGATCGACGGTTAGTCTGCGATTCATGACAATCGATCCGCGTTCCGCCACCGTCGATGCCGTGCTGCGCCGCTCGGCGTCCCGGACGCCGGACCGGGACGCCCTGATCTTCGCCGACCGGACGTGGACCTACCGCGAACTCGACGACGCCGTCACTCGTGCCGCCGCGGCGCTGAGCAAGCTCGGACTCGAGCTGGGCGACCGCGTCGCCGCGTTCGGCGTCAATTCCGATGCCTATGTGATCGGCTTCCTCGCCTGCGCGCGTGCCGGCCTCGTGCATGTGCCGGTCAATTACGCGCTGCGCGGAGAGGAACTGACCTACCTGCTCGAACAGTCCGGCAGCCGGGTGGTGCTGGTCGATCCCAGCCAGCGCGCCGAACTCGACGCAGTGCTGCCGCAGCTCGATATCGCGAAGGTGCTGCCGCTGCGCGACTTGGAGGATTCGCTCGTCGAGCTGGCGCGTCGCGGCCAGGTCCCCGTGGTCGAGGCGGCGGTGAGCTCGACCGATCTGGTGCAGCTGCTCTACACCTCGGGCACCACGTCGAAGCCCAAGGGCGCGATGATGTCGCACGCTGCGCTGGTGCACGAATACGTCTCGTGCGTTCTCGCCCTGGACTTCACGGCGGCTGACGACCCGCTGCTCTGCATGCCGCTCTACCACTCGGCGGGTATGCACGTGATCATGCTTCCGTACCTGTCGGTGGGGGCGACGGTGCGGCTGATGGAGTCGCCGGATGTGCCCGAGATCCTGCGACGGGTCGAGGCGGAGCGAATCGGATCGCTGTTCCTCGCGCCGACCGTGTGGGTGCCGCTCGCCGGGCATCCCGATCTCGACAAACGGGATCTGTCCTCGCTGACGAAGGCCCAGTACGGCGCGTCGATCATGCCGGTGACGGTGCTCGAACGGCTGCGCGGCCGCTACCCGGACCTTGGCTTCTACAACTGCTTCGGCCAGTCGGAGATCGGCCCCCTCGCGACAGTGCTGCGGCCCGAGGAGCACGACGAACGGCCGGCCTCGTGCGGCACGCCCGTGTTCTTCGTGGAGACCCGCGTCGTCGACACCGACGGCAACGATGTCCCGCCGGGCACTGCCGGCGAGGTGCTGTACCGGTCGCCGCAGCTGTGCCTCGGCTACTGGGACAACGCGGAGGCGACCGAGGAGGCGTTCCGCGACGGCTGGTTCCACTCCGGTGACCTGGTCACCCGAGATGAGCAGGGCTACATCACCGTCGTTGACCGGATCAAGGACGTCATCAACACCGGCGGTGTGCTGGTGGCCTCGCGCGAGGTGGAGGACGCGATCTACACGCACGATGGTGTGGCCGAGGTCGCCGTGATCGGAACGCCGGACGAGAAGTGGATCGAGGCGGTGACCGCGGTTGTGGTGCTGCGTGAGGACGCGACGGCGAGCGAGGACGAGATCATCGCGCATGTGAAGGCGCGCCTGGCACCGTTCAAGGTGCCCAAGCGGGTGACGTTCGTCGATGAACTGCCGCGCAACCAGAGCGGCAAGCTGCTCAAGCGGGAACTGCGGGCGCAGTGACTCGTCGGTCCGGCTCGCAAACGGTTGGCGACCGACATTTAGGCTCTTGGTCGTGTTGTCAGTCGTGCCGACGCCCGTAGTCGTCCGGGCCCCCGCCAAGGTAAACCTGCATCTCGCCGTCGGCGAGCTGCGACCGGACGGCTACCACGAATTGAGCACCGTCTTCCAGGCGCTGTCGCTGTCGGATCAGGTGCAGATCACGACATCGCGTGAACTGACCGTGCAGGTGCGCGGCGAGGGCGCGAGGGACGTGCCGACCGACCGGCGCAATCTGGCGTGGCAGGCCGCGGAGTTGCTCGGCAAACGTTTCGACCACGAACCGCTGGTCGACATCATCATCGATAAGGGCATCCCCGTCGCCGGCGGCATGGCTGGTGGCAGTGCGGACGCCGCTGCGGTACTGGTCGGCCTGAACGAACTGTGGCAGCTCGATCTCGGCCGTGAGGAGCTCGACGAGATCGCGCTCCAACTCGGCAGCGACGTGCCCTTCGCGCTGCACGGCGGCACCGCGCTCGGTACCGGACGTGGCGAGGAACTGCTTCCGGTGTTGTCCCGCAACACTTTTCACTGGGTGATCGCGCTCGCAAAGGGTGGTTTGAGCACGCCCGAGGTGTACGGCGAACTCGACAAGTTGCGCGGCCGCGGGCAGCCGCCCCGGCTCGGCGAGGCGCAGGAACTGATGCAGGCACTCGCCGTGGGTGCCCCCGAGCGGCTCGCCCCGCTACTCGGCAACGACCTGCAGGCCGCCGCGCTGTCGCTGCGCCCGGACCTGCGCCGCACGCTGCGCGCCGGGATTTCCTCGGGCGCACTCGCCGGCATTATCTCCGGCTCGGGCCCCACCTGTGCATTCCTGTGCGCCGACCACGACGCCGCCGTCGCCGTCGGTGCCGAACTTTCCGGTGCCGGCGTGTGCCGCTCGGTGCGACTGGCTACCGGCCCTGCGCACGGCACCCGGGTTATCGATGAGGACGGATATTCCGCGTGACCAACCTGATCAATCTGGAACAGGTCTCCAAATCCTTCGGCATTCGCCCGTTGCTCGACACGGTGTCGCTCGGCGTGCACGAGGGCGACCGGATCGGCGTCGTGGGCCTCAACGGCGGCGGCAAGACCACGCTGCTCGAGGTGCTCGCGGGCATCGCCCAGCCCGATTCGGGGCGGGTGAGCCGGGTGGGCGGGCTGCGGCTCGCGGTCGTGACCCAGCGCGGCGTGCTGCCCGTGGGCGCGACGATCGGCGAGGTCGTCCTCGGCACGGTCGCCGACGCCGAGCACGAATGGGCAGGTGACGCGCGCATCCGCGGCATCCTCGCCGGTATCGGGATTGCCGATCTCGGCCTGGAAACGCGGGTGGACGATCTGTCCGGCGGCGAGCGCCGCCGTGTCGCACTTGCCGCAGCGCTGGTCCATGAACTGGACCTCCTCATACTCGACGAGCCCACCAACCATCTCGATGTCGAGGGCGTGCAGTGGCTTGCCGAGCACCTGCTGTCCCGGCGCGGCGCGCTGGTGGTCGTCACGCACGATCGCTGGTTCCTGGACACCGTGGCGACCCGCACGTGGGAGGTCGTCGGCGGCAAGGTGGAGACCTACGAGGGCGGTTACGCGGACTGGATCTTCGCCCGCGCCGAGCGCGCCAGGCAGGCGGACGCCAGCGAGGCACGGCGCCGCAACCTGGCTCGCAAGGAACTGGCGTGGCTGCGCCGCGGCCCGCAGGCGCGCACCTCGAAGCCGCGCTACCGGGTCGAGGCCGCCGAGGCGCTGATCGCCGATGTGCCCGCGCCCCGTGACACGGTCGCGCTGTCCGCGTTTGCCCGTCGCAGGCTCGGCCGCATCGTGATCGAACTCGAGGATGTGCAGCTGGCCAGCCCGGACGGTCGTGTGCTCGTAGACGACCTGACCTGGCGCCTCGCGCCCGGCGAACGCCTCGGCCTGGTCGGCGTGAATGGATCGGGCAAAACGACACTGCTGCGGGCCTTGGCCGGTGATGCCGAACTCGCCGCAGGCCGGCGCGTGCAGGGCAAGACGGTCGAGATCGGTTGGCTGCGACAGGAACTCGACGACCTGCCCACCGATATGCGGGTGCTCGAGGCGGTCCAGGACGTGGCCGAGCGAACCATGATCGGCGACAAGGAGATCTCGGCCGGGCAGCTGGCCGAACGGCTCGGATTTACTCCGGCCCGGCAGCGCACGCCGGTGGGGGAGCTGTCCGGCGGCGAGCGGCGGCGGCTGCAGTTGACCCGGATCCTGATGGGCGAGCCGAACGTCCTGCTGCTCGACGAGCCGACCAACGACCTCGATATCGACACCCTGCAGCAGCTCGAGGATCTGCTCGACGGCTGGGCCGGCACGCTCGTGGTGATCAGCCACGACCGCTACCTGATCGAGCGGATCTGCGACAGCACATGGGCGCTGTTCGGCGACGGCAAGCTCACGAACCTGCCGGGGGGCATCGAGGAGTACCTGCGGCGTCGCCATGCCTCACCGGCGCGCCCGGCCCGCGCCGCCGGGGCCGCGCCGGGCACGGCCGCTCCGGGTGCGCCCATGGTCGACGCGGCCACGCAGCGGGCGGCACGCAAGGAACTTGCCAAGCTCGAGCGGACGATGGAGCGGCTCGATAAGCGCGAGCGCGAGCTGCACGAGGAACTTGCCGCGGCGGTCAGCGACCCGAGTCGGCTGGCGACCCTGGATGCCGAACTCAAGCGGGTCGTCAGCGAGAAGGACTCGGCCGAGGAACGCTGGCTCGAGCTCGCCGCAGAACACGAGTGAGGTGGGTCACGGGTGTGACGAGCGCACCCGTGCCGGACCGTGACGATCAACACGGTAGCCTTCGATTTCGCGTCACGAAGGCCTCGGCTAACGGACACTGCGACACGGCACGAACGCGAGGACCGGCCGCCGGCCGCGCCGAGGGGAGGTGGACGACGTGGACCACAAACTCATGATGGATCTCATAACGATCCCGTTGTTCACCGGCATCATCGGTTACGTCACGAACTGGACAGGCGTCCTGATGCTGTTCCAGCCGTTGAAATTTCACGGCTTCCGTCTTCCCGGCAATGAGCTGATCTACCCGTACCTGCATCGCCGCATTCAGATTCTGCCGATCTACTCGCCCGACGGCCGCAAGATCGGCTGGCAAGGCATGGTCCCCTCGCGGGCCGAGAAGATGGCCTCCATCGCGGTGGACAAGAGCATCTCCAAGCTGGGCAGCGTCGCGGACTTCTACCGCGAACTCGACCCGGACAGCATCGCCGAGCATTTCGTCACCGTGGCCAGGCCGGAGATCCGCGGCGTGGTGGACCGCATCGTGGAGCGCGAAAGCCCGCGGCTATGGCGCAGCCTCCCCGCGTTCGCCCGGGAAGCGGTGTACCGCAAGGTCGAAAGTGAACTGCCCGAGAACGCCAGCAAGATCACGGCGACGCTCGGTGAGCACATCGAGGACCTCGTCGACCCGAAGTGGATGGCGATCCGGCATCTGACCGAGAACCCGAAGCTGCTCAACAGCATCTTCCGCGAGATGGGCGCGAAGGAACTGCGGTTCATGCAGAACTTCGGGTTCTACTTCGGTTACCCGATGGGCTTCCTTCTGGTCGGCCTGCTGCACGTCTTCCCGTACTGGTGGTTGCTTCCGGTGGGCGGCGTGGTGATCGGCTACGTCGTGAACTGGGTCGGCATCAACATGATTTACGAGCCGCTGCACCCGAAGTGGTGGGTGCCGTGGCGGCAGGGCCTGATGCTCAAACGGCGTACCGAGATCATCGAGGGCTTCGCCGACATCATCGCCGACGACGTGATCACCACAGAGAACATGGCTCGGGAGTTGCTCGCCGGTTCTCGTTCCGACCGCACCCTGCAGATGCTCGATAGTGTGATGCGCGACTCGGTGGACAGAGCGGTGGGGCGGGCCAAGATCGCCCTCGTGATGTCGCTGGGCAGTAACGAATACGCGCGCATCCAGTCCTCGCTCGCCCCGGTGGCACTGGACTTCGCCACCGATGCGATGACCGACCGGGCGTTCGCCGAGAAGCAGGCCGGCCGCATCCGAACCTTCATCGCTCAGCAAATGGAAAAACTGAGTCTGGAAGACTTCGTGGATCTGCTGCGCTCGGCGACCAAGCAGGACGAATGGTTGCTGTTCGTGCACGGTGCCGTCCTTGGCTCGATCGGCGGCTTCATCCACCTGGCGATCTTCGGAGTGTGACGTGATCGATCCCGACGACATTGCCGGACCGGACGGCCAAACGCCCTCCGATGAGGCCGTGCTTGCCGCGGCCGACCCGTCGACCGCACTCGCGCAGCAGCAGCGCAAAGAGGTCGAACGGCAAATCAGCCCCGAAGCCCAGTTGATCCGCGGCACGTTCCGTGCGGCCGGTTTCGCAGTCGGTACCGCACTGCGCGGAACGCAGTGGGTGGCCGGGACGGGGCTCGAGGTCGGCCGGCAGATCGCGCAGGCCGCGATCGAGGGTGAGACATCCGCGGAAATCGCAGAGCGCGCGGCGAACTCGCTGCGCTCGCTCGCGCAGACCGCCCTCGGTGTCACCGAGGGATCGGTGCGCGAGATCGTCAGTTACGTGCCGGCCGCGACGCTGCCGCCGCAGGTTGATCCGGCCCGAAAAGCGCTCGAAGCGTCCACTACTGACGACCTGCGCCGCCGCGGGGATGCCTTGCTCGCTGTGTCGGCCGACGTCTATTTCACCGAGGACGTCCACCCCGCCTTCGACCGGATTCTCGGCGAACTCGCCCCGGACGAGGCGCGCATGCTGCGCTTCCTGGCGTTGAACGGGGCGCAACCGCTCGTCGACGTGCGGACCAACCGCCCGCTGGGCATCGGTTCGGAGCTGATCGCAGGCGATCTCACCTCCGTTCCCGAGCAGGCCGGCGTGCGTCACCTGCACCGATCCGGCTCGTACGTGACCAATCTGAAACGGCTCGGTCTCGTCGAGGTATCCGCCGATCCGGTGGTGCTGAACCGGTACATGGTGCTCGAGGTACAGCCGTCGGTCGAGGAAGCGCGCAAAAAGGCTGGTCGCGCCCCCAAGGTCATCCGCAAATCGCTGTTGCTGACCGATTTCGGCGTCGATTTCTGCAAAACCTGCTTCACGCTGGACCCGCGCCAGGCGGAGTCACCCCTCACGGATTGATCGACCACGCCAAAAAAGCTCTCAATCAGGCCCGATGGTGGCACAGTAGATTCATGGATCTGGAAGCCGTGTACGAGATCGGCCGCCTGAAGTACCGATATCTGCGCGCACTGGACACCAAGGCCTGGGACGAGTTGGCCGAAACGATGCTGCCCGAAGCAACGGCCACCTACAGCGAGTACCTGCAGTTCGAATCGCGTGACGCCTTCATCGGATTCATGCGCAACACCCTTGGCCCGAATGTCATCACCGAGCACCACTGTGACCACCCCGAGATCGAAGTAGATGGCGACACGGCCTCGGGGGTCTGGTACCAGTCCGACACCGTACTCATTCCCGAGCACAACATGCTGATGCGCGGTGCCGCGTATTACGACGATCGCTACGTCAAAGGCCTGGACGGGCAGTGGAAGATTCTGCACACCGGCTATGCCCGCACGTACGAGGTCGTGTACGCGCTCACCGACCTACCCGGCTTCCGGTTGACCTCGAATCGCTGGGGGCCGGTCGCACAACCTCCTGCCTCCGCGTAACCTCGGGCAGTGCCGCGCAGGACGGAGTTCTCGGACAACCGCGCCTGGTTGCGCTCGCTCGGCTTCGCAGCGATCGAGCCGCCGTACCGGGAGCTTCCCGATCCCGCTGTGCCACCGCATGATTCGTTTCTCCGCTGGCTGGAGGACGCGGTCGATGCGGGTATCCCCGAGCCGCATGTTGGTGTGCTGGCCACCACCGGCGCCGACGGACTTCCGTCGGCGCGTGTGCTGATGCTGCGCGATATCGATGCGTCCGGTTGGTCGGTCTCAGGGCCGGACTTCTCGGTCAAGGGCGCGCACATCGCCGCGAATCCGCAAGCAGCGCTGACGTTTTACTGGCGTGAGCACGGCAGGCAGGTGCGCATTGCCGGGTCGGTGATCGACGGCGGTATCGAGGCGGCGTCCCGTGACTTCCACGACCGGTCAACTATCGCGCAGGCAGTGGCGTTCGGCAGCAAACAGAGCGCCGAATTGGCCGACGAGAGTGAGTATTTCGCGGCCGTGGCAGACGCGCAGAACCTGATCGAACACCAGCCGCAACTGCTGTCCGCGCACTGGCGGGTGTGGCGGATCGAGCCGATGACAGTCGAGTTCTGGCAGGCCGACCCAGGGCGTCGGCATCTGCGGCGCCGGTTCACCCGCGCGGAACCGGGATGGTCGGCGAGCGATCTCTGGCCGTGACGGTCCGCGCGGTTCCGGCGTCCTACGGCGTCATCGCGCTGTTCTCGCCAGCACCCCCATCGCCGCACACTTCCTGACGCCTCGCACAGGCTCCCGCGTGCGGATTCCTATGCGGCGCAACAGAAGGTGTGCGGCGGCTGGGTGCGCCCAACCCGGACGGTGCCGGTAGTCAGTCGGCCGCGGCAACCAGCGGCTCGAGGGTGAGCTGCGAGAGCTCCTTCTCGATATACTGCAGCCGCCACTTGTCGCTGAACAACGCGAGGATCACGCCGTCGGTACGGGTGAACACCTCGACGCCGCGCTGGCGCCCGAGTTCGTCCATGGACTCGCGGTCGGTGCGCCGCGCCAGCGTGTAGGGGAGAAACTCGAGCTTGGCCTCGACGTTGAACTCGGCCTTCATCCGCGCCGCGGCCACCTCGAACTGCATAGGGCCGACGGCCGCGAACACGGGCGATGCGTCACCACGAATTTCGTTGCGCAGCACCTGAACCACGCCTTCGGAGTCGAGTTGATCGATGCCGCGGCGGAACTGCTTGTACTTGCTAGCGCTCTCGGCGCGCACCACGGCGAAGTGCTCGGGAGCAAACGACGGAATGGGCGGGAACTCGACCTTGCGGTCCACATAGAGGGTGTGTCCGGGCGCGAGCGCGGTGGCATTCACCAGGCCGACGACGTCGCCCGGGTAGGCCTCCTCGACGGTGGTGCGGTCCCGGCCGAAAACAGTGAGCGCGTACTTGGTGGCGAACGGCTTTCCAGTCTGCGCGTGCGTGACCACCATGCCGCGCTCGAAGGTGCCGGACACAATGCGCATGAACGCCAAGCGATCTCGGTGCGCGGCGTCCATGCCGGCCTGCACCTTGAACACCACCGCGCTGAACGGGGCGGTGACCTCACGCGGATTGTCATTCACATCGTTGCGCGGACGCGGGGATGGTGCGAGCGACACGAGCGACTCGAGCAGTTGCCGCACACCGAAATTCAGCATTGCTGACGCGTAGATCACGGGGGAGGTCTGCCCGGCGAGGAACAGTTCCTGGTCGTGATCCTGCCCGCTGGCAGAGAGCAGTTCGCTCTCTTCCACGGCATCGGTCCAGGCGTCGCCCTCGCGAGCCGCGGCGGTGTCGGGATCGAGCGATTCCTCGGGCGCGATCGTCGCGCCACCTGCTGTGCGGGTGAAGTGGATGTACTCGGTCGCCGCGCCGTCCTCGCCGCGGCGCAGCAGGCCGCGGAAATCGCCCGCGATACCGACCGGCAGGAACAGCGGGGTGGGCGTCAGGCCGATGCGCTCATCGATCTCGTCGAGCAGTTCCAGCGGTTCCCGGCCGGGCCGGTCCCATTTGTTGATCACGGTGATGACCGGAATGCCGCGGTGACGGCACACCTGGAACAGCTTCAGGGTCTGTGGCTCGAGGCCCTTTGCGGCGTCGATCAGCATGACGGCCGCGTCGACCGCGGTGAGCACGCGGTAGGTGTCCTCGGAGAAGTCGGAGTGGCCGGGTGTGTCGACGAGGTTGATCACCGCGTTCACACCGGAGGCGCTCTGGTACTCGAACTGCAGCGCCGTGGAGGACACGGAGATGCCGCGGGCCTTCTCCATCTCCATCCAGTCGGAGACGGTGGAGCGGCGTCCGGCCTTGCCGTGGATCGCGCCCGCCTCGGAAATCATGCGTGCGTGCAGCGCGAGCGCCTCGGTGAGCGTCGACTTGCCTGCGTCGGGGTGCGAGATGACCGCGAAGGTGCGGCGGCGCGAGACCTCCTTGGCGAGCGACTCGCTGGACTTGGTCGTCGCGGTGCCGGCGGACTCGTCCGATGCAGGCGTGGTCAAGGGTCTACCTCGTGCTCTTGTGGGGGCGTGCGCGGTGGGGCGAGAAAGCGTCGCGTGCGCGCGACATACGCGACGTTCCAGAGTAGTCGACGTCGGCGCGGCATTCATCCGGCGCCGTCGCGTCGCGGGACCGTTAACGCCGCCCGGGCGTGTCGGGATGTCAAGAAGGAGACACGTACTCGCCGCATATGGCGCTGCCTCGAGGAGTCGGGATCGTGAGCAAATTCACCGAGGAAATGTACGAGACCGCCCGCACGAGCGACCGCGGGCTAGTCACAGGCGAGCCGGATGCGCCGGTTCGGCATACCTGGGGCGAGATTCACACGGTGGCTCGCCGGATGGCCGGTGGATTGGCCGCAGCCGGGATCGGACACGGCGATGCGGTCGGTGTGCTGGCCGGTCAGCCGGTGGATATTGCCCCCGCAGTGCAGGCGACCTGGATGCGCGGAGCATCGGTGACGATGCTGCATCAGCCCACCCCGCGCACCGATCTCATCGCCTGGGCCGCCGATACCGAGGCCATTCTGACGATGATCGCCGCCCACGCGGTAATCGTCGGGGAGCCGTTCGAGGCGGCCGCGCCACTGCTCAAAGAGCGCGGAATCCGGGTGGTCACCGTCAAGGAGTTGCGCACCGGCGACGACATCGACCCGATCGAAACCGCCGAGACCGACATCGCCCTGCAGCAGCTGACCTCGGGTTCGACCGGCACACCCAAGGCCGTGCAGATCACGCACCGCAACTTCTACGTCAACGCGTACGCGATGATCGACCGGATCAAGTTCGACCGAGCCGACGACGTCATGATCAGCTGGCTGCCGTTGTTCCACGACATGGGCATGGTCGGATTCCTCAGCGTGCCAATGCAATACGGTGCCGAGGTCGTCAGCGTCACTCCGCTGGAGTTTCTGCGCCGGCCGCTGGTCTGGGCCGAGCTGATCGAGAAGTACCGCGGCACCGTGACGGCGGCGCCGAACTTCGCTTACGCCCTGCTCGCGCGGCGACTGCGTCAGGCGGATGACGGCGCGGTGGACCTTAGTTCGATCCGCTACATGTGGAACGGTGCCGAGCCCGTCGATCCGGACACGATGACGACGCTGGCCGCCGACGGCGCGCGGTTCGGTCTCAATGCCACAGCGCTCACCCCGGTCTACGGCATGGCGGAGACGACCCTCGCGGTCTCGGTGCCCGATGCCGGACACGGCCTCGTCCTCGACACCGTGGACGCGGAACTGCTCGAGGCAATGGGCCGGGCGGTTCCAGCCACGCGAGGGCACGTGCGCCGGCTCGCGACACTCGGCTATCTCGTCGACAACCTCGAGGGTCGTGTGGTGGACACGGACAACCAGGAGCTGCCCGCGCGCGGCGTCGGGGTGATTCAGGTGCGCGGCGATGCCGTCACACCCGGTTACGTCACCGTCGACGGGTTTGTGCCCGCACAAGACGAGGATGGCTGGCTCGATACGGGAGATATCGGCTACTTCACCGAAGAAGGGCTCGTGGTGGTGTGCGGCCGCATCAAGGACGTGATCATCATGGGCGGCCGCAATATCTACCCGACCGATATCGAGCGGGCCGCGGCACGCGTCGACGGCGTGCGGCCGGGCAATGCGGTGGCGGTGCGGATCGACGCGGGGGACAAGCGCGAGAGCTTCGCCGTCGTCGTGGAGAGCGGCGGATTCGAGGACCACGCCGAGGTCGAGCGCATCGAGCACGAGGTGGCGCACGTGGTATTCGGCGAGGTCGGCGTACGCCCCCGCCGAGTCGCGGTGCTCGGTCCCGGCTCGATCCCGAAGACGTCGTCGGGCAAGCTGCGGCGGACCCACACGTTGGCGCTGCTGTAGCGATATCCGGCGACCAAAGGCGAGCGAATTGTGTTCGTGAGTGCGAAGTTTCGTCCCCGGGAACAAGGTTTGCGGTCGTGAGGAAGTTCAGGCGGGTGCAAGTCTTCCTCACGGGTGCGAAGTTTCGGCCCCGGGTACAAGTTTTGCACCCGTTTGGGGGCCCGGCTGGGTCCGTAACGGCCGCCGTGGAACGGCCGAATCTGTTCGGTGACGGATGCCAGACTCCTGGCTCCACCCGCCGTAGCCACCCGAAGCAGGATCGATGAACACCCTCAGCCCTTATCTGCGCGTCCTCGCCGGATTCTTCGCCGCGGTCTGCACGTGGCTGATCGTCGTGAGCGCGATCCAGGTGGACTTCGGGCAGGTTGTCACGATGACCGTCTTCGCCGCCGGGTTGTGGTATCTCGCCCTGGCCAAGCCGATTCGGGACCACATCGCCCGGGTGAAGGCACGGAACGCGGCGATCGTCGCCCGCGCGGATGCCGCGAACGCGGCATTCATGGCTGGCGATACGGCTGCCGCCCTCGCGGCGCCGCCGCCGGTCTACGCTCCGCCACCCGTCCGCAAGGGCGTTGTGGCTGCGGCAATCGTGGCGGCCGGATTGACGGTCATCGGCATCGCCACCGATATCTCGGATGGCTTCGACGAGTCCGAGGACCAATCGCCGCCATCCTCGACGCAGCCAGTTCCCACGTCGGCGGCCCGTGCCACCACGTCGGCCTCGCCGACGACGACAGTCGCACCCTCGGCGACGATTACTCCGACAACTATCGCTCCTGCGACGAGCGTGCCGGCTGCGGCTCCGGTTCCGCAATCAGCTTCGGCGCCAACCGCTTTGATGCCGGCTGTGTTGTGCATGAATCTGCAGGCGGCGCAGGACGCGATCCAGGCTGCCGGAGTCTTCTACTCGCGCAGCGAGGATGCGACCGGCAAGGGGCGCATGCAGATCTCGGATCGCAACTGGGTCGTCGTCGCACAGAGTCCGGCCCCGGGGATCGCGATCGACGAGGGCGACGCGGTGCTGTCCGTGGTCAAGTACGGCGAGTCGGGAGACTGTCCCTAACCCAGCGGGGTGCTCAGTGCAGGCGGTTCTGCGCGGCCTCGAGCCCAACGTCGAGCAGCAGTTCCACCGCATCCGCGGCCTGCTCGCAGATGATCGGCAGCTCCTTGCGCTCGGCGGCGGAGAACGGCTTGAGCACGTAGGCCGCGGCGTCCATCCGGCCCGGCGGGCGGCCAACGCCGACCCTGGTGCGCAGATAGTCCTTGCTGGTCAGGGCGCTGGAGATGGAGCGAAGCCCGTTGTGGCCGCCCTCGCCACCGCCCTGCTTGAGCCGGATCGTGGCGAAGTCGAGGTCGATCTCGTCGTGGATGACGATCACCCGCTCCACCGGGACGGAGAAGAATCTGGCGAGCGCGGCGACCGGGCGACCGGACTCGTTCATGTAGCAGCGCGGTTTGGCGACGAGCACAGGACGCCCGTCGAGGCGCGCCTGCAGGAGGTCCGCGCCGGACTTCTTGTGGGTGGAAAAACGGCCGCCGACGCGCTCAGCGAGCACGTCGGCGACCATAAAACCGATGTTGTGGCGGGTGCGCTCGTACTGTGGGCCCGGGTTACCGAGCCCGACGACGAGCGCCGCACCTGTATCAGCCATCGAGTGAGGAGAATCAGCCCTCGGCCGACTCGTCGGCAGGAGCCTCTTCCTCGGCGGCACCCTCTTCCTCGGCACCCTCTTCCTCGGTGGTCTCCGCTTCCTCAGCCGCCGGCGCGACCACGTTGACGATCAGGGTCTCCGGGTCGGTCTGCAGGGTCGAGCCCTTGGGGAGCTCCAGCGCACCGGCGAGCACCTGGGTGCCGATCTCGGCGCCCTCGATGTCGACCTCGATCGACTCGGGGATGGACAGCGCATCGGCCTCGAGGGAGATGGTGTTGGCCTCCTGCGTCAGGACGGAGCCGGGGGCGGCCTCGCCGGTCACGACGACTGGCACGTCGACGACGACCTTCTCGCCCTTGCGGATGACCAGCAGGTCCGCGTGCTCGATGTAGTTGCGGATCGGGTGCACGACAACCGACTTGGTCAGTGCGAGCTGCTCGGTGCCGTCGATGTCGAGGGTGAGGATGGCGTTGGTGCCGTTCTCACGCAGCACGCGGGCGAACGCCTGCGCGTTGACCGCGAGGTGCTGCGGGTCGGTCTTGTGGCCGTAAAGGACCGCGGGAACGTTGCCGTCGCGACGGGTGCGGCGCGCGGCACCCTTGCCGAACTCGGTGCGGACGACGGCGGTGAGACGACTTGCGTCGGACATGTGAAACGGCTCCTACGTTCGATCGATCAGTTGTGGTCAACACGTCGCGGCGGGACAGACGTGGACGGCGAACGGAGCCGTGCCGCGTCGATCACGGTGCGGGAAGCGTGTGCTTCGTCTGCACCCTCGCCGAGACAACCTGAACAGACTACCGCACCTACCTGCGCGGGGCCGAATCCCGGTTCACGTTTGCGACCGCCGTGGCCAGCGCATCGATGTCCTCGTCGGAGACGAAGCAGTGTGGGGACGCGCGGACAACCGAGCCGAGTCCGCGTTTGGACATGTCGATCAGCGTCGAGCTGCGGTGGCTGACGGTCACCGTGACGTTCTGCTCCGCCAGCCGGTCACGCACGTCCACCGGCTCGAACCCGGCCACGGTGAACGACACGATCCCAGCTCGGCGCTGTCCGAGATCGCGCACCTGCACCCCGTCGATCTCGCCCAACACGGCGCGCACCCGTTCGGCGCGCTCCGCAATTGCCGCATAGACATCGTCGGGCCCCAGATCCAGCAGATAGCGGACCGCGGTGCCGAGACCGAGCCGGCCTGCGACGTCGTGTTCCCAGAATTCGAACCGACGGGCGTCGTCGTGCATCCGGTAGGTGTCGAGCGCGGTCCACTCGGCGCTGTGCAGGTCGAGCGAGGCCGGTTCGAGGGTGTCGAGCAGTCCTTGCCGGACGTAGAGGAAACCGGTGCCGCGCGGACCGCGCAGCCACTTTCGCCCGGTCACCGACAGCGCATCGACACCGAGTTCGGCCACGTCGAGCCGCAATTGCCCTGCGGACTGGCAGGCATCGAGCAACACCAGCGCACCGACCCGATGGGCGAGCGCGGTGACCTCGGCGACCGGATTGACCAGCCCGCCGTTGGTGGGCACATGTACCAGCGATACGAGCCGTACTCGCTCATCGAGCAGCGTCGCGAGCGCATCGAGATCGAGCTGCCCGTCGGTGTCGCTCGGCACCACATCCACGGTTGCGCCGACGGCCTGTGCACGCTGCAGCACGGCGATCGCATTGCTCGCGTATTCGGCTTCGCTGATCAGCACGCGATCGTTCGCGCCGAGCGGCACGGCACCGAAGAAGTCCGTCCACGACCGCGTCGCGCTGTCGCTGAGTGCGATGGAATCCGCGGTTGCGCCGATCAGCTCGCCGATCGCCACCTTCACCCCAGCGAGGTCGTCGAGCCGCTCGTTCGCGGCACGGTAGCCGCCGACCTGCGCCTCTCGGCGGATATGCCCGGTTACGGTCGCGACTACCGGTTCTGGCGGCAGCGAGGAACCCGCGCTGTCGAAGAACGCCAGATCCAGGCAACCGGGCGTATCGGCGCGAACCCGTTCGCGGTCGAGCATGTGTGAGGTCCTTCCCGGTAGGGCATACGTGGCCCGGCAGCAGTCCGCGTCGAGACTGCCCGAAATTCGTGCCGAACGGGTGAACGGGCCGTGCGCGCGCGTCGTTTTCGTTTTAATGTCGGAACACCGGCGGCTACTTGATGTCGGTACCACCGACTAGGGTCCCGATTTGGCAGTCCGCCTCTGATCGGAGGTCACGATGGCAACTGCAATGACGGTTGGCACGCTCTCGACGCGCGCCGCCGCCGAGGCCTATCTCGGCGGAGTGTGTTTCAAGCTGGGACCGCCGACGCTGGTCGGGGCCGAGCTCGAATGGTTGACCACGATCGACGATGGTGACTGTCCCACCTCCAGCCCACCGCAAGCGCACGTTGCTAGACCGGACCTCATGGTCCTCGCGTCGGCCCTCGGCCCGTACGCACCCACCTCCCTCTCCCCGTCCTCGCCGGCGCTGGCATTGCCATTCGGTGGCCGCGTCACAGTCGAGCCGGGTGGTCAGCTCGAAATCTCGAGCATTCCCGTTTCCTCAACCGAGGAACTCTGTCGCCGATTGCGCGACGACGAAGACTTCTTGCGCGACCTGCTTCGCGCGCACTCCATTGGGCTCGTATCGGCGGCGGCCGAGGCCTACCGTCCTGCGCGGCGGCTGCTGCAAATGCCGCGCTACTGCGCCATGGAGAACAGGTTCCTTCGGATTGGGCCGTTCGGCAAGCTGATGATGTGCAACACCGCGGCCACGCAGGTGAGCGTCGATGCCGGCACGGACCTTGCCGAGGCCGGCGCGCGCTGGGTGGCGCTGAATGCGATGGGTCCTGCCTTGCTTGCGGCATTCGCGTGTTCCCCTGTGCTGCAGGGTGTTCCGCGTGGCTCGTGGGCGTCGCAGCGGATGCGTACCTGGCTTAACCTGGATCTCGGTCGTACCGAACCACCGGTCGATGCGGCAGATCCGACCCAGGCGTACGTCCGCTGGGCGCTCGACGCGCCGCTGTTGTGCATTCGTCGCGACGGCGAGACCGACTGGTCTCCGCCACGGGACGCGACGTTCTCGGACTGGCTCGCAGGCAATCTCGACGGCCTGGTCGACCGGCGTCCCGACTGGGACGATCTGGACTACCACCTCACCACGCTGTTTCCGCCGGTCCGCGCCTCGGGGCACCTCGAGGTGCGCTATTTCGACGCGCAACCGGCAGACACCTGGGCAGTGCCGATTCATGCAGTCTCCGCGTTGACCAGCAGTCCCACTGTGCTCGCCGAGGCGGTCACAATCGTTTCCGGCACGGAGACGCGCTGGATCGACGGCGCACGAGACGGGCTCGCGGATCCGGAAATCCGCACCGCTGCGGTGGAACTGCTGAAATTGGCCGAGGCACATGCGCCGACCCTGGATGCGGCCGCGCAACTATGTGCCGCCGTTCGGCGCTGCCGGCGGGGACGTAACCCGATCGAGGAGGAAGCTGCGTGACCATCGACCACGGCGTCGAGCCTGCCGAGGCCCTGCGCACGCGGATCGCGGAGGTGCTGGCCCGGGCACGCGCGCGGACGGCCGGCCTCACCGACTGCGTCGACGAGGCCGATCTGGTGGCGCAGCACTCCCGGATTATGAGTCCGCTGGTGTGGGACCTCGCGCATATCGGCAACCAGGAAGAGTTGTGGCTCGTACGCGACGTCGGCGGACGCGAACCGGTGCGCAGTGACATCGACGATCTCTATGACGCGTTCAAGCATGCCCGCTCGAACCGCCCGGCGCTCCCGCTGCTCAGTCCGGCAGAGGCACGCGGGTACGCCGGATCGGTGCGAGACAAAGTCTGGGACGTGTTGGACCGCAGCTCACTTGGCGGCCGGAACCTCGAGCGAGACGGCTTCGCGTTCGGGATGATCGCGCAGCACGAACAGCAGCACGACGAGACGATGCTCGCCACCCATCAGTTGCGCACGGGAGCCGCGGTGCTCGAAGCTCCCGCGCCTCCGCCGGGCGCTCCGGTCCCGCTTGAAGTGATCGTGCCCGGTGGTGAATTCGTCATGGGTACCTCCACCGAGCCGTGGGCGCTGGACAACGAACGCCCCGCACACCGGGTTTCGGTGCACGCCTTCGCGATTGATGCCGCGCCGATCACCAATGAGCAGTACCTCGCGTTCATCGCCGATGACGGCTACCACCGCTCCGAGTTGTGGAGCGAGGCCGGCTGGGCACACCGCGTCGCAGAAGGCCTGACCGCGCCGCAGTTCTGGGAACACGATACCGACGGCAACTGGTGGCGAAGGGTTTTCGGTTCGATGCGGCCGCTCGCGCCGCGTCAGCCCGTTGTGCACGTGTGCTGGTTCGAGGCCGAGGCATTCGCGCGCTGGGCGGGAAAGCGACTGCCCACCGAGGCCGAATGGGAAAAGGCGGCCCGGTTCGATCCGGCCACCGGGCGTTCGCTGCGCTATCCGTGGGGCGACGACGATCCCACCCCGGCGCGCGCGAATCTCGGTCAGCGCCACCTGGAACCAGCCGAGGTCGGCGCCTACCGGCAGGGCGTATCCCCGACGGGTGTACACCAGTTGATCGGTGACGTGTGGGAATGGACGTCATCGGGGTTCGACCCGTATCCCGGCTTTGCGCCTTTCCCGTACCGGGAGTACTCCGAGGTGTTCTTCGGCGGCGATTACCGCGTGCTGCGCGGCGGGTCATTCGGAACCGACGAGGTGGCCTGCCGTGGCACGTTCCGGAACTGGGATCACCCGATCCGGCGCCAGATCTTTGCCGGGTTCCGGCTCGCCCGCGACCTCACACCTGGTGAGACGGACGGACCGCGATAGCGCATGTGCCGTCACCTCGGATATCTGGGGCCGCCGGTTCCGGTCAGCGAGCCGATCACGTGCGGTGCACATTCGTTGTACGTACAGTCCTGGGCGCCAAGGGAAATGCGTGGCGGCGGGACTATCAATGCCGACGGGTTCGGCGTTGCCTGGTGGCCCGGTGAGCGCACCGCCGATGGTTCCGCCGTCTCCCGTTACCGCAACCCGATACCGATCTGGACCGACCCAGCCGTGGGAGAGGTGCTCGGCCAGATCACCGCGCCCGCCGTGCTCGCGTCGGTACGCTCGGCCACCCCCGGCATGCCTGTGGACCGGGCCAGTTGCGCGCCGTTCGTCCACGGCCAGTGGGCATTCAGCCACAACGGCGTCGTACCGGAGTGGCGGGAGACGCTCGCTGCGATAGCAGACGAGGTCCTCGTGCAGAACCTGTACGAGATCGAGGCGCTTACGGACTCCGCTGCGCTTTGGCTGGTGCTACGAACGCTGCTCGAACTGCACAAGCCGGAAATAGCGCTCGCCAACCTGATGGCACGGGTGCTGGACTGGCAGCCCGCCGCCCGGCTCAACCTATTGCTCGGTGACGGCGAAACACTCTGGGCAACAACCTGTTACCACTCGTTGTCGGTCCTGGCCACCGAGGACAGCGTGACCGTGTCCTCCGAACCGTATGACGACGACCCCGGCTGGACGCCGGTGCCCGACCTCCACATCGTTACCGCCCGCCCCGGCGGTGTCCGAATCGAACCCTTCGCGAAGCAGGAGATATGACGATACCGTCGCTGGAAATCCACCTGTCCGAAGACATGCTCACCGAAGCATTGCGCCACGACGCTCGCGTTGGTCTCACCGCAAGCCCGAAATGGTTGCCGCCCAAATGGTTCTACGATGCGCGCGGCAGCGAGCTTTTCGAGCAGATCACCGAACTGCCCGAGTACTACCCGACGCGCACCGAGCGGGCACTGCTCTCCGCGGTCGCGGGCGAGATCGCCGAGGCCGCTGCCCCCGAGGTGCTCGTAGAGCTGGGCTCGGGGTCATCGGAGAAGACGGTGCTGCTACTCGATGCCTTCGTGGCCCATGGCGAGCTGGAACTGTATGTGCCCCAGGATGTCTCGCCGAGCGCGCTGGAAACGGCCGCGGAACAGATCAACGAGCGTTTCCCGGGTGTTTCCGTGCACGGGGTGGTATCCGACTTCACCCACACGCTGCATCACCTGCCCCGCCCCAAGGGCAAGGACGGCAAGCGCATGATCGCGTTCCTTGGCGGTACCATCGGCAATCTCGTGCCCGAGGAGCGGGCCGAGTTCCTCTCCAGCGTGCGTGATGTGCTCGATCCGGGGGAGTTCCTGCTCCTGGGTGCCGGGTTGGTGATCGATCCTGCGGTACTAGTGCCGGCCTACGACGATGCGGCCGGAGTGACCGCAGAGTTCAACCGAAATGTCCTGCGGGTCTTGAATTCCAGGCTGAACGCCGATTTCGACGCCGACGCTTTCCGGCATGTCGCGGTGTGGGATGCGCAGCAGGAGTGGATCGAGATGCGGCTCGAGGCCTCGCGGAACATGCGCGTCGAGGTACGCGATCTAGACCTGACCGTGGACTTTGCCGCGGGGGAGCAGATGCGCACCGAGATTTCAGCGAAGTTCCGGCTGTCCGGGCTGGAAGGCGAACTCGCGCATGCCGGTTTCAGTGTCGCGAGGCACTGGACCGACCCGGACGATCGTTTCGCCTTGGTCCTCGCCGCCGCGAAGTAGTGGTCAGCTCTGCACGTCCTGCGCCCACTCCACGAGCGGGCGCAGGGCGCGCCAAGTCTTGCGGACCTCGTCGACCGTTTTCGGTGTTTCGAGCCAATCCGGGCAACCCACGTTGATGCTCGCGGTCAGCGACTTGTGCCGCAGTAGTTCGATGCGCGGGTGGTCCGCGGCGTAACCCCGCGGCGCGGTCTTGAGCTTGTCGCCGCCGATCTCGAAACCCTTGCGGGTCAGCTTCTGCAGCAGCTTTTCGAGCTCGGTGCCGCGATCATCGCGGTCGATCGCCGAACGGAACCGGGTGAGTTGCTCGCCCGATGCGTGATAGCAGCCGCCGGCGAGGCGCAGTCCCGACGCGTCCACCTGGAGGTAGTAACCCGTGCTCGGTGCGACGGCGACGAACGCGCCCTGCGCTGTTTTGTACGGCGTCTTGTCCTTCGAGAAGCGCACGTCCCGGTAGGGCCGAAACACCTTGGCGGCGCCGAACTCCGGTTCCAGCGCCGCGGCCAGTGCGGTGATCGGCTCACGCACAGCGGTGTCGTAGACGTCCTTGTGCGCGTTCCACCACGTCTTGCTGTTGTCCGCGCCGAGGTCCTCGTAGAAGTCGAGCGCAGCGACGGGTATCCCGGTGAACACATCGCCAGCCTACGGATTCCGCCGTGATCACGAACATATGGCCGCGTTCACGGGCGAAACTGGGGCCATTTGCTCGTGATCACCGCGGAACGGCGACACCTACAAAGACGCCCGCGGCGACCACATGCTCGTGATCACCGCGGGCGGGCCGCCCCATCACCGCGGGCGGGCCGCCGCATCACCGCGGGCGGTGGATTTGCTTAGGGCTCCTAGGCGCTGCCGTTGAACAGGCTCGTCACCGAGCCGTTCTCGAACACCTCGCGGATGGTGCGAGCGAGCAGCGGCGCGATGGACAGCACGGTCAGCTGCGGGAACTTCTTGTCCTCGTCGATCGGCAGGGTGTTGGTCACGACGACCTCGCGTGCGCCGCTCGCGGCGAGGCGCTCGGCCGCAGGATCGCTCAGCACGCCGTGGGTGGCGGCGATGATGACGTCGCCCGCGCCGGCTTCCTTGAGCACCTTGACCGCGCCGGCGATGGTGCCGCCGGTGTCGATCATGTCGTCGATCAGGATGCAGGTGCGGCCCTCGACCTCACCGACCACGCGATTCGACTTCACCTGGTTGGGCACCAGGGGATCGCGGGTCTTGTGGATGAACGCCAGCGGCGCGCCGTCGAGCGAGTCGGCCCACTTCTCCGCCACTCGGACGCGACCGGAGTCCGGGGAGACGACCGTGATGTTCTCGAGCTCGTAGCCGTTGCGGACGTGCTGGGCGAGCTGGCCCTGCGCGTGCATGTGGTCGACCGGGCCGTCGAAGAAGCCCTGGATCTGGTCGGTGTGCAGGTCGACCGTGATGATGCGGTCCGCGCCCGCGGTCTTGAGCAGGTCGGCGACCAGGCGGGCCGAGATCGGCTCACGGCCGCGGTGCTTCTTGTCCTGGCGCGCGTACGGATAGAAGGGCAGGACGGCGGTGATGCGCTTGGCCGATCCGCGCTTGAGCGCGTCGATCATGATCAGCTGTTCCATCAGCCAGGTGTTCAGCGGCGCGGGATGGCTCTGCAGGACGAAGGCGTCACAGCCGCGGACCGACTCCTCGAAGCGCACGAAGATCTCGCCGTTGGCGAAGTCGCGTGCGGTCTGCGGAGTGACCTGAACGTCGAGTTCCTTTGCGACCTGATCGGCCAGTTCGGGGTGCGCTCGCCCGGAGAACAGCATCAGGTTCTTCGAGTTGTCGATTGAGAACGCGCTCACTGGTCTTCGCCATCCTTTTGTTGCGTTTCGTGCGATGTGCCCGCAGCTTGTGCCGGCGGTCCTGGCTGCGGATCCGCATCCGCAGGGGTATCGGCCGTCTCTATCCCGTCACGCGCCCGGGCAGCTGCCCGAGCGGACTCCGTGTCGGGACGATTCCGCTCCACCCAGCCTTCAATATTGCGCTGTGATCCACCTGACACGGCCAGCGCCCCCGGTGGAACATTATTCCGCAACACGGTTCCGGCGCCGGTATACGCGCCGTCTCCGACCTCGATCGGTGCGACGAACATGGTGTCACTGCCCGTGCGGACGTGCGAACCGACGATCGTGCGGCTCTTCTTAACGCCGTCGTAGTTGACGAAAACGCTCGACGCGCCGATGTTGCTGTACTCCCCGATCGTCGCGTCCCCGACGTAGGTCAGGTGCGGCACCTTGCTGTGCGCGCCGATCTGCGCGTTCTTGGTCTCCACGAACGCGCCGAGCTTGCCTGCCTCACCGATTTCACTGTCCGGGCGCAGGTAGGTGAACGGCCCGACGGTCGCGCCGGCGCCGATGACCGCGCGCGTGCCGTGGCTGCGCACGACGCTTGCGCCGGCGCCGACCGTGACGTCGGTCAGGGTGGTGTCGGGGCCGATCTCCGCGTCCTCGCCGATAACCGTCGCTCCGAGCAACTGCACGCCGGGATGCAGCAGCGCGTCCTGGCCGATCTGCACTGTTGCGTCCACCCAGGTGCTGCCCGGGTCGATCACGGTGACACCGGCCCGCATATGCCGTTCCAGCAGGACGGTGTTCAGTGCGCGAGCCGCGGCGGCCAGCTGTACGCGGTCGTTGACGCCGGTCACGCGCGTCGAATCGGCGAGCAGCGCGCCGTACACCGCGCGACCGGCCTGACGCGCGATCTTCACAACGTCGGTCAAGTACAGCTCGTGCTGCGCGTTCGCGGTGCGGAGCTGATGGATCGCGGCGCGCAACAGGTCCGCGTCGAAGATATAGACACCGGAGTTGACCTCGCCGATCGAAGCCTGCGCCGGGGTTGCGTCGGCGTGCTCCACGATCTCGGCGACCTGATTGTTGTCGTCGCGGACGATCCGGCCGTAGCCGTTCGGATCCGCGGGAACAAAGGTGAGCACGGTGGCACCGGGGCGGTCGGAGTAGCTGCGGTGCTCCTCGACGAGCGCCTCGAGTGTGTGGCCGTCGAGCAGCGGCACGTCCGCGGAGGTGACCAGGACGTCGCCGGCGAAATCCGCGGGCAGGATGTCGAGCGCACAGCGCACGGCGTGGCCGGTGCCGAGCTGTTCCTCCTGGACCGCCAGGTCGATCTTGCGGCCCAGGTCGCCCGCCACCGTGGACACCGCGTGGGACACCTTCTCCCGGTCATGACCCACCACGGTGATCAGGTGTTCGGGGTGAACGTCGTTTGCCGCGTACAGCGCGTGGGCGAGCATCGATCGCCCAGCGAGAGGATGCAGCACCTTGGGGGTCTTCGACCGCATTCGGGTTCCGGCCCCGGCGGCGAGTACAACGACCGCGGTGCGCTGTCGCATTGAGCTCCCTCTAGCGTCGGTGTTCGGTCGATCATGCGGTGCCGGCGCTTTTCCGCAGATCAGCGCCGGTCCCTGCGCTCCGCCGCCAGGACTCGAACCTGAACTATCTGAACCAAAATCAGAGGTGCTGCCATTACACTACGGCGGATTGTCGCACCGGCGAGCCGTACTTCTAGCGGGTGCAGTCCCGCCGCTGCGCCACGATCCTTGCACGCCGACGGCGCGCGCGTCGAACCGCTCGCGTATTTCCACCGTCGGCGTGGCTAGGGTATGTCCTGGTGACAGGTTCGTCGCCTCCTCACTGGGAGGCCGGCGACACTCCGGGAGGGATGACATGGCTGCGGATCGGTGCAAGGCGGGCGCTATGGAGCGAAACCGAGGGCGGGGCTAGGTCCATGTCGGACCCAGAACATACCGGCCCCGGCGAGCGCGCCCCCCGGGTCCGGATGACCGGAACCCAGCGCCGCCAGCAGCTGATCGAAGTCGCCCGGGCGTTGTTCGCCGAGCGCGGTTACGACGCTGCCTCCGTCGAGGAGATCGCGCAGCGCGCGCATGTCTCGAAGCCGGTCGTCTACGAGCACTTCGGCGGCAAGGAAGGCCTCTACGCGGTTGTCGTGGACCGGGAGATGTCCACGCTCAACGACATGATCACCTCCTCGCTCACCCAGAACCGCTCGCGAGTGCGGGTGGAACGCGTGGCACTCGCGCTCCTTACCTATGTGGACGAACGCACCGACGGGTTCCGCATCCTGGTCCGCGACCAGCGGGTGACCGCGGCCGAGGGCACCTACTCGAGCCTGCTGAACGAGGCGATCGGTCAGGTCGGCTACATCCTTGGCGGCGATTTCGCCCGGCGCGGCCTCGACCCGGCCCTCGCGCCGCTCTACGCCCAGGCACTTGTCGGGATGGTGTCGGTCACGGCGACCTGGTGGCTCGATGTCCGCGAACCACCGAAAGAGGTGGTCGCGGCCCATCTGGTCAACCTGTGCTGGAACGGACTGACAAACCTCGAGCCGAATCCCGAACTGGGTGACGAATGAGGGGCAACAATTCCCACATGACCGGTGGTGCACATGCGGGTCGCTAGACAGGCCCGCGCCGAGGCGACACGTGACGCGGTGCTCACAGGCGCGGCGGAGGTTTTCCTGCGCCTGGGCTACGCGAACGCGAGCCTCGCCGAGATCATGGCGCAGGCGAAGGTCACCAAGGGTGCGCTGTACTTCCACTTCGGCTCCAAGGAGGAGCTCGCCCGAGTCGTCATCGACATCGGTATCGAGCGCCTGGCCGGGGCACGCGACCGGCTCGCCGACAACAATGCCCCAGCGCTCGAGGTGTGCGTCGCCTACAGCTATCTCGTCGCAGATATGGCTCTGCGCGACCGGATGGTCGCGGCGATGCTCGCACTGAACCATCAGGTCGGCGACTACCGCGGCACCAGCAACGAGAACATGCTGGCCTTGTTCGTCGAAGAGCATGTGCAACTGGCCAAGCGGGCAGTGCAAGAGGGCGACCTGCGCCCGGACATCGAGCCGGAGTCGGTCGCGCTGCTGCTGCAAGAGGTGACGGCCGGAGTGCACGTCATCGCACTGGGCATGGGCGACGTCGAGCAGATGCCGGCGCGCATGGAACGGGCCTGGTACCACCTGCTGCCGTCGCTCGTGCCCGACGC
The DNA here is from genome assembly GCF_001646865.1 of Aldersonia kunmingensis. GTDB lineage: Bacteria > Actinomycetota > Actinomycetes > Mycobacteriales > Mycobacteriaceae > Aldersonia > Aldersonia kunmingensis. The sequence goes on along the minus strand of NZ_LRRB01000140.1, from coordinate 2,943 downwards.
CAAGCTCGGGTACTTCCGCGAGTATGCCGCGCGCCGCGCCCGCCGCTACTGAACCAGCCGCGGACCCGGCACGCTCCGTGCGCTCATAAGATGGGGAAGGCCACCGTCGGTGGCGTCACAGATCCACGACTGGGCACCAGGAGCTTGCCGTTGCCTTCCACTAGCCCGCCGTTGGCGGGGCTGGCCGCCGTCGCCTGCGCGGACGCCGCCCTCACCCGAGTAGCCGAGTTGGTCGGCCAGCCGGACGTCGAGCTTGTCGGCCCGGCCGCGGTGCGTGCGTTCGCCGCCACCGCGATCGCCGATAAGTCCTTCCTGCTGCTGGTCACCGCGACCGGCCGCGAGGCGGACGACCTCACCACCGAGTTGACCGAGACGATCGGCGATGCGGTCGTGCAGTTCCCGTCCTGGGAGACGCTGCCGCACGAACGCCTCTCACCCGGCGCCGACACCATCGGCCGACGGCTCGAGGTCCTGCGTCGGTTGGCCCGCCCCACCGACCCGGATTACGGCGTACCGCTGCGGGTCGTCGTGACCACGGTCCGATCCCTGATGCAGCCGATGGCGCCGAAGCTGGGGGAGATCGAGCCGATCACGCTGCGGATCGGCGCCGAACTGGACTTCGACAAGCTGACCGAGCGTCTGGTGGAGTTCGCGTATACCCGTGTCGACATGGTCGGCAAGCGTGGTGAGTTCGCCGTGCGCGGCGGCATCCTCGACGTTTTCTCGCCGACCGCAGACCACCCGGTGCGGGTGGAGTTCTGGGGCGACGAGATCACCGAGTTGCGGGCGTTCTCTGTGGCCGACCAGCGTTCGCTCTCCGATGTTCCGATCGACCTCGTGATCGCGCCGCCGTGCCGCGAGCTGCTGCTGACCGAAGCCATCCGCGACCGCGCCGGCCAGCTCGCCGCCGACAACCAGGCCGACGCCGCACTGGTGGAGCTGCTCGACAAGCTTGGCGAGGGCATTCCGGTCGAAGGCATGGAGGCCCTGCTGCCGGTGCTGATCCCCGGCAAGCTGCAACTGCTCACCGATGTGCTCCCCGACGCCGCGCACATCGTGATCTGCGATCCGGAGAAGGTGCGCACCCGCGCGGCCGACCTGGTCCGGACCGGGCAGGAGTTCCTGGAGGCGTCGTGGACGGCCGCCTCCGTGGGCGGCACGGCTCCGATCGATACGTCGAACCTTCGCGACAGCAATGGCGCTCGGCTCGCGATCGACCTGGGCGCATCGGCGTATCGCCAGCTCCGCGAGGTCCAGGAGAGCGCGCGAGCGCGCGACCTGCCCTGGTGGACGATCAGTCCGCTCGCGTCCGGCGCGGAGTCCGAGGTCGAACTCGCGGTCTCCCCGCCGCCGGCGGCGCGCGGTTCCGAGGAGGAGCTGGCCAATACTTTCGCGATGCTGCGCGGGCATGTCAGCACCGGCGGCCGGGCAGCGATCGTGGTCGCGGGTCACGGCACCGCCGAGCGTGTGCTCGAACGGCTGCGTGAGGCGGACGTGCCGAGCACGCTGCTCGACGCGGGTGCGCAGCCGGGGGAAGGCCTGGTCGGCGTGCTGTGCGGCACGCTCGGGTCCGGCTTCGTGCTCGCCGACGCGGGCCTCGTTGTCATCACCGAGTCCGACCTGACCGGGCATCGCGCCACCGCAGCCGGCGAAGGCAAGCGGATGCCGGCGAAGCGGCGCAACCAGGTGGACCCGCTCGCCCTCGAAGCCGGTGACATGGTCGTGCACGATCAGCACGGCATCGGCAGGTTCATCGAGATGGTGGAGCGCACCGTGGGTGGCGCGCGGCGCGAGTATCTCGTCATCGAGTACGCGTCGAGCAAGCGCGGCCAGCCTGGTGACCGGCTGTTCGTGCCGATGGACTCGCTCGATCAGTTGTCCCGCTACGTCGGCGGCGAAATGCCAGCGCTGTCCAAGCTCGGTGGCTCCGACTGGGCGAACACGAAACGGAAGGCGCGCAAGGCAGTTCGCGAGATCGCAGGCGAACTCGTGCAGCTCTACGCCGCTCGACATGCCGCGCCCGGACACGCCTTCGGGCCGGATACGCCGTGGCAGAAGGAGATGGAGGACGCGTTCGCATTCACCGAGACGGTCGATCAGATGACCGCGATCGGTGAGGTGAAGGCCGACATGGAGCGCGCTGTTCCGATGGACCGCGTGGTGTGCGGCGACGTTGGCTACGGCAAGACCGAGATCGCGGTGCGGGCAGCCTTCAAGGCCGTGCAGGACGGCAAACAGGTCGCAGTCCTGGTGCCGACAACGATTCTGGCGCAACAACATCTGCAGACCTTCACCGAGCGGATGTCGGCCTTCCCGGTCGTCGTCAAGGGACTGTCCCGTTTCACCGATGCCGGCGAATCGCGCGAGATCCTCGACGGACTCGCCGAGGGCACCGTCGATGTGGTGGTAGGCACGCACCGATTGCTGCAGACCGGGGTGCGCTGGAAAGACCTCGGGCTCGTCGTGGTGGACGAGGAGCAGCGCTTCGGTGTGGAGCACAAGGAACACATCAAGGCGATGCGGACACACGTCGACGTGCTCACGATGTCCGCCACTCCGATCCCGCGCACACTGGAAATGAGCCTGGCCGGAATTCGCGAGATGTCGACCATCCTCACTCCGCCCGAGGAGCGCCACCCAGTGCTCACCTATGTGGGCGCGTACAACGACAAGCAGGTCGCGGCCGCGATCCGGCGTGAGTTGTTGCGCGACGGCCAGGTGTTCTACGTGCACAACCGCGTCAGCTCGATCGACAAGGCGGCCAAGCGAATTCACGAGCTTGTGCCCGAGGCGCGGGTTGTGGTCGCGCACGGCCAGATGAACGAAGACAACCTCGAGCGGACCGTGCAGGGGTTCTGGCAGAACGAGTACGACGTGCTGGTGTGTACGACGATTATCGAGACGGGCCTGGACATTTCGAATGCGAACACGCTGATCGTGGAG